>CAZEEG010000147.1:0-12572 GCA_964511065.1 uncultured Pirellulales bacterium | reverse complement strand
TTCATTCAGCTTGTCGTACCAGGCTGGAACATCCTGCTTGTGGTAGCAGCCCAAGCCGGTGAGATCGAGATACAGGCCCGACTCTTCCGCCAGGCGGAGTAGCCGAGCGAGTTGCTTGAGCGAGCGCTGATTGGGGCGATCGGCGGCGTCCATGAACTGGCCGAACTGAAGATGGACGCGGACAACGTTCGCCCCCAACTGTCGCATCTCGCGGAAGTCTTCCTCGACCGTGGCCCATTCGTCGAGCCAATAATCTTCGATCAGCCGGCCATCGCGATCGTGATCGTAGTTGAAGCCCCAGGGAATGAACGGCTGCCCTGAGGGCTCCAGGACGAAGGAGCGGCCGTCATCGGCGATGCGCACCCAGGGGAGCCCTGCACTTGCCGTGGCTGGTTCCGCGGCGATGAGCAAGTCGCCAGGGCAGGCCAGGGCCGAAAGCCCGGTGAGCGCCCCGAGCCATGCAAGCGCCGCTCGAGTCAACCACTGTGCAGACCGCGGCTGCTGGTTCTTCATGGCCGGTTTCTCCACCTGAAAGACGTTGGGTTGCATGTAGACAACGGTAGCAGGCAACACGCTCCACGACCTTGGCCGTGCGCGGAGTCAGCACGATGCTCCGGCGACGGCCCCCCGCAGCTTCAGTAGCGCAAGCATCACTGGGCAGGTACTTCTACGCAGCCACCGCCGGTTGCCCCCATGATCGGTGCAACCGGCATCGGCTGCAACCGTGGATGCCCGCTAGAGGGGCGCATCGGCCCCCCGCCCACGCTCTGATCCCATGCTGGGCCGGGCCCCAGCGCAAAGCGGAATGAAAGTTGCCGCAACAGGTTTCGATGCGCGGCATCGCTGCGTCCTTCTCCGGCGCGGTTCGGCAAGCAGCCAATTGACGGCGACCCCTTGAAATCGGACGCTGATGAAAACTCGTGCGCTATGACCAACGCGTCCTGTGCCGGAAGGCGGGGGGCGGGCAAGCCTTACTTCCGCAGCAGCGGCGCGTGACAGCCCCACTGCCGATGATGATCCATGCTGGCCGTAGCCACTCAAACCCTACGCGATTGAGCGCTGAACCGACCTGGTCAAAGGAACCGATCATGCTGAAAGGGCGCTGGCTGCTCTTGATTGCGGTGATAGTCGCCGCCGTCCTCGCCTACCTGGCCTGGGGCGCTACGCAAACCGACGGACTGCCCGAAGGTTTCGCCGCCAGCAACGGCCGGATTGAGGCGGTGGAGATCGACGTGGCCACCAAGACCCCGGGGCGACTGGTCGAGGTTTCGGTGCGGGAAGGCGAATTCGTCGCCGCCAAGCAGGTTCTGGCGCGGATGGATACGGACGTGCTTGAAGCCCAACTGCGCGAAGCAGAGGCTGAACTGCGGCGCGCCAAAACGGCTGTAGAAACCGCCAAGAGCAATGTCGTGCAGCGCGAAAGCGAGAAGTCGGCCGCCGTGTCGGTGGTGGCGCAACGCGAAGCCGAGTTGGAAGTCGCCCGCCGCACCCTGCAGCGCCTGGAGCGGTTGCGCGAACAGAACGTGGGCACTCAGCAGGAACTGGATCAGGCCCGGGCCAACTACTTTGGGGCCGAGGCCGCACTCAAGGCGGCGCAGGCCAATGTTGCGGGTGCCGACGCCGCCATTGCCACGGCCAAGTCGGAAGTCATCGGGTCCGAGGCCAACGTCGAAGCCATCGAAGCCCGCATCCAGCGGTTGCGCGTCGAGATCGACGACAGTACCTTGCGTTCGCCGCGCGATGGCCGCGTACAGTACCGCGTGGCCTATCCGGGCGAGGTTCTGCCTGCCGGCGGCAGCGTGATCAATATGGTGGACCTGTCCGATGTCTATATGACATTCTTTCTTCCTACCGAGCAGGCGGGGCGCGTGCAGATCGGCAGCGAAGCCCGACTGATCATCGACGCCGCGCCGCAATACGTCATTCCGGCTACGGTGACGTTTGTGGCCGACGTGGCCCAGTTCACGCCCAAGACGGTAGAAACCGCCGAGGAGCGCCAGAAGCTGATGTTTCGCATCCGCGCGCATATCGATCCTGAACTGTTGAAGCGATATATCCGCAGCGTGAAGACGGGGCTGCCGGGCATGGCCTATGTGCGGCTTGATCCTCGCAAGTCGTGGCCGCCCGAACTGCAGGTCAAGTTGCCGGAGAACCTTGAAACGACTGCCGAATCGCCCTAGCGGCCGCGGACCATCGCCGTTGCCTGTTCCTCGTGAGTCTGCCACGCGCACACGCCATCCATGAGTTCCCTACCTCAAACCGATTCGGGCGAAGCGGCCCCCCGTGGCGATGCCGTGGTGACGCTCTCGGGCGTGAGCCTTCGCTATCGCAAGACGGTAGCGCTGGATGATGTGACGCTGAGCCTGCCGGGGCAGTGCATGGTTGGGCTGATTGGCCCCGACGGCGTGGGCAAATCCAGCATGCTTTCGTTGATTGCCGGTGCGCGGCGAATCCAACAGGGCGAAGTTCTGGTATTGGGCGGCAACATGGCCGATACCAACTTCCGCCGCGAGGTTTCCCCACGCATTGCTTACATGCCACAGGGCCTTGGCCGGAATTTGTATCCCACGCTCTCCGTCTACGAAACCGTGGACTTCTTTGCCCGGCTGTTTGGTCACAACCACCGCGAGCGCGTGCGGCGGATCGACGAACTGCTCAGAGCCACCGGGCTGCATCCGTTTGCCGATCGCGCAGCCGGCAAGCTCTCCGGCGGCATGCGGCAGAAGCTCAGCCTCTGCTGCTCGCTGATTCACGATCCCGACCTGCTCATCCTGGACGAGCCAACCACGGGGGTTGATCCCCTTTCGCGCCGCCAGTTCTGGGAGTTGATCGACCATGTTCGGGAGAACCGGCCCGGCATGAGCGTGCTCATCGCCACGGCTTACATGGACGAGGCTGCGAAGTTCGATTGGCTGGTGGCGATGGATGCCGGCAAGGTACTGGCGACGGGCACCCCACAGCAACTGCTCGAGCGCAGCGGTACCCGGTCGCTGGAAGAAGCGTTCATCGGTTTGCTGCCGGAGGAGAAACGGGCAGGCCATACCCGGGTGGTACTTCCGCCGCGGCCTGCCGGCGATGGCGAGGTTGCCATCGAGGCCCACGGCCTGACCAAGCGGTTCGGCAATTTCACGGCCGTGGACGATGTGAGCTTTCGCATCGAACGGGGCGAGATTTTCGGGTTCTTGGGCTCCAATGGCTGCGGCAAGACCACCACCATGAAAATGCTGACGGGGTTGCTTCCCGTCAGTGAAGGCGAGGCCTGGATCTTCGGCAACCGCGTCGATCCCCACGACATGGCCACGCGCCGCCGCGTGGGATATATGTCGCAGTTCTTCTCGCTCTATAGCGAACTGACCGTGCGGCAAAATCTGGTGCTGCACGCCCGGTTGTTTGCCGTGCCCAATGGTGAAATCGCGCAGCGGGTAAAACATGCGGGCGAGCGGTTCGACCTGGCCGGCGTGATGGACGAATTCCCGGGCAACCTTCCGCTGGGCCTGCGGCAGCGGCTGTCGCTGGCCGTTGCGCTGATCCACCACCCCGAGTTGTTGATCCTCGATGAGCCGACTTCGGGCGTCGATCCGGTGGCGCGCGACCAGTTCTGGCAGTTTCTGATCGAACTGTCGCGGCGGGATCGTGTCACGATCTTCATTTCGACCCACTTCATGAACGAGGCCCAGCGGTGCGACCGCATCTCGCTGATGCACGCTGGCAAGGTGCTGGTAAGCGATACGCCTGCCGCGCTGGTGGAGAAGCGCGGCGTGGCCACGCTTGAAGATGCGTTCATCAGCTACCTGGAGGACGCCGAGGCGCAGCACGCTGAGGCACAGCGCAGCGGGGCCGAAGCAGCGCCGGTGGCCGATGAAATCCCGCCGGTTGAACCGCTGCCGCAGCAGCAGGGGGATCGGTCGTCCGAGAACGCGCCACGGTTCAGCCTGCGACGGCTATTCAGCTATGCCCGCCGCGAACTGCTCGAACTGAGCCGCGACCCGATCCGCTTGACCCTGGCCCTGGCCGGTAGCGTGATCCTGATGTTCATCATGGGCTACGGCATCAGCATGGACGTGGAGGACCTGACCTTCGCCGTGCTCGACCGCGATCAGACTTCGGCCAGTCGCGACTACGCGCTGAATGTGAGTGGTTCGCGATACTTCCTCGAGCAACCGCCGCTTGTCAGTTACGAGGAACTCGACCGGCGAATGCGGGCCGGTGAGATCAGCCTGGCGATCGAGATTCCGCCTGGTTTTGGGCGTGATCTCAAGCGGGGCCGGCCGGTGGCCATCGGCGTATGGATCGACGGCGCCATGCCCCAGCGGGCCGAAACGGTCCTCGGTTACGTGGAGGGCCTGCATGCTTCGTGGCTGGCGGAGAAGTCGCGGCATGCGCCCCTCGCATCTTCGAATGCCGTCCCGGCCGATATTGAAATCCGCTTTCGCTACAACCCCGACGTCAAGAGCATCGTGGCCATGGTGCCGGCGGTGATTCCCATTTTGTTGATGCTCATCCCGGCCATGCTGGGCGCACTCTCGGTCGTCCGCGAGAAGGAACTGGGTTCCATCATCAATTTCTATGTCACGCCGACCACCCGGCTGGAATTTCTGCTGGGCAAACTGCTGCCCTACATCATGCTCTCGATGCTGAGTTACCTGCTGCTGACCGCGCTGGCCGTGACCGTGTTCCGCGTGCCGTTCACGGGTAGTTTCCCGGCGCAGGCGCTGGCCGCGATGCTGTACGTGGCGGCATCCACCTCAATGGGGCTGTTGATCTCCACGTTCATGCGCAGCCAGATCGCGGCCATCTTCGGAACGGCCGTGATTACGATGGTGCCGGCCACAACCTATTCTGGCCTGATCGATCCGGTGTCGTCGCTGGAGGGAGCAGCCCGCTGGGTCGGCCAGATCTATCCGACCACCCACTTTCTCACGATTTCGCGCGGCACGTTCTCCAAGGGCCTGCACACGGGCGACGTGACATATCCGCTGCTCGCCTTGGCGATATCGGTACCGGTGCTGCTCACCCTGAGCCTGTTGGCGCTCAAGAAGCAGGAGGGCTAAGCGATGCGGGCAGACCATATCTGGTACCTGGGTCTGAAGGAACTGTGGGGACTGCTGCGCGATCCGATCCTGCTGGGCCTCATCGTGTTCTCGTTCACGGCGTCGGTGTACACGGCGGCCAACTCGGCCCCCGAAACACTCAACAAGGCCCCCATCGCCATTGTGGACGAAGACCGGTCGCCGCTCTCAAGCCGCATCATCGGAGCTTTCTATCCGCCGTACTTCCTGCCTCCCAGGTTGATCACCCAGGCGGAGATGGATGAGCGCATGGATGCCGGGCTGGATACCTTTGCGCTGGTGATCCCGGCCGAGTTTCAGACCGACGTGCTGGCGGGCCGCGCTCCGGCGATCCAACTGAATGTCGATGCCACCCGCGTGGCCCAGGCGTTCACCGGCAGCGGGTACGTGCAGGCAATCGTCAATGACGAAGTGCAGACGTTCGTACGGCGGTATCACGACACGACCGAACCGCCGGTCGCCTTGGTCACCCGAGTCCGCTTCAACCAGGAACTGAACCGTTCGTGGTTCATGGCGGTGGTGCAGGTGATTAACCAGATCACGATGCTGTCCATCGTGCTGACCGGGGCGGCCCTGATCCGCGAACGCGAACGCGGCACGCTCGAACACCTGCTGGTCATGCCGATCACGCCGCTGGAGATCATGGCCAGCAAACTGTGGTCGATGGGGTTGGTGGTGCTGCTGGCTGCCGGGTTCTCGCTGCACGTGGTCGTTCAACGGTGGCTGGCCGTGCCGATCCAAGGGTCGCTGCTGCTGTTTCTCGCCGGCACCACGCTGCACCTGTTCGCGACCACGTCGATGGGCATTTTCCTGGGTACGTTTGCCCGATCGATGCCGCAACTTGGCCTGCTGATGATCCTGATTCTGTTGCCGCTGCAAATGCTCTCGGGAGGATCAACGCCGCGCGAGAACATGCCCGACTGGGTCCAGGATGTCATGCTGGGGGCACCGACCACGCATTTTGTGATGCTGGCCCAGGGCGTGCTGTACCGCGGGGCAGGCTTCGATGTGGTCTGGCCGCAGTTCGTAGCACTGGCCATCATCGGGATCATCTTTTTTGGAATCTCCTTGGCGCGGTTCCGCACCACCGTGGGCACGATGGCTTAGGTGCCACGGTCGATTCCGGCAGCCAGCCCTGGTCGGTGGCCTTTGCTTGCCGCCACGAATTAGATTTGACAGTAGCCCGCTGCGCCCTATTGAAAACGGGCGAGCGGGCTATCTTTTTATGACAAAATGGCAAATTCATAAAACTCTCACAGCAAAGGCTTGGCGCAGGCCAGCCCCTGGCCGTTCCTTGAATACCTCGCGCGGCCAGCGTGCAGTGCGATGGATAGCCATCCCTCATAAAAATGTGGCGGAAAATATCAATAAATCGGGCGCCGGCTGCGAATTGACATTGGTCTGATGGATCGTGATGCTGAGGGGGACGGAACCTCGGGGGGGGAAGGTTCCTCGGGTACCCTAGCTGTAGCCCCCCCGCGTCAGACCGCTTCTTGATGCGAACCTTTTCTCATGTCATTGGCAGGCCAGTAACAGGAGCACACTCGTGTTTCGCTATTTCTTCATAACCGCTCTGCTTGCGCTGCTGACCGTTTCAGGCTCTGGGTGTTCCAGCGGTGATTCAGATCAATCGCAGACCGACGACCCCTATGGGCCGGTCGATCCGGAGGTCCAGCGCATTGTCGAAAACATCAACGAAGGCTCGACCAAAGATCAACTGAAAGCCATTCAGGAAGCAGCCCAGTTAGGCGAAAAAGCCTGGCACGCGACCGAAAGCTTGTGTGCCGGGGCCGTGTCTGAGAACAAGGAAGTCAGCCGGGCCGCCCTGCTGGCGCTGCAGAAGGTGCATCCGGCGCTGTACTCCCACGTGCGGACCATTGCCACGGATGAAAGCACCGGGACGCGCAGCCACGCCGTGAGCGCCATCGGCCAGATGGGCCGCGAAGGCCGCGGTGCCTTGCCGGCCATTCTGCATGAACTCAATCGCAAGACCAACGTTTCCGAGTGCCTGGAAGCCTTGGGTAACATCGCTCCGGACTCCGATCGCGTGGTGGATCTGTTGGCTTCGTACCTGATTCAGTCCCCGCCGAGAGGGGAGAACGCTTACGAACGGGAACATGAGGCACGTCAGGCGGCGGAAGCACTGGGCCAGATAGGTCATGCGGAACCAGCGAAGCGGGCCAAGGTGGTAGCCATCCTCAAGCCGCACCTGTCTGGTTTCTCCAAGCTGTACGCCGTCCGCGCCGTGGCCTTGTGCGGCCCGGAAGCTGCCAGCGTTGCCGAGGAGATCGGTGAACTGCAGTTCGATTCCAACAACGACGTGCGCCAAGCCGCCGACCGCGCCAGCAAGGAGATCGAAGGCTTCACCAAGGCCGCCGCCAAGCTCAACGCGCTGGGCCCGTCGCCGTCGCTGGAGGACCTGGCAAAATGCGCCGCCGATCCCGAGGATCACTGGCTGCGGCAACTGGCGGGTGAGCGGTTCCGCAAGTTCCATCCCGAGGTTGAGCGACTGGCCGCCGCGCTCTTTACGCCAGCCGATAGCGATTACAAACAGGCGCAGGCCATTATCAACGCCAGTTTCAAGCCGGCCAACGAACAGGCGGGGCCGCCGGCGGTAGCCCTGGTGGCGTATTGCGTGAAGCATTCGAAGCCGACGGCGCCTTTCCAGCCGGATTACCGCGGACAGCGCCTGCTGGCGGCTTACCAGGCGCTGGCGCGGATCAGCCCCGATTCTCCGGCGGTGGTGGATGCGCTGATTGAAGTTTGCAATCACCACGTCAGCGAGTACACCAGGCCGCGATCGCTCCGTGAAGAGGACAAGCTGCCGAACTACTGGACGGGTGCCGAACTTGTGACCATCGCTGGCGACCAGCCCAAGATCCAAAAGATGCTGTGCGACGCGGCCACGCGACTGGCGACCACGGACCAGTCCTACAGGGACTTCGCCTCGTTGAATACCAGGCTGCTCAACCAGGTGCTCGGTAATCTGACCGTGTTGGCGACGGAGCAGCCTGGATCGCGGCCCGGCGTTGCGGAGGCCCTGACGATCGCCATGAAGGACAGAGCCTCCAAGAGCACCGTAGATCTGGACCAGTTGGAGCAGGCCCTGCTGGCCTGCGGAGAAGAAACGTACAAGGCCGTGGCCAAGACGAATTTTTCCGAGGCACCTTTCACGTACGGGTGGGACAAGCGGCTGCTGGAAATCATGCGCAAGACCAAACCGGCCAACGATCCCGTGACTTCCAACATGGAATTCAAGCCGGGCGATCAGGTGTGGACCAAGAGTGGCCAACAGATCTACAACGCCACAGTGGTGGAAGTGCTGGCCGGCGCCTACCGGGTGCATCAGCCAGGCCGCGACCCACAGGAGTACAGCTATTGGCTTCGCGCTGATGATGTCGTCAAGCCGCGATTCCCCGTTCCCAAGGAAGGCTTTCGAGAAGGCGACCGGGTGGAAGTCGAATACGAAGGCCGCTGGACGCCGGCCACCATGGTCGAACCCGTGGACGGACATTACGTCGCGCGGCTCGTCGAGACCAACCGGCGCGTCACGCCGTACGCCGACCAACTTCGTCACCCCACCAAACCCTTTGGGCCTGGCGACGGCTACCGCGTGGGCGATAAGGTGCGCGTCGTGCGGGGCGGCGAAACGTACGATGCCCAAGTTGTGGGCGAAGACGCGTCGGGCGGCATTCGCGTTCGTTACCTGCGCGATTTTGACCAGAGCGAAGAAATCGTCTCAGCCGACCGCCTGCCGACCAGCACGGTCAAACAGAGGGGGCCCTCCAAGTGATTCCGTCCCCCGGCAGCAGCCCGACCGGAACCACCCCCCGCCGCCTGATCCGCGGCACGCAGCCCGCCTTGCAGGAGAGAGGGGCGGTTGGCACGCTGCACCTGCCGGGATGCTCCCAGCCAGCCAGTAACCCCCAAGAAAAAGCCGGCTCCATCCTTGGAGTCGGCTACAGGGGAGACAACCGGGGGAGGACCAGGCATCGACGCCCGGTCTGGTAGCGTCCCAGCTACATGCGATGCACCTTGGCCTCAGTTTTGATTATTGTCGGGATTGTTCCTGTTCCTAAAGGGGTTGGGCTTCGCATCCAATTGGCCGTCGGGCGTGGAAGTATCCTGGATGCTGGTCTCGAACTGCTCGTGCTGCTTTTTCAGTTGCTCCAGCTGCTCCTTGGTCAGCACTTTCTCGATGGCCGACATCTTCTCCATCTCTGTCTTGACCATCTGTTGATGCAGGCTGTGAAGCTGTTTCCACGTGGCACCAATCTCTTGATGGAAGGCCTCGCATAGCTTGTCGCACTTGCGCTGCTGTTCTTCCGACAACCCGGCCGACGTGTAGTACTGCCGCGGCGACGTAATGGTGATGATCAGCAACCGGCCGGAGGCCTGCCCTGTTGGGGTTTGGGCCGTAGGCTGCGTGCCTTGTTGCGCGGGCCGGGCGGCTTGTCCGGGCCGCTGGCTCTCTGGCTGGGCCTGCTGATTCTGCCGCTCGGGTTGCGCCGGCTGGCCTTGCCGCTCGGGTTGCGGACGCTGCTGGCCTGGTTGCTGGCTTTCGGATGGCTCGCCGCGGTAGTACACCTCGGAGCGGGTGCCTTCGCGCTTGGCCTTCTCGCGCTCCTGGCGGAACTTCTGCTTCTGCGTGTCATCCATCTGGCTCTCCAAGGCCGAGGCCCAAGCAGCCTCCAGCATCACGGCCTGCTTGTGCAGCTTGTCGAACTTGTCGGCGGCCTGGGAGAGCTCATTGTCGAATCGGGCACAAATCTGCTTGATCTGCTGCTCCTGCTCATCGCTCAGGTCGAGCGACTTGAGCATCTTGGGGATTTGGGCCTGCTGGGCGTTGGCCTGGCCGGCTTGCCGATCGGTTTGCTGCCGCTGCCCAGTGGCCGACGGTTGCTGGGCGCTCGTCGCCGATAGTCCAAACAGCACGGCAAAGGCCACGGTCAGGGCGGTGGTTGGCGTTCTCATACGGTTCTCCTGCACAGTACGATTGAGACACAAAACAAAAACCCCACGATCCCCGGTGCTGCACGCCGGCCGCCGTGCCGTTCTGCGAAGTGTGGCCGCCAGTCGAGCCAAGCGTCCCGGGCATCCACTGCTTATCTGCCCGCGTCCGGGGGGTGCAGGAATCGCGCCGTGGCCGCGCTTTCGCGCGCGGCCAACAGCAGCCTGCGTCACTGCGGCATGCGCGCGATGTGGCAACGTGTCTGAAGGGGATGTTGCGGCGATGCAACCCGACATCCTGGCGACGCTCTCGGCCAAAGCGTCGCGCGGCAAAGCGTCGGAGGCAGCCAAGAACTTTTCCCGGCCAATCCGATATGATGATAAAAGGCGCCGTGCATCCTGGGTGTGTGCAGCCCGGGCGTATGTCAACGATCAATGCGGATCGATTCGTGAAGCAGGAGAGAAGCCGATGAAGGTTCAATCGTCGCAGCAGGTGGAACTGCAACCGGTCGAGATGGAAGGCGCCGCCGGTTGCAAGGTTCGCTGGCTGCTGGGCGAGCGCGACGGCGCGCCCAACTTCGCCATGCGGCAGTTCGAGGTGGCTCCCGGCGGCCACACTCCTCGCCATCACCACGACTACGAACACGAAATCTACGTGCTGGAAGGCCACGGCACGGTCGCACACGGCGAGCAGGAGCATCCGCTCAAACCGGGCGACGTGGTGCTGATCGCTCCCGGCGATGTGCATCAGTTTCGCAATACCGGAGAGGAGCCGCTGCGGTTCTTGTGCCTCATTCCCAACAGCGCCACCGGCAAGCAAGTGACCGTGGTGCCGGAGTGCGGCGTGGAACCCGCCGGTCAAGATGCCAAGCCCGCTCAACGTTAGGACCAGCCGCCAGGCACGATGGCTGGCGGCGGCCGCGATGCTGTCACAGCTAGCTCGGCAAGATAGCTTGCACTGCTAGCAATGCCAGCTACGGCATCGGCCGATCACTCGACCACGGCGGTCAACTCTTCCAGCGGCGCGGGGCAGAGCGCGGTGCCACCTCAGGCAACACGTATCCGCCGCTCAAGATTGCTGCGATAGCATCCGACTGAATTTCACAGGGAGCGCCCCCTGAAATTGGCCATGCGGCGCCGGCCTCGCGGCACCGAACCAAGCATGGATGCCTCGCACGATGCAGCAGCACGATCTTACGCCGGAAACGGAATTGCCGGGAATCGACGACGACCTGCCGCTGGAGGGCTGGCACCAGCGGCGGTGGTTCTGGCCTGTCTTCTGGTCGGTATTCTTTCCGGCCCTGGTGTACTGCCTGTTCCCGGCTCGGCCCGATCGGGCCGCCCGGCCGGTTACGGCGGAAGAACCGCGGGCGACTTCCGTTCGAGCGGTCCCCAGCAAGCCTGCGGCCCCGATGGCCCCGATTGCCGACTTGGGCGTTACGCCGACGGCCGTGCTGGAAGGCGAGATCGTCGTCGAAGAACCGATCCGCACCGCCATTCGGCCGCACAGTCACGGCACAGCCGAGCAGACCATCCGGCAATAGCCTCCTAAGCCGATGCCGTGCCTGCTGCTGGGCTCGGCAAGTTCAATGGAAGCCTCGCAGCGCAAGACCGATCGATGGCCGCAGACGGGCGGTCGGGGGGCGGTCGCTAGCCACCGTTGTGTTGACGCCCCACGGCACACGACTTATATACGATCGCATGTCCTCTTCTGATCCTTCCAAGGCGTGCAGTGCGAAGCCATCGTTCGATTCCACGGAGCAAGAAGCCTTCTTGCACCTGTGGCGGACTTACGATCGCCTCAAGGCGTTGGAGGACGAAGTGTTCGCGCCGCACCAGCTTTCGGCCCAGCAGTACAACCTGTTGCGGCTACTGTTCGAGGCCCAGCCCGAAGCCGTGCCCACGCTGGAATTGCAGCAGCGGCTGGTCTCCAGGGCGCCGGACATCACGCGGATGATCGATAAGCTGGTGGACCGTGGGCTGGTAGCCCGCCGCCGCCGCGACGGCGACCGCCGCGTGGTGGAAATCAGTCTGACCGCGGCCGGCGTGCAACTGCTCGAAGAATTGGCCGATCCGGTGCGCGACATGCACCAGCGGCAACTCGGCCACTTGGGCGAGGCTCGCCTGCAACGCTTGATCGGCCTGTTGAAGCAGGCGCGCCAACCGCACGAAGCGCCGGGCGAATAGGCCGGCACAACGTGCCGTAGGGCCGATCAGTTGCCGGCCGCTTGGGTCGCGCTGCCCCCGCTGGTTTCTCCACGCAATGGCTGCTGGCCGGTACGGGACGGTTGGAGGTGCCGCTCGCTTGGTAGCGAGAGTTCCTTGGCTGGGTCCAAGCCGTGCCGTAGGGCCATGGTCGCCACGCTCATCGCGCCGTTGCGGACCAGGATTTCATCCACCTGCGCTTCCTCCAGCGCGTTGCGAACGGCCACGCTGGGCGGCTCGATCTGAAGTTCCACCCGGCCCGGTACATCAGCCGGTAAGTACCCGGCATCGCTGGCCGTTTGCAGCACGCGGGCGAACACCTCGCGGTCGTCCTCCATCAGTTCGTGC
>CAZEEG010000146.1:0-12629 GCA_964511065.1 uncultured Pirellulales bacterium | reverse complement strand
AAACTGCACTGGGAAAAGAACATGCTCACCATCAGCGGCCCCCAAGTGCCTGGCCGCGAGATCAAGATTCTCTACCTGGAAGCGTATTGCCGCCCCAACAGCCACACCACGGATTGGGTGAAGCACACCGTCATCGGCCACGAAACCACGCTCGATGAAGCCAGCGAAGACGGGCACCAACTGCGGCTCACCTGCCGGTTGAAGGATGGCGTCGTCGTCAAGCATGTCATCACGGCATCGCACGACGAAGTGGATTTCCGCCTCACGGCCCACAATCCAACCGACAAACCTTCCCAGGCCCATTGGGCGCAGCCCTGCATGCGGGTGGGGGCCTTCACAGGGTTGGGCGACCCCAAGAACCCGCAGACGTATGAATACCTGAAAAAGAGCTTTGTCTTTCTCGACGGCAAACTGGAGCGGATGCCAACCCGCGATTGGGCGAAGGAAGCCCGGTACACGCCCGGCCAGGTTTGGGCCGCTCCGGGCGTGCCCCGCGCGGATGTGAACCCCCGCCCGCTCAACCCGCATACGCCGACCAATGGCCTGATCGGGTGTTTCAGCGACGATGAAACCAAGATTCTGGCCATGGCCTGGAAGCCGTACCAGGAACTGTTCCAGGGAATCATCACCTGCCTGCACAGCGACTTTCGGATTGGCGGCTTGAAGCCGGGCGAAACCAAGGAAATCCGCGGCAAGGTGTATATCGTTCCGGCCGACGTGCCCGGTCTGCTGCGCCGCTACGAACAGGACCTGGGCATTTAGCATCACCGCCGCGCCTGGTGCGCTCAGGCGGGCGCCAAGTCCAGGTTCGGATATCCGCGGCCAGGCTGCGCCGCCAACCAAACGGTGGCGTGGCGGCTGGTCTCGTGCGCGCCGCCTGGAATTGCGCGGCACTTCATTTTCTGTGCGGCCGCTGCGCGATAACATCATCCCCCGTGCGATCTCTTCTCGTCCTCACGGCACGGAGCGCTGCAACGAACCATGTATGAAACCCTCCAGTTCTACGCGGCCGAACTGTTCACAGCGAAATATCTCCTGGCATTGCTCACGCTGACACTGCTGGAAGTGGTGTTGGGCATCGACAACATCGTGTTCATTGCCATTGTCTGTGGCCGTTTGCCAGAGGCGCAGCAAGGGAAGGCGCGCACCATCGGCTTGCTGCTGGCCATGTTCCTGAGAATTGGCTTGCTGCTGGCCATCGGCTGGATCATGGGACTGCAACAACCGCTGTTCTCCGTGATGGGAAAGAGCTTCTCAGGAAGCAACTTGATCGTGCTGGGCGGTGGGCTGTTCCTCATTGGGAAAGCCACGTATGAGATTCACCATCGTATTGAAGGCCCCGACGATCCGCATGCTCCCAAGCGCGAGGTGGCATCGTTCGCGGGCGTGATCGCCCAAATCCTGATGCTCGACCTGGTGTTCAGCCTCGACTCAGTGATTACGGCCGTGGGCATGGTGCCCACCACGCCGGAAACCCGAGGCGTGAGCATTACGGTGATGGTGATTGCGGTGATCGTTGCGGTGCTGGTGATGTTGATCTTTTCCGGCCCGATCTCGCGGTTCATTCTCCGCCATCCTTCCATGAAGATGCTGGCGCTGGCCTTCTTGGTGTTGATCGGCGTGGTGCTGGTGGTCGAGGGCTGGGGCGAGCACGTCAACAAAGGCTATATCTACTTTGCCATGGGATTCTCGCTGGGGGTGGAAATGCTCAACCTGTGGGCCACCAAGAACCGCAAAGCCAAACACGCCGCGACCGCGGCCGGGCCCGAAGCGGCCTAGTCGGCTCGGCATCTCCAAGCTGTGGCGATGCCTGTCCCCGATTCACTGGCAGTGGTCAGGCAGCGCACAGGCCCCCCTCGCCGGCGGAGGGAGCCCATTGCGGACTGGGTGCAATCGCTTCCGCCGTGTTACCATGGGGACCGCAGGGGGGGCGCCCCTCCGCGCCCGACTGCCGATGGTAACGTTCCATGCCACCTGCCTGTTGATGACGATGCTGATATCTTCCGCCAACGGATGGATCCGCCGCAGTGCGTATCTCCTCGCCGTTATGACGATCGGCCTCGTGCTGCCGGCGGCACTGCCCGCCCAAACCGAGGACGAAGAAGAGCTTTGGGAACGCCTGCAGCCCGGCCTGCTGGCGGAGTACACCCCGCTGCCCAGCACAGGGACCACCGCTGCTGAAAAGCCGTCACTGCCAGGCGGAACGGCCGCCAAAGGATTGCAGGCGGTACGGCGGATCGACGATCAATTGGCGTTTGCTCGGGTGGGCCGCGCTCCCGATGCACGGCTCAGCGCTTCGCGGTTTCGCGCAACTTGGACCGGTAGGCTATTCACCATGGTTCGCGGTGAGTACCGGCTTTACGTGTATGCGGCACCGGGCCGGCTGCGCGTGAGCCTGCTGGGACAAGTGCTGTTCGACGGCGACCTGGCCGCCGAAGGTTGGGCCGATTGCCGGCCCATCGAGCTTTCGTACGGCTATCATCCGCTGGAAGTGCATTACGCGCCCAGCGCGCCGCAATCGCGGATCGCGTTGTACTGGAGCGGTCCGCAGTTTCGTCTGGAACCCGTGGCCGCCCGATACCTGTTTCATGATCCACCCCAGGAGAACTTGCGGGCATTTGAGCAGGGGCAACGATTGGTCCATGCCTTGCGATGCGCGGCGTGCCACGGTCCGGACAGTACGGTTGCCACGCACGGAGCTACCGGTTTCAGCCATGTCCCCGCCCGGCCGATTCCGGGGCCTTCCCTGGCCCACCTGGCTGGCAACGTGCATCACGACTGGTTGATCCAATGGCTTACGACACAAGGTACGGCCGCCCAGGAAGGCGGGGATGCTTCCCGTGCGGCGGCACCCAATAGCGCTGCTGCTGAAACACCCGATAGCGCAGCACCGCCGGCCCGGCGTATGCCGCACTTTCAACTGTCGGCCGAAGAGGCGCAGGCGGTGGCGGCGTTTCTGACGGTCAGGCCAGCGGCACCCCAGGCTGGCACGACCGCACAACAGCAACCTCCAAGGCCTTCGAAACCGGCGCGCGGCAAACAGCCGCCGCCGCCAACGGCAGAAGCCGGCCGCGAACTATTCCGTTCGATTGGCTGCTTGGCGTGCCACCAGGCAGAAGGCTTGGGAACGGCCGGCCTGTTTGGGGGCGGCGACTTGTCGGCGATTGCGGCCAAGCGGCCCAGTTCGTTCTTCGAAACCTGGCTCCGCGACCCGGTCAGGTTGAACCCCGATCACCGCATGCCGGTCTTTAGCCTCACTGCCAACGAAAGGGCCAACCTGGCACTTTACCTGGCGGGCTTGGGCGATTCGCCCGCGCAAGAGCCAACTGGCAACAGGCAGCACGGCAGTCATAGCGACGGCACCGCAGCAGCGAGCGATGCCCTGGTTGCCAAGGGGCGCGACCTGGTGCGCGCGCATCGGTGCGCCGCATGCCATGCGTTGCCGGAACCGTCGGCCGGCGATCGCGTGCGGCCGCCTGAGTCGCTCCTCGCTCCGATTCCCTCGACTTCTAAGACGATCGGTCGGGATAGCGACTGGAGCCGAAGTTGCATCGCGCCGCCACACAGCGGGAATGGCCGGGGAGATCAGCCGCGGTATGCCTTGGCGCCGCCGCAGGCGGCAGCCGTTCAGGCGTTCTACGAGCAAGTGGCATCGCCGTCGCTGCAGATATCACCGCGCGAAGCGCGCCATGTGGAATCTGGTCGCGAGGCGTCCCGGCAAGACCAATGGCAAGGTCGTCTGGTGCTGGAGGAACGCAACTGCCTGGCGTGCCACGCTCGCGATGCGGCACCTGGCATTGAGCCCTCGCTGGATGCCGTGCTGGCGGCGTCGCCGGAGCTTGGACCGCTGATCGCTGGCATGAAGCCGCCGGCGCTGCATGGGGTGGGCGACAAACTGCATCGTGAGGCGCTAGCGGACGCGATTGCGCTGCGTCATCCGCCGCTTCGCCCTTGGTTGGCGATTCGGATGCCCAAGTTCGACCTGGCCGATGATGAACGCGAGACCCTGGTCGATCATCTGATTGCCGTGGATCGGATTCCGCCCCGGCCCGCCGCGCAAAAGGAGGGCCACAGCGTCGGAGACACAGCCGACTCCGGCGGCAACGGCAACCAATTGCCCAGCGGCGGGGAGGGTGATGGCTCCGCCGCCCTGGCCGGTGCGTTCGACGAACAAGCGCTGTTGGTTGCCGGCGGCCGGTTGGTGACGGCGTCGGGCTTTGGCTGTACAAGCTGCCACCAAATCGGCAAGGCCATTCCCGAAAAGGTCGAGCTCAAATCGCGGGGGCCGGACCTGAGCCGGTTGGGCCGCCGCATCCGCCGCAGTTGGTACGACCGCTGGATGCCGAACCCTGCGCGGATTGTGCCGCGCATGGAGATGCCGTCGGTGGTGAACCCGATCTCCGGCGTGCTCGATGGCCAGGTGGAAACCCAACTGCATGCGGTGTGGCACGTGCTGAACCTCGAAGAATTCAATCCGCCCAAGCCCAACCCCGTGCGCATCGTGCGGAGGACCAACCTGCCAGAGGCGCAGGAGCGAGCGGTGGTGCTGACCGATGCGTTTGAGGTGAGCGAACGCCCGTACGTGAAGCCGCTGGTGATCGGGCTGCACAATCGTCACACCGTGCTGTTCGATCTGGAACAGAATCGACTCGCGGCCTGGTGGATGGGTGATGCCGCGCGGCAACACACGCGAGGGAAGTCCTGGTACTGGGAACCCGGCGGAACCGTCATTATGATGCCGCAGACGGCCCAGCAGGGTGGTGATGCGGCCCAAGAAACCGGCCAAAAAACGACGGAGATTCTGGGCGAGGTCGCCGCTTCCGAACTGTTGCTGGTGCGCGGCAATGTAACGGTTGTCCCGCAGTTAGTCGGCCAATTCCCGACCGAGTTTGATTGGTTCGAACACGTCGATGGCGGTATCCGGTTCCGGCACCGGCTTCGGTTCCAACTGCCCGATCTGAGCAACCCGGCCGTGTTGACCGTCACCCAGGAATTTCGCCACTGGTCAGCCGCCACCGGCAACGACACCGGTTTCCGACGGTACATCGAGGTCTCGGGCGTTCCTCGCGGATGGACGGTACATTTGCGAGGCGTGCCGCCACAAGCATCGCTGCAGGTCGCTTCGGCACGCCATGCCCCGCACCTTGCCAATAACACGCGCATTGAAGGTGCGCAGCTCACGGGACTGGCGGGCGCATCTTATGCGGAAGCGCTCGGGAATCAGCCCTGGAAGATATCGACGGACGTGCCTGCTGGAGAGCGCGGCGCCGTTGGCGTTCTCGCAGGCGCAGCCGGCGGTGAACGGCCCGCTGGTGCCAATGAGAACGCAGGCGTGGTCCATTTCGACCTCGTATATGGCACACCGCTACCGGCCGATTATTACAGCGAGCAGCCTGTACCGCTGCCCGTGCCGCCGGCCGCGGAGTTGAATGTCGCTCCGGGTTTCAAGGCGGTGCGGTTGCCGCTGGACCCGGCCATCATGCCCACCGGCTTGGCCTGGAGGAGCGACAAGTCGCTGGTGATATCGTCGCTGAAGGGGCGCGTGTGGCTGGCGCGCGACACCGATGGCGATGGCTTGGAGGACGAACTGCGTCCATTCTCCGACGATTTTGCCGCCCCGTATGGATTGCGGGCCGCGCCAGATGATACGCCGTCGCAGGGCGTGGTCGACGTCATCAACAAGTACGCCCTATTGCGATTGATCGACCGCGACGGCGACGGTTTTGCGGAGCGGACCGAAACCATCGCTTCCGGATGGGGGCACACCACCGACTATCACGACTGGGTGGTGGGGCTGCCACGCGATTCGCAGGGCCGCTATTACCTGGCGATTCCCTGCCAGCAGGACGACCGCTCTCAGGCGGCCGCGCAGTACCGTGGGCAGGCACTGCGGCTGGTGCCGCGCACGCCCGATGCCACCAACCCACTGCGGTACGACCTGGAAGCCCTCTGCGGCGGGTTGCGGTTTCCGATGGGGCTGGCCCTTAGCCCCACTGGCGACTTGTTCGCCACCGACAACCAGGGTAACTACAACCCCTTCAACGAACTGAACCACCTGCAAGCAGGCAAGCGGTACGGGTTCATCAACCGGCTGGAGTTCCGCCCCGATTTCAAACCGCCGCTGACGCCTCCAGCCATCAATATTCCGCACCCTTGGACGCGCAGCGTCAACGGGCTGTGCTTCCTGGTGGCCGAGGGCAAGAACAACGCGTTTGGACCGTTCAGCGGTCACCTGGTTGGCTGCGAATACGACACCCAAAAGTTGATTCGCATGAGCCTGGAATGGGTGGATGGCCAGTACCAGGGGGCCACATATCCGTTTAGCGTCGAGGCCGAAAACCCACTGCAGGCTCTCCAGGGGCCGCTGGTGTGCGAGGTGGCTCCTGATGGCGCCTTGTACGTGGGCAACATACGCGACAGTGCCTGGGGGGGCGGCGCCAATACCGGTTCCATCGTGCGCATCGAACCGAGCGGCCCGCTTCCGCCGGGGATTGCCGAAGTGCGCGCCCTAGCCGACGGTTTCACCATTGAATTCACCGCACCGGTGCAAGGGGACAAGGCCGCCAGGCCCTCCAGCTATCGGGTCAGCAGCTACCGCCGCGAATCGACTCCGGCTTACGGTGGGAGTGACCTGGACCGCCGGGAGCACGCGGTGCGGGAGGTGACGCTCGCGCCGGATCGCCGGTCGGCTCGAATCCGGCTGGATGCCATGCGGCCGGGGTTTGTGTATGAACTGCGCCTTGAAAACCTGGCAGAAGAAGGAACCTTCTTCCCCAGCGAAGCGCACTACTCGCTGAACCGGGTTCCCAAGCCGTAGTGCGTCTCGTGGGACGACCACAGGCCGTCCGCCCGGTCAGGGGGCGGTTGCGTGCCAGGAGCCAATTTTGGGTTCACGCCCTGGCAGTGGCCGCTACGGTCACTTGCCGGTCTTCCAGCCAGGCAACTGCGCGGTCCGTTACGCTGCGTTGATGCTCATCGGGAGCAGCTTCCGGCAGCACTTCGCGCAGCAATCGGAATTTGCCCGAGATGAGCGCTTGTCGCAGGGTGTGCAGTTGCCGTTGCACCTGGTCGATGAAGGCCGCCTGCTCGGCGTCTTCGAGGTCGTGCCGCAGCAGTTGGACTTCGTGCTCGGTACGGTTACGGCGGAGCGAAGCCAATCGCCCGTCCTCGGCCTTGTACAGCAGTCCGTTGAAGTAGGCCCGGCGCAGTTCGCCTGCCGGGTTGAAATGGTAGACTTCCTCGGGCGAGAAGTAATAGCTGCAACCGCCGTCGCGACGAAAGCCCAGCACGATGGCTTCTTCGTCGCCTTCGATCACGATTTCGGCTCGGGCAACCAGGGCCTTGGCTTCAGCCAGCAGGTCTTCTCGGTCTTGTTCGTGCCTGGCCATGGACGCAATGATTTCGATGGAGTGAGAGAGGGCCTCAGGCCGTGGGATCCGTGTCGAGGCCGGCGCTATCCGCCGGCATCTCGGCAGCGCCGACGGTACCGGTGGCGAGAACGGCAGCGCGGCGGGCCGCCACGTCATCCATCATAGCCCAACTGGCCGCTAAGATCGTCCCGGTCATCATGCAGCCAAACGTGTACAGGGCCGGGGCGAGTGCCACGGCGTTCCCGGCGGAAGCGGCAAACAGGCTCAGAGCCAGCGTGCTTCCCAGCCCGGCGTTTTGCATACCGACCTCCAGCGTTAGGGCGCGCCGCATGGGACGATCGATCCGCAGTAAACAGCCGCCTATGTATCCGGCCACATAGCCCAACACGTTGAGCAACAGCAGCACCAGCGGCAGCAGCATGGTCAGTTGCCCTAGCCGCTCGCGATTCACGGCAACCACCACGGCAATGATCCACAAAATGGTGGCGTTGGCGAAGGTGCCGCCCACGGCGCGAAACACGGCCCGATGTTCTGAGAAGCGGCCGCCCACCAGGTAGCCGGCCACGACGGGTAAAACCACGGTCCAGGTGAGTGTCCACATGGTTTCCAAGTGAGGGAAATCGCCTGAGTTGCCCAGGGCGAGCCAGAGGGCTGCTGGTACAACCAGCGGCGAAAGCAGCGTCGCCGAGGTGGTCAGGCTTACCGAATAGCTGACATTTCCTCGGGCCACCAGCGTCAGAACATTGGATGCCATGGCCCCTGGCACGCAGCCGGCCAGCACTACCCCAATGAAGTCGGCCCCGGTGAGCCCAAAGGCCGTGGCGAGCCCCCAGGCCAGCAGCGGCATGGAAGTGTATTGGATGATCGTTCCGGCCACCACCGCGGGCCAGCGGCGCGCTACCTGCACGATCTCATCGCGTGGCAGCAGCGCGCCGATGGCAAACATCGTGCAGGCAAACAGCGGCAGCAGCCAACCGCTGCTCGCCACGAATGGGTCGAAGGCAAACCACTGGTCCCACGAGTAGGCGGCCCACGAGAGCAGACACAGCAGCGGTAGCAGGAAACGCTCAAGCATCGTGGGGCGAGCCCGACAGGTTGGGAGGGTGGGCGACAGACAGACGCGGCGTACAGTACCTGCGTGCTTTACGGCCGCGGCAGCCGCTCAGCGGCTGGAACTCGTCGCTGCTGTTGCAACAGGGCGACTCGGAACGTGTGATTGCTGCTTGCGCATGCTCCAGCCAATGCCAATGGCAATGCTACTGAACCCGGCCAGCACCAGCGAGGCAATGCCCCAGTAGCGCCGAGAAGCCATGTGGCGGCGATACTCCCGAATCTCAAAGCTGTCTGGCGGCGGCTGGAGACCTTTTTCCACCTCGATCCAGGAGCGATAGGCTTCAAGGAACGAGGTATCGAGCGGCAGTGGGGTGGGCGGCTTGTATTCGGCTGATGCCGGCGGCGAGGGAGTCACCGTCAGAAGGCTGATTCCCAGCACCAGGAACAGTGCGGTCAGTGAGGCCCCCACCGTCATCACGGCCTGGGGCAATCCCCACTTGCCTTGCTCCTTGCCCGGCGTATCCGTCACCACGTGCTCCAACTGCGACAGCCCACGGATGGTGGGCACTTCCAGCGTGTGGCCACACTTGGGGCAGGGGACCGTCAGGCCGGCCTGGCTCACGTCGACCAGCGTGGAACCTTCGCAGTTGTCCTTCGTGCAAGGGAGTCGGTATTGGCTCATGAGTTGATCTGTTGCGAACGAGTTTGGCGAGCACTGGATTCCATCGGCCGCGCCGCGACGGCGCTGCGAGCCCAAGTGACCCTGGGCCATTCCCCCCGTCATACCTGGCTGCGCTACGACGAGTGAGGCGGCCCGATCCGTTCCCCGGAGAGCGGGCTTGCCTGCGGCGCAGGACCGGCTATCTAGGCTGGCGGGGCCCCCGAACCTTCCGACGACCACCACGGCAGCGTGATGCCGCCGTCGATCCGCAGCATACTACCTGTAATATACTCGCTGGCCGGGTCGCAGAGGAAAACCACCCCCCGCCCGATCTCAGCCGGCGTTCCCAACCGCCGCATCGGCAGCCGCCCGGCCGAACGCTCAATCTGCTCCTCGGTGAAAAACTTCCGTTCGCCCGGGGTGTCGATCCAGCCGGGATGGACAATGTTCACCCGAATGCCGTGCCGCACCAATTCGATGGCTGCGGTACGCGCCATCTGGTCCACGGCCGCCTTCGAGAGATTGTACGCCATCGCGCCGGGCACCGGGACCTCGGCGTGCGGCGAACTGATGGTAACGATGGACCCCCGCACGCCGCGGCGGATCATGTGTGTGGCCGCCGCCCGCAGGACGTAATAGACGCCCCACATCGTCACGTCGACGGTGCGGCGAAAACCGTCCATGTTCGCCGTATGGAACGGTTCGCGATCGCTGTACGCGGCATTGGTCACGGCGATGTCCAGCCGCCCGGTTCGGGCGACGACTTCCTCCACCATGGCCTCCACCGCCGCCTGGTCGGCCACGTTGCACGGCACGGCAACGGCCGTTGCACCGGCGGCTTGGATCTCGTCCAGGGTTTCCTGCAATTCTCGGGAACCAGGCAGATCGTTGACGGCAACCGTGGCGCCGGCCGCGGCCAGGGCCAGTGCGACACCGCGGCCAATCCCTCGCCCCGCCCCTGTCACCAACGCCACTTGACCGGATAGCACCTGCTTGCCTGGGGCGGGCTCCTGCGACATAAACGGCCTACCTGATCTGTAAGGGACGAGGGACGATACGGCTCCTTCCCGCGATCGCTGGGCGGCGACCGCCAACGCCTGATTAGGTTAAACAAATGCGGCCGTGTTGCCTATCGGGCAGCAAGGCGCGTTTCGCCGATCATTTACGGGCAAAAGCCCGCGATGGTTCGCCTCGCGGCCGAAAAGGCGTCCGGCTTCCAGCGACAGCCAACTCAATGGCGCCGCCATCTCGCAGCCCCCCGGACGTGGCTATACTGTTGGAGTCCTCGTCCGAGCCTTGCGGATCGCTTCATCGCCTGACCCGGGAGAATTCCATGATGCTACGACCATTGCGTACGTTCGCCATGTGGCTCGAATTGCGGCCGGTTTGCTGGACGGCTGCGACCCTCCTGGCCTTGGTGGTGATGGCCGCGGGGCCCAGCGCGGCCGATGAACCGGACAAACTGCACAAGCCAGACAAGTCGCTTGCCTGGATGGACGTATTCGAACTGGAGTACGCTTCCGATCCGCAGGTTTCGCCCGGCGGCGAGCAAGTGGTCTTCGTCCGCAACAGTATGGATGTGATGACTGACAAACAGCGCAGTCGGCTCTGGAAAGTGGATACCGACGGCAGCAATCTCCAACCGCTCACCTCCGGCGACGGCGACGAATCCCACCCTCGCTGGTCGCACGACGGCACGCGAGTCGCCTACGTCTGCACCCGGGACGGCAAGAGCCAACTGATGGTGCTCTGGACCGCAACGGGCCAATCGGCTTCGTTGGCGCAACTCCCGAGCGCCCCCGAGTCTCTTGCGTGGTCGTACAACAACGAATGGATTGCCTTCACGATGCTGGTGCCGGAGAAGCGGGAGCCGCTGGTCGAATTGCCCGAGAAACCCCCAGCGGCCAACTGGGCCGATCCGCCCATGGTGATCGACCGCGCCATATACCGCGCCGATGGGCAGGGCTACCTAAAAGAAGGCTTCCGGCATGTGTTCGTGGTCCCGGCCACAGGCGGCACCCCGCGACAACTCACGACCGGTTCGTACCATCACAACGGCCCGCTGGCGTGGTCGCGGGATAGCAGTTCGCTGTTGTTCTCGGCCAATCGCAACGACGATTGGGAACATCAACCCCGCGAAAGTGAAATCTATGAAGTCGCCGTGAACGGCGGAACACTGAAGAGGCTCACGCGGCGCGACGGTCCAGACGAAACGCCGGCTATTGCCCCCGTTGACGATCTGGTTGCCTTCACCGGCTACGACGATCAGCACCGCGGTTACCAGGTCCGCCGCCTGTACGTGATGAAGCGCGATGGCAGCGATCGTCGCCTGGTGAGCGGCGATTTTGACCGCGACGTGACCAACCCCGTGTGGGACGCCGATGGCTCCGGCCTGTATTTCCAGTTTGACGACCAGGGGACGACGCGGTTGGGCTATATCACCCTGGATGGCGAGGTGCAGACGGTGGCCTCAAACGTGGGCGGCACCACGCTCGGGCGGCCCTACGCCAGTGGTTCGTTCTCCGTACACGGATTCTCTGCCCGCGGCGACGTGGTGGCCTACACACACTCCACACCCGACCACCCGGCCGACGTGGCCGTGGTGCAATTCGCGCCCAATCGGCTGGCTGCACGGCCGGGCCAGGGACAACGCGCCTCTGCATCGGAACGCGAGATCAAGCCCGCCAGCGTCGTCCGCGAAGCGGCAGTGGCTCCGCGGCTGATAACACAACTCAATGCCGACCTGTTCTCCCAGCGGGCATTAGGCGAGACGGAGATGTTCTGGTACCAGTCGTCGTTCGATAACGAAAAAATGCAAGGCTGGATCGTCAAGCCGCCCGGATTTGATCCCAAGAAGAAGTATCCCTTGATTCTGGAAATCCACGGCGGCCCGTTTGCCAACTACGGCGACCGGTTCAGCATGGAGGTCCAGCTTTATGCGGCGGCCGGATATGTGGTGCTCTATACCAATCCGCGCGGCAGCACCGGGTATGGGCAGCGTTTTGCCGACCTGATCCATCACCGGTATCCGGCCGAAGGAGATTTCCAGGATTTGATGTCCGGGGTGGATGAGGTGATCGGTCGCGGCTACGTCGATCCCCATCGGCTGTATGTGACCGGCGGCAGCGGGGGGGGCATCCTCACCGCGTGGCTGGTGGGCAAGACCGGCCGTTTCAAAGCGGCCGCGGCCCAGAAGCCGGTCATCAATTGGTATAGTTTCATATTGACGACGGACCTGTACCTGTTCTTTACACAGTACTGGTTTCCCGGTCCGCCCTGGGAGCACGCAGCCCACTACCTGGAGCGTTCACCGCTCTCGCTGGTAGGCAATGTCACCACGCCCACGATGTTGATTACCGGCGAAACCGATTACCGGACACCCATTTCCGAATCGGAGCAGTTCTACCAGGCGCTGCGGCTGCGCAAGGTGGATACGATGCTGGTTCGGGTTCCGGAGGCCTCACACAACATCGCCGCCCGCCCCAGCCGCATGATGATGAAAGTCGCTTATATCCTGAAATGGTTTGAAAAATACGGCGGCGAAC
>CAZEEG010000145.1:0-12732 GCA_964511065.1 uncultured Pirellulales bacterium | reverse complement strand
CTACGAACGCTCGCCCAAATGCTTGTTGCGGGCGGAACCTAGCCGGTTTCCCCGGGCGATTAACTTCTTTACCGGCGGCTGGCTCGAGCGCTACATCAAGAACGAAGTAGTGTCAGCTTTGAACTGGTCGCGGCCCGGCAGGCCGGTCCATGTGTTGCAAGGTGCGCAGATCACGCTGCCCAACGGTGACGACTTTGAACTCGATCTGCTCGTAGCCAGCGAAGACGACATTTACTGGTTTGAAGTCAAATCAGGCGACTACCAGCAGTACGTGCAGAAGTATGCCAAGATGTCATCGCTGCTGGGCCTGGGGCCATCGCGCTCAATCATGGTACTGGCCGATCTATCGCGCACCACGGCCTCGGCGATTGCCAGTTTGTTCAAGATGACGGTTGTTTCGATCGCTGACGTCAGCCCGTTCTTAGAGTCTGTCTTTGGCGGGCCGGCAGATGCCGACGGTCTCGCTTCGGCTGCCACAGCTCCTGTCGATATCGCTACCGTGGCCGATGCGCCTTCGCCGGATGCTCCGGCCGCTGAAAGCCTGTAAACGGCAACGCTCGCGGGCGATAACAACCGCAACAAGCGGTGGGTCGGTGATCACCAGCCACAGCGACTGGACTACCGTTGCTCGACGCGGCGAGGTGGGCTTGGTACTTTGGGGGCCATAGTCAGGCATGAAGCCCGCGTTCCCCCCAGTTCGCCCTCGCACGTTGGAGCCTTCGCCGCCATGCGTCGCCGTTTGCCTCTATTGCTGTTGGCCGTTTCGTTTGCACTGTGGTTAGCTTGCGTGGCGGGCGCCCAAGAAAGCTGGGCAGCCGAGTCCCAGGCGGCATCGGCCTGGGTGTTCGTTTCGGTCAGCGGCGAGAACCGCATCGCCATCTTCCAGCGCGACGGCAAGACTGGCCAGCTTAAACCACACGGCCAGGTGGAACTGCCGGGATCGCCCGGCTCGCTCGCTCTCAATGCGGCCGGCACCAGGCTGTATGCAGCCGTGCGTTCCAAGGAGGCCGTTTCGACACTGGCGGTGGATCGGGCTGCTGGACGGCTAGAACTGCTCGACACCGTGACCGTGGCCGGCAACCCAGTCTACGTGGCCGTGGACCCGAGCCAGCGTTACCTGCTCTCGGCCTATTACCGCGACGGCAAGGCGGCGGTGCATCGCCTGAATGAGCGGGGCACCGTAGATGCCGAAGCGGTTTCCGTACTCACCACCAAGACCAACCCGCACTGCATTCTGCCGCTGCGCGAACAGCCATCGGTGTACGTGCCCAACACGGGCTCCGATGTGATCCTGCACTACCGCCAGCAGACTTCAAGCGGCACTCTGGAACCGGCCGATCCTTACGAAACGACCACCGCCGCCGGTTCCGGGCCGCGGCACGCCGTACAGCATCCCAGCCAGCCATGGCTGTTTGTGGTCAATGAAAAGGACAGCACCGTGTCCGTGTTTGACATCAACACCAAGACCGGCGCGCTAACGAAGAAGCAAAAGCTTTCGACGCTGCCGGACGACTTCGCCGGCTCGAACACGTGCGCCGATATCGAGGTCACGCCATGCGGGCGATACGTGTACGCCTCGAACCGGGGGCACGATAGCCTGGCGATGTACGCTGTGGATGCGACCACCGGCAAGCTGAAACCGCTGGGCCATGCGGCCACGGAAAAGACGCCCCGCGAATTCGCCATCGATCCCACCGGGCGATTCGTCTACGCCGCCGGACAAGGCTCCGGCCGCCTGGCTGCTTACCGCTTGGACGATGCCACCGGCAAGCTCGAGCGGTTTGCCACGTACGAGGTGGGGGCAGGTCCTGCCTGGGTGCTGGTACTGCCGCAGACCGATTAATTCCTACGGGCCGCTTGGCACCGTAGCTGCACACCAAAAGCTGTTGCAAGTGGGGCGATCCAGCACCTTCAACAGCGAGGCAATAGCCATGCAGTTTCGATGCAATATTGCGCAGCAGTGCGACGGTTCCTGGCGAGCCAGCCACAACGGGCCCGACGTGGGCGAAGTTCACGCCACCGGCAGTTCCAAGGAAGAAGCCTTGGAAAAGCTGCGGGGCGAGATCCGCTACCACCTGGAGCTTTGCCCATGCACGGGCGAGTCGTACCAGCACATCGACCTGGATATCGTCGAGGCGGCCGGCTAGCTGCGCTGGCCGCCTGCGGTTGCTAAGTAGCGCGGCATTTAGAGCGCCGCGAGGACAGGACAGCTAGCCCTGCTTCTTCAGCAGTTCTTCGACCAGTGCCGAAACGTCTTCATAGGTAAACAGGTCTTCTTCGGTCTCGGCGTTTTCGTTGTCGAACCGCTTGGCCAGCTTGCCTTCCTGGTCGTACACGTACACCACGGGAATGGCGGCAAAGCCAAACTTCTTCGACAGTTCTTCGTCAGCCTCACTGGAGATGACGTTGTCAAACGTGGCACCCTGCTCGCGAAGGAACTCCAGCACGTCGCCCTTAACGTCGTCCACGGAGCCCAGGCCGTTGTAATCGAAGCTCAGCGAGATGCAGGCCAACTTGTCACCGTGCTTCTTGTGCAAGGCGACCAGGCCGGGAAACTCCTCAACGCACGGGCCACAACTGGTGCTCCAGCAGTCGAGCACGACCACCTGGCCCTTCTTGCTGGCGATCAGTTTCTGTACGCCCTCGTAGTCCATCACCTGCAAATCCACCTGGCCGGCGTTTGCAGCCGCAGTCGTTGGGGCGTCGCCGACAACGGTCGTACTGGAGTCAGCCGGCGTGCCGGCGGAGTTGCCGCAACCAGCGGTGGCGACGAACAACGCTGCAGAAAAAACGAGAGCGGTGCTGCGCAACATGGTGCCGTTTTCCTGTGAATATGAGGTTGGATTGCGTGTGTGGCCGCTGCGGCCGGCGCTAGGGGCCAAGGAGGCAAGGTAAGTGCTTACATGGCGGGCAAGCGGTGGGTTGGCTTAATGGCTGGGCGGCGGGTTAGCCGCCGGTGGGTTCATCATCCAATACGGGCAGCAACCCCGCAAGCTTTAAGGCGGCTTCGGCACATTCCTGGCCCTTGTTGCCTTTGTTGCCGCCGGCGCGATGGATTGCCTGCTCCAGCGAGTTGCAGGTGAGCACGCCAAAGAGGACCGGCACACCGGTGGCCAGGCCGATCTGTGTGAACGCCATGCTCACCGCCCGGTTGATGTGCTGGTCGTGCGTGGTATCGCCGCGAATCACGGCGCCCAGGCATAGCACCGCGGCATAGCGGCCGGTTTGAGCCAGTCGCTGGGCGATGAGCGGCAACTCAAACGCGCCGGGCGCCCACGCGACATCGATAGCGCTGTCGGCTACGCCAGCCGCCTGCAACGTACTGACCGCCCCATCCAGCAGCTTGCCGGTAATATGCCGGTTGTATTCAGAAACGGCGATTGCGAATCGGCTGGCGGTCGGCGACGTGGGTTGAAAAACTCGAGGCATACGGAGGCGGCACCATCGCGTGTGACTTTGGGCCTGCTGGGCACCTCCCGCACCGGCAGGCACATTCCTTCCAGCAAACCCTGCCCGCTATGGTGATGGATTCCGCCCGGCAGATCAATCCGTCGGGTTACGAAGCAAGCCGGTCAGCCTCAGAAGCGCTGCTCCACGAGAGTAGCGCACCCCGATGAGTGTTCATGCATTGCGACCGCCATGGAATCTAATTTATGTCGCGGTCACACATCGGGCGGGAATCGTAGAGTTGCTTTGCCCCTCAGATCACGTGGCCCTTCGTGACCAGCATGAATACGTCTTCCAACGTGGGATCCTTCTCGGCGAAGGAGCGCAGTTTCACACCTTCGCGCGTGAGCTGATCCAACAGCTCGGCCACACCAGAATCGTCGGTCTGCAATTCGGCAACAGCCTGGTGATCGTGTACCTCCAGGTTGCGCAGGTGCTGGCAACTGCGCAGGATCGAGAGCCCCCGGTCCATGTGTTCCACAAACCGGATCTCGACCACGCGATTCTTGCGAATCTGCCGGTAAACGTCCTGCATCGGGCCATGCATCAGCAGTTGGCCCCGCTCGATGATGCCGATCGAGGTGCAGCAGTCCGCCAGTTCCGAAAGAATGTGGCTGGAGATGATAATCGTCTTCCCCATCCGCCGCAGTTCTTTCAGCAACGCCTTTACTTCCAAGCGGGCTCTTGGGTCAAGGCCACTTGCAGGCTCGTCCAGGATGAGCACCGGCGGATCGTGGACCAGGGTCTTGGCCAGGCACAGCCTCTGCTTCATCCCGCGTGACAGGCCATTGACGAAATCGTCGCGCTTGTGGGTGAGATCCAGCAGTTCTAGCACCTCGCCAATCACCTGCTTGCGGCGCTTCTTAGGAACCTCGTACGCCACGGCAAAAAAGTCCAGAAACTCCCAAACCCGCATGCCGTCGTACACGCCGAAGGCGTCGGGCATATAACCCAGGCTGCGGCGCACGCTAAGCGGCTCGCGGGTCACGCTATAGCCGTTTACAGTCCCTTCTCCAGAAGTCGCCCGCAGCAGGGTGGCCAAGAAGCGGATGGTGGTACTCTTGCCAGCACCGTTGGGGCCGATGAAGCCAAAGATCTCGCCCGCTTGGATATGTAGGTTCAGGTTCTGAACGGCGACCAGTTCGCCGTACACCTTAGTGAAATTGGTGAGCGTAATCATGCGCGCATAGCTATTGGTAGTAGCACACCCATTAATACAGCAACGCCAACGGCCGATCTGGCACGGCAGTCACGAACAACATCTGGCGGGTTTAGGGCTCTGCCTCATCGACCTGTGCCGCACGCACCCGGCTCAGCGCCTCCTGCAGCACCCGCTCGATGCTATCAGGCTGAGGCTGCGGCGGTGGAGCGTATTGCAGGTTGACCACCACCAAGGCCAGGTGGCGGTTCTGTGAGGCCGCCGGTTCCACCGTCATCCCGGCCAGCGGCTCATCGGTGAACGCCAACAGTCTCAGGCTGCCGATCAAGTTGGAATCTTTCGAATCTGGCGACGCAAACCGTTGCCATAGCCCGACTGGAACCGGATTCTCATCAGCCAACACGGGCGCTGCAGACGCTGGTGTGGTGCCGTTATCGGCGCCGTCTTCCACTGGCTGTTCTTCCGCCGTTGGCTCGCCTTCCGCCGGCGGTTCGGCAGCCTCGGCACTGTCTGCTTTCCCGGCAGGTTCTTGCGCAGTGGGCAGCGAAAACCGGGGATGTTCTGCCCGGAACGCTTCCAAGCTGGCATATCGAAATTCCAGCGGTTTGGCAGGGCTGTGGGCCGGCAGGTCGCCGAGCCAGGCCACGCGCCCGTTTTCGTCGATCACCGCCGCATCGCGCAACTCAAATCGCGAACCATTGCGAACGGCCAAGCTGCCGTTGGCAGTCGCCACCGCCTCGATGGTACCCTGCGCGTCGAGCGTATGTTCGCAGTGCAACATGCCCAGGGCGTTGGAGCGAACCTCGAAACCATCGAGCGTTACGCCGCCCGCATCGCTATGGTAGTACACGCTCGCCAGGTCCAGCCGGGGTTGGCGTGCCAACTCCTGGAGCGTGAACAGCGGGAACGGTTGCACCAGCGCCCCGGGATCATCGAACGACAGATCATATGCCGTCGTCAGCGACGTATAGAGCGCCGTGTACCGCGTGACGTGGGCTCGTGGATAACCGCCTTGCATCTCGACCACAGCTACGTCGGTCCGAGCCCGGGCAAAGCCAATGTCGAGCTGCGCCTCGCGAACCACCACCAGGGCAAATACCAGCGTGATGATTGGAGCAGCGATCCAGCACCATTCCACGCGCCCCAGCAGGCGGAACACCAGCCAATTGCCCGGCACCAGCACCAGCAGATACAGCCCCAGCAGTTTGGCGATGAACGATGCCTCGGGGATATAGATGCCAGCCGCTTCGCGGAGGGCCAACCGAGCATCGCGGGCGGCGCCGTTGAAGCTCGACCAACCGGCAACGCCGCTGGCCACCAGGCTAGCATCGGATACGCCGGTCGCCGTCGCCCATTCGCTGTCTTGCAAGCGATCCACGTCACGGGTCATAATCCGCAGGCGACTGTTGATCTCGGCAGCGGTCAGCGACCCTCGCTCGACTTGCACGCGCACGGCTTCTTCTGGCGCGAACTCCAGAATCTCGCGATCAGCGACCAGGCGCCGCGGCGGTAGCCCCAGCAAGCAGCTATGGAAGAATCCGTCGAAGCTTGGCCAAGCGTCGATAGCCAATTCGCGCTGTGTTAGGCGAAATGCCGTGAGCACCACGCGGCCTCGCCCCACGCGGCGATCCACCACCAGCGGCAGGTCGTTATCCGCCTCGGCCAGCGTACGCACGTCGCCAGTTGTCACCTGGAGCCGCTTGGCAGGCCATGGGCGACTCAAGCTGAGCGGCGTACCCCAGCGCGTCCAATGCAGGTTGAATGTTTCCAGGTCGGCGGGTTCCAGTTCCACATCGGCAGCCGCGGTGGCTGGCAGGTATGGCGCCAGAAAACTGCCGTGCAGCAGGTCAAGCGACTCCGGTCCACTAATGATCAGTTGCCCACCCCAATGCAGCCAGTCAATCAAGGCTTGCTGCTGGTCGAGCGAAAGCGAGGATGGCTCCACCCCGTCCCACAGGATATAGGCGATGCTTGTCCACGTGAGCCAGTGCGACGGCAGCGAAACACGATGGTCGATCGTCGGAATCACCACCCGGTAGTTGATCTCGCTTCGGCCAAAACTGTCCCTGGGCGGACGCACGGTGTACATCTTGGCAGCGTTCAAGAACGTATAACGCTCACCCTGGGGACTCAGCACCACCAGGTGAAACTGCCGGGCCGGCATGCGCGTGGCTGGCTCGTCGCGGCGGGCGAGTTCGCGATCGCTGTTCTGCGCAAACAGCCGCGTGCTGATCCGCGCGTTGAGATGGCCGGGCGGCACAAAAAACACTAACTCCAAGTCCTTGGGCTGGCTCTTAGGGAGAACGGCGGGTCGCGACGTGCCCAACTGATAAGGCATGCCGTCCAGCGGGAGCGGCTCGGTAATCAGCCGGCCGGCGAAGTCCTCTTCGTTAGCGATGGCCTGGATCGTGGCGCTGGTCCAGTGGCCCGGTTTGAAGGCGCTCACCAGCACGCTATCGGACCCGGTTGGCTGGACTCGCAGCGGTTCCAGATCGAACGGTGCCTTGCGCTTGGCCTTTTCCTTGCGCTCCTTTTGTTCAGCCAGCCGGCGTTCCAGTTCGCTCTGGTCGTCCTGGGAACAGCCGCCGCAGCCGGGCATGGCCGTCACCGTGGCAACAGCCGCAACGACCCACAACACCAGCGCGAGGCCGCGCAGCGAGCGAGGCCGCTGGTCTGCCGAACGTGACGGCAATCGTCGTTCGATCGTCATAGATGATCCCGGCGATAGGCGTTGCTTGGGCGGCCATGAAACCGCCGCCAACATGCGGTGGCGGCAGCCGGGACTTACCGCCTGCCGCCACAGTTTTGAGTGTACGGCGGGAGCCGAGCGGGGGAAAGACGCCTGCCCCCGCTCCGGCTCCGCCTGTTCGCCTATCACAGCGGCTGATGTTTATTCGTCGCAGCAAGGACAAGCTTGCGGCACGTACACCACCAGCGTGGCCGAATAGCTCGTCTGGTCGTAGCCTTCGCCGCGTTGCCCAGGCTCGCGATGATGCACCACCACCAGCACGTAGTTGCCTTCCCGCGGCGTGTACTGAGCGCGGCCCTGGTCGTCAGTGGTGCGCTCGTACTGGTCGTCAAAACCTTCGGCGAGCACGGCACCGCGGGGGATGAACGACACCCGCGCCCCAGCCAGCGGTTTGCCCTGGTAAAGCACCTGCACGGCGATCGGCTCGCCCGGCCCGGCACCCAGCACGGGATGTTGCGTCGGCACAATCTCCAGCGGGTGCCCCAGCGGCTTGGCGAACCATGCCTGGTTGCTGTCGCTAGCCTGGTCACGCCGCAGCCCATCAAGCTTTTCGCTGGCGACGAAGAAAGTCTTGCCGCTCTTGATCGCCCGCGTGGTCCGGTGCAGCGTATCGAGCGTATGGGCGACTATGTGCAACCCTTGGTCGCCAGGCAAAAACCGCGCTGACCAATACCCTTCTTTGGGCGCGTAGCCGGTGTCGATGACGTTCGGTTTCAGATCGTACGTTTCGCCGCCCGGCGCGTGCACCGCCAACGTACACGGATCGAGGGTAATCTTGCTGGCCAGTTTGAAGTCGCGGTGATCGTTACCGTGATTACCGAGCATCAGGTCGACGTGAACCACGTCGCCTACCCGCACGACGTTGGTATTGGTTTGGACCCAGGTATCGTGCGCCGTGGCTGGGCGAGCATGCACACCGCACACAAGCAGCACCGCGGCCATCCATGCAATGCTTTGCTTCAAGCTGCGGCAAGTATGCGCAGTATCATCCTGAACAATGTGATAATTCACCATCTGCATGATGCAACTCCTTAATAGGATGCTTAAAGATTGATATGGAACTTTCATATCGAAGGCTGCGAGGCCTATAAACCGGAGACCGATTCACCGCCGCAGCGTGAGAATGCGCCCCGCCAGGGGTTCAGGTCCACAGCGTCGTGAACCAGCATGACATGCCCATCCAGAAACAGCACATTAACGCCGCCGGGATGGTTGCTTCGCGCGCCCAACCAACCGCGGCCATTGGCCGAGACGTCGATGACAGGACTGTTGGGCGGTTGCCAACCGGTAACGGTGGTCAGATGCTCCCGGCCCCATAGCCATGTCATGCCACGATCGCTGGACACCGAGCCTGAGCCACAATCGGCGATTAGCTGCTTGAGATCGGGATCGGTGATCGCCGGCGGGCCGCCGGGCCCCAACCCTGGATTGGCGGGCCGTAGGCAAGTACTCAAGTTGGCATAGCCTTTTTGCGGATTGGCCTCGGCGGGCGAAGTCGCGGCCGTTTCCGAACCGCGCAGCGACTCGGTCATCGCCACGGTATAGGCGGTGCCGTCGGTCACGGCCCCCAACCCAACGCGCGAGCCATAGTAAAACAGCCCATCGGTTGGGGCCGAGGCGTCATAATTCAGCCCACGACCGCTGCCCAAATTCGCCATATAGTTGAGCCCGGCCCAGGTCTCGGGCGGGTGGCCGTCGATCTGCCGGACGGTCATCACCACCGGCCCATCGCTAGGGCACAAAAACAGTGGCACCTCAGTCGCCGCCACGGCGGCATGTACCGGGTTCAGGTATTGGCTGCCGCCGGAACCCAACATCAGCGGCTCATCAAAATCGATCAGATTCTGCAGGTTCTCCTGTTCGACAAACGGCAGCAGCCGAGCCTGGATGGAAAAGCTCCGCTGACTGCTTGTGCCCAAACCGGGAAGTACCTGGTGCCGGCCCTCATGCAGGTGCAGGGCCAGGCCTAATTGACGGAGATTGCTGGCGCAGTTGGTCCGCCGTGCTGACTCGCGGGCTGACTGAACAGCCGGCAGCAACAGCGAAATCAGCACGCCAATAATGGCGATCACCACCAGCAACTCCACCAGCGTGAATGCTTTACGCGTGGTCATTGCGGCGATCCTTCCTTCCGCCCCGCACGTGGGACGGATAAAAACTCTAGCTTCGCGACAACGGCGCAGCGGGTGCCACTAGCGCAGCACGCGCGCGCGCACCGGCCTTGCCTGGATGAATCAACGTCTTGGCAAAACGATGTCGAGATAAGACGGGGGGAACCGCAGCCTGTAGGGTCCGCTGTGCGGACGGTGACGGCGCTACAACGCGCGACGGATAGCGCACGGCTCACAGAGCCGTGGCACGCGCGCGTAAGCACGCACAATCTGTGGCGCGTATAGCAACACGTCCACTGGGTTCCCCGACGACAGATCAGCCGGGCGGAGTGGTTGGCGCGTAGGCAACCGTTGAGAGAACCACACCCGAGATAGCCAGACGCCCGCAATAGGGCAGAGCGATATGACATTCCAGCAGTGGTGGCGGCGGAGCGATCACGTCCACAATCGCCATCCACGCCGAGCCTAGTCCTTGGCAGCGAAATACATTGAAGGCCGGCGACCATTGCACGCCGCGGCGTGAACCAGCTTCGGCGATCTGCTTCACGGGCTGAGCTTGGGGCGCCGAGCAGCACGAGGCGGGATTATTCGCAACCTCGATCGTGACTTCAACCTCACAGGCGTCGCTGGATTTGGCCGAGCAACAAGTGCGCTGCGGAGCCTTCGGCGCAGGCTTGTTCTTCGCCTTGCGGTGCGAGGAACAGCAACTTTTCTCGGCGACAGCTTCGACCACATAGTCAGGTGGCTCCACGCCCTTGTTGCGCGCCCAGGCCAGCTTTTCTTCCATCGAATAGCAGCAGCATGACCGCCAACACTGCTCGGCGGAGCGGCAACCGCAACCGTGCGACTGGCAGGGGAATGGACCGGTGGCCGGCAAGGCAGGCAGCGGCAGTCCGAACGTGGCCGCAAAGTACACCATCAGCGACAGCCAGCCGAGCAGGCGGCGACGTCGCGGCGTAGGCGTGATGGTGAACGGCCGAGCAAACACGGCACACTACCCGTGTGGCGAGACCACCAATGCGGCAGCAGGCGAGGGCGGGTGAAGAAGCAGGAATGCAAACGCGATTTTAATTCGCGGACTGTTGCTTTGCAACGACTTTGCCGATTGCGCCCGCGCACGGTGGCCGCTCTCTACCCAATCAACCTGCTGGTCATGTAATTTTCAGCACCTCAGCGGGGCTGAAGTTTCCGCCCAGTACCTCGGCAGCAGGGCAGTTAAGCCAGTGGTCCAGAATTGCCGCGTATATCTGGCGAAAATCGGTGTGATGTTTCAGATCGCCCGCATCGAGGTCTTCCAGCGAGGGGTGCGGGCCAATGAGTCCCGCCTTCACGGCACCACCAGCGAGGAACATCGGCGCGGCTGAGCCGTGATCGGTGCCGGCGCTGGCGTTCTCTTTCACTCGGCGGCCAAACTCACTGAACGTCATCACCAGCACGCGGTCGGAGTGGCCCCGGGCTTTGACGTCGGCCGTGAAAGCCGCCAGCGATTGGGAAAGTTGCCCCAACAACTGGGCGTGGGCCGCGGCCTGGTTGGCGTGGGTATCGAAGCCGCCCAGCGACACATAGTAAATCCGGCAGGGCAGGCCATCATCGATCAATTGGGCAATGGTCCGAAGTTTCCCGGCCAATGGTACCGCCGGATAGGCTGCCGCCGCGTGCTCCTGCGCGACCGACTCTTGCAGCTTGTCGCTTGCATCCAATGCCGTGAGCGTGGTTTGCTGCACGAACTGAGCCAGCGAGTTTGGATGCTCAGCCTCGGCGACTGTTGTTGGATCAGCCAGTAACGACGAAGCCGCAAACTCGCGCAAGGCCAATGCCGAGAGGCCGCCGTCTGGCGAGCGAAGTCGAAAGCGGTCTAACGAATCGATGGAAGGCACCGCGGTTTGCCTGGCAACCAGGGCCAACGGCAATGCGCCGCTGCCCAGATGCAGGGCTGGCACCTGGCCGCGCTGCTGAGGCGGCAGACCATCGAGCGACCGGCCCAGCCAACCGGTGCGCGCCAGAGCAGCCTGCTCACTATCTGTAAGGTCACCGTGCTGGCAACTGTGCCAGACGTCCATGCTCGCAAAATGGGAGCGTTTGGGGTTCGGGTATCCCACGCCCTGCACCACGGCCAGTTGCCCTTGTTCATAAAGCTCCGCCATGCCGCCCATTTGAGGATGCAGTCCGACGCCGTCTGCCAGCGGCAGCACGTTGGCAGATGCAATCCGTAGCGACACGCGATTGCGGGCATAGAGCGGGTCGCGGTAAGGGATAACCGTATTGAGGCCATCGTTCCCGCCCGATAGCTGCACAACGACCAGCACCTTGTGATCGCACTGGCCTTGAGCGGCCAGCAGCCGCGCGGTGGAGGTCAGAAAGGACGGCGCCGTCAAACCGGCCGAGAGCAGTGCCGATCCGCCTAAGATGTTTTGCAGAAAGCGGCGTCGGGTGATGGCCATGGTCGCGATCTCCTAGCTAGGTTGAACGCGGGATCAAATCGACGTAGCGATAGTGACGTGCTGGCTCAGGCGAGTTGAAACTCTGGAAGTGCCGCCAAGGCTTGCACCACCCGGGCGTAGCGAAGGCGGCCTCCATCTGAACGACGTTGGCCACGTTCGCTGGCCGCGGCAGCCAATTGCACCTGCACGGCTGGCGGCGGTGCTTCGCCTAGCAGCAACAGTGACAACCGCTCGATGGCCGCTGGCGTGGTGTCGATGCCTTGGCGGCCCAGCAACGCAGCCACGTCGCACTTCGTGCCGTACTCGCGATCGGAGCCGCTTACCAAGGACCACACCAGGTTCAACCGCCCGACCGCTGACGCTGAGTGCAGCCATTCGCGGCCACCGTTCCAACCTTTCACCGTGGGCGGCTGGAACAGGGACTGGCCGAGGTCGGCCACATCGCGGGCCAAGCGATAGGCATTGGTGGTGCCTTCGAGACTGCGGAGCAGGCCCACGGCCAGTTCGACCGGGCCTTTGATCTTCTGGCGCAGGGCCAGCGGCGAGAAAAACAGCTTGGAGCCCAACATGGTTTCAAGCAGCCAGGCCGTATCGTAGTCGCGCCGCCGATACTCGTCCGCAAGAGGTTCAATCAGCCGGGCCGGTGGCGGTTCTAATTCAGTAATAAAGTAGCGGAACAGCTTGGCGGTGAGAAAACGGGCGGTGGCCGGCTGCTCAAGCAGGATTGTCAATACGTCGTCGCCGCTCCACTTACCCGTGCTGCCGAGGACGGTTTTCACGCCATCGTCGTGCTGGTAGGGGTTGAGCCAGAACCGATTTTGCCGC
>CAZEEG010000144.1:0-12739 GCA_964511065.1 uncultured Pirellulales bacterium | reverse complement strand
TACATCGCGGATTTCCAGCCGGTCTTGCATCCGCTGGCTGATTTCGTATTTGACCGCCGAGGTGATGAACAGTGCCCCCAGGTCGCCCTCGGCCCGGTCCGTGAGCGTCTTCAGCCACCAGAAGTTGTCGAAGCTGCCAAACCGAAGATAGAAGCATTCCTCCGGCACATAATTGGCCATTTCTTCAATGACAACCTCCGGTTCGACAGCCGCGCTGGTAGGCAGACTGCCGGCAGCCTCCGCATCGTTTTGAGGCGCAACCGGTGCATCGCCGTTGCCCGCGGGGATGCCGTTGATGACAGGCAGCGGTTCCACCAGCAACGACTTCCAATCCACCGCCGGGGCGGGCGGCAGTTGCGGGAGCGGCCGGTCAGCGGGGGCTTCGGCCGCATCGGTCAGCAGGATTTCCCGCTGGAACCGTTCCTTCAGCGCGTCAGTCCCTGAAAGCGGCGCATAGGCGGAACCGATTTCAGGCTGTCCCAGCAATCGGCCAACCGCCTGGATGGCAGGCCGCTGTTGGCGCGGCGCCGGAAGATTCAACCGCCGAGCGAGCGTGAACTTCAGAAAGTTCTCGACCACGCGGGGGTACTCCGGTTCAGAACGCAGCAGTGCCAAACCGCTATCGTTCTGGTAGCTCTCCCACCAACGCGACAACAGCTCGCGGTGCAATGGAGCATCACTGCGGGGCGTGACTTGCACCTCCAACGCCTCGGGCAAGTACAGTTTCAGGTTGAAAGGCTCGTCGCCGCGGAACAAGAAAAACAGCGTGGTGGCGGCCGGTGCGGCGCCGTCTCGGTCGAGCATCCCACGAATCAGGCCGCGCACCCCGCGACGGCCCGGCCGAGCCTGTGCCGGGTACAGCACACGACCTTCGGCATCGTCGAGATAGATGGTCGAATCGGCGGCGGGTTCATCGACCTCCACGGGAAGGATGGCCCCGCGTCCTTCGCTATCTTCCTGTTCTTCCTGGTCTCCGATCAGGCGAATCTGAGGCTCAATCAGGTTCCGGATGCGGAAAATTCCCCGCCGAATTGCGGCGCCGTCGCGGCCCAAGATCCGCCCTCGGATCCCGCGGCGGTTTTCGTCGGGCTCCGCTCCCAGCGGCTGCTCGCCCATGGCCAGGGTGACGACGCCCACGCCGAACGGTTCGCCAGCGACGGCCGTTACTTCCAGATTGCGGTCCTGGGCCTGGGTGGCCGTGGTCAGCAACGACCAGACACAAACCGTCGCCAAAAGGAGACTTGCTGCTGAAATCTGTGGCCGCATCGCTTATGTCCTCCCCGTCGGATGATCTTTGGGTGCCGATGACGCCGGCTTGCGTATCCTACCCAGCCTCTAGACTCCCCCCCGATGTTATTGGAGCAGTGGGGAGTGATACTGGGCAAGCCCTGGACGATGCGGGGGACGGGAGCATGTTGTTGCTCGCTTTTTCCGCACCGATCGCTGGCTTACCACATTCATGCCGCGCCACGGCGAGAATGGGACACGCTTTCTTTGCCGATCCTTCCAATAGCGAACCGCTTGCCAGTTTGAAACGGCCGTGCGCTACGGGTTTTCGCCGTTCGAGGCGAGCGCGCTTTCGGCTTCGTCGGCCCAGGGGCTGCGTGGCGCCAGATGCAGAAATGCCCGCCAATGTTCGGCCGCCTCGGCCCGCCGATCCAGTCGGGTGAGCGTGCGGGCCAGATGATAGTGGGCGTCGGCGTACTCGGCATGGCTGGCGAGGGCACCGCGGAATGCGGCTTCCGCCAATTGTGGCTGGTCCAGTTCCAGCAGCACGCAGCCCAAGTTGGCCCTGGCCTCGATGTAGTCTTCGTCGATCTCGATGGCCATGTAGTATCGCTCCCGGGCGGCCGGCAAATCCCCCAACCGATACAGCAGGTCCGCCAGGTGGAAGCAGATTTCGGCATCCGGGCCGCCGGCAGCCAGGGCCGCCCGATAGAGTTCGGCCGCCTGTTCCAGGTCGCCATCATCCTCGCATGCAGCGGCAGCATCGCAAAGGGTGGATACCGTGGGCGCGGCAGGATCCTGGCTCGCCTCGGGTGGCCCTTCATCTGGCGTGAAGGGGGCAATCACCGCCTCGCTGACCGGCAACGCATCGCTGGCGCCGGCTTCGTCTGACTCCTCCTGGGCTGAGAGCACATCGGGCGCATCGCCGGGCGCATCGAAGTCGAACTGCATCTGACCGGTAGGGTCCAGCAGTCCGCCCTCTTTGCGCAGCAGCAGACGTTTGCCGTCGGCCAGGATGGAAAGTTGAGCCAGGGGGCGCTCGATCTCGGGCAGAAACTGCTGAAGCTCTCTGAGCTGCCGTTCAATCCGCGCAATGGGCACACCCGAGGCCACCAATCGAGCAAGACTCCGGGCGGTGACCACCTGCTGATAATCGAAATAGGCCAGGCGCCGCACCTCGCGCACCGGAACGATCAGCCCTAGCCGTTGCCAGCGGCGGATGGTGGCAACGGGGATACCTAACAGGTGCGCCAGGTTGGCCGCCGTGTAGAGCGGGTGGACGTTCTGCTCGGCTTCGATCAACCCTAGCCGCTGCCAAAGCTGGGTTTCAGTGATGATGTCCAACTCGCCGCGGCGGGCCGCGGCGCGGGCCTCATCGTCCAATGCCGGTTCCAATTCGGCCAGCGGCAAACCATCCTCGCCCACCACCAGCCAGTCGACCTGCTCGCCATCGCCGATGGCCACGGGCACGGCTCCCCGCTGAATCAGCATGGCGCGGGCTTCGCGGCGGGTCATGCCGGCGAGCCGTCCGGTGAATGCGATCCGTTTACCGGTGAGAGAATCGGTCATTCGTGAACGAAGGTGGCAGCAGGCGGTCGCCAACCATGCGCGAACGGTCACGCAGGTGCAGTCTGGCCGCGGCGCGCCGGACGACGCAGCCCTCCCGGCCAGGAAACCGAGAGCGTCGATTGTACCTTAGTGCAGACGGTGTACCAGGGAATGCGCAGCGTGGTTTGAGCCGGGCAGGCTTGTGGCGACATTGGTACCTGGCCGCCACGACTTGCCGCATCGAGGTACACGTGGGCGCTGGCGCCCACGGCTCGCAGAGCCGTGGCACTCTTGCATGTTCCCGCGCTCGGAGCCGTGACATGCGCAAATGCCGTGGCGCGCGTATCGTTCACGGTTGACTACGGCCAGATGCCGCGATCGAGCGTGACCTGGGCCACGCGCTCAACGGCCAATGCCAGGGCGGCTGTCCGGAAGTCGGCGCCGCCGTTGGTGCCAGGACGCTTGTCCGAGTTGGCGGTCCGCCAGTGTTCCACCACGGCATCCACGGCTTCGTACATCCGCAATTGCAACCGGCGATTGACCTTGTCCAGTTCCCACTTCTGGTGCTCGATATTCTGCACCCATTCAAAGTAACTGACGGTTACGCCGCCGGCGTTGGCCAGGATGTCGGGCACCACGCGGATTCCGCGCTCGGCAAAGATGGCGTCGGCCTCGGGCGTGGTGGGACCGTTGGCGGCTTCGCACACGATTCGGGCTTTTACATCGCCCGCGTTATCCTGGTCCAGTTGGCACTCCAGCGCCGCGGGCACCAGGATATCGCACTCCCAGCCCAGCAGTTCTTCGTTGGAGATGCTCTGCGAATGGGGGAACCCAACGACCGTGCCGTTCTCATCTTTGAACTTGATGACCTTGGCGATGTCCAGACCTTCGTCATTGGCGATACCGCCGCGCGAATCGCTCACGGCCACAACCCTGGCGCCGGCTTCCTGGAACAGTACAGCGGCCACCGAGCCGGCATTGCCGAACCCCTGCACAGCCACGCGGGCGCCCTTGAGCGAGGTGAGGCCATCGACCACGCCGTGCGAGAGGAGCCGTTCAGTGGCGTACACGCAGCCGCGGCCGGTTGCCTCGCGGCGTCCGTACGAGCCTCCCAGGTTCAGCGGCTTGCCCGTGACCACGGCCAGGTTGTCGCCGCCGGGATGCATGATGTCGTAGGTGTCGTACACCCAGGCCATGGTTTGGGCGTTGGTGTACAGGTCGGGGGCGGGGACGTCCGTATGCGGGCCGATGTTATCGCCCAAGTCGGCGATGAACCGCCGCGTGATCCGCCGCAGTTCGCCTTGGCTCAACTGCTTGGGATTGCAGGCCACGCCGCCCTTGGCGCCGCCAAACGGCAGGTCGAGCAGCGAACATTTCCAGGTCATCCACGTCGCCAGGGCCTGCACCTCGTCGTAGGTGACATCCGGATGAAAGCGAATGCCACCCTTGCCTGGCCCCCGAACCCGACTGTGCAACACGCGATAGCCTGTGAAGGTCCGCACGGAACCATCGTCCATTTCAATCGGGAAGTGGACGGTGATGGTCCGCATCGGGTTTTCAAAGAAGTCCATCAGGCCAGACCGGTACACCGGCAGGTACGCAACCGCGCGTTCAAACTGCCGCTGGCTAATCTGGAACAGGTTCGCTTCTGGGGCCATTGTCATCAACGCCGAGACATCACAGTTCTGATTCATAGGTGTAGGTCGTGTCGTGTCGGTGCGGTTGGTTGGGGGAATGGTGTTAAACGCGCTCACGGCAGACGACCGCCGCCCGTGGGCGCGACCTCGGAACGAAATTTGGCGGGCAGCCAATCGCCGCAAGCGGCCTGCCACGAGCGCGCGGCCTTGGCATACCAGGTACGACCACCAGGAACCGGCCTGAATACACCGCGGCTCCGGCGGCCAACACTGACGCATACCCGAGTGCAGCGCTGGCACCCTCCCAGCAGCGCTACGGAGGAGACGCCAAACGGCGCTCGGCGCTGCTGGCCCGAGGCTTGACCGCTGCGATCGCAGCCCGGGCCTTGGCCAGGTACGCCATGTGCCGTTGCCGGCGCAGGTTTAAGGTCTTAAGTGGGGCACACATTCTCGCGCAATCTAAATGGGAAAACGTTTTCCGGATATCAGTCTGCCGGGGAGGCAGGCTTGAGCACCAGGCGGTGCTTCGTTACTGCTTCGACCTTTTCGCGGGAGAACGCCAATGGAAAGTATTGCGCGTTGTGCCACAACTTAACGAGATCGTCGTAGTGCGGGCTGCCCGGTTGGCCTGAGTTCCCCGGGGTACTGGTAGCCAGGCCACGGTCCCAATCGGCCAGGTCGAATACGTGTCGGTAGGATGCGCCATGGAGGCGGCGAAACTCCCTATCGTACCGCGCCTGATCCGGAGTGAAAGGCCCAGAACCGCTGGGGAATGGCCCGATATTGAACGCTTGTTCAAACTGCGGCCCCATCCCGGCGAGGGGGTGCTGAAAGCGTATCTGCTGCAAATCCCCCAGCTTCCAGGTGGTGGGATCGGTGCCCAGCCGCCGCTGGGCTTCAGCCACGGCCGCCGCGAAGCTCTTCTGAATTAAAGCGTTGCGGCCCCGCTGCGGATTCTCGCCAAACCAGAACGGATCGGGCTGGCGAAGGGCCGCCATCATAGTGGGCACTCCCCCCCGACGGGCGACTTCCGGAATCAAATGCTTAGGGCATTTTTGCGAGAAAAATGCTTCGATGAGGTGTTCCCGCCAGACCGCAACCAGTGCTGCAGCCCGGCTTTCACGGTTCAGGCTGCCGTTCCAGTCGGCGAGCAACCGAGCGTAGGGCTCCAACTCGGGGGTGCCGGGGCCGATCTCCTTGAGCAGTGCTACCATTTCAAGCTCTGGCAGCGAAACGTGGTCGTACTGCATCCGCTGGAAGTCTTCGAGCGTGAATTGCTCTTGCCCTTCCAGCAGCGATTTCAACCGCCGATAGCGGTACGGTTCCGACCATTCGTAGGCAATCTCGCGCTGATAGCCCGGCGGCAGAATGTTGTGGTTCGCCGTGAGCACGTACTGGCTTTCAGGGTTGAATACCTGCGGCAATTGCTCGACGGACAAGAAACCCTGCCAGCGGTAGCGGTCGTCGGCCCCGGGGACGGGCAGCAGCCCATGCCCTTGGCGCCGGATGGGGGTCAGCGCGGCGGCCACCCAACCGATGTTGCCATCCACATCGGCATACACCATGTTCTCCGAGGGCGTTTTCCACCGGGCGACCGCTTCGATAAACTCCTGCCAGTTGCTCGCCCGATCCACCGAAAGCGAAGCCAGGTATGCGGCCGTGCCAGGCTGGCCGCCCACCCAGCGCAGCACATACGCCCGGTTTCGCTGGCGGTCCTGGTGCAGCACCGGCCCGTTGCGGGTGTAGAGGAGTGTCAGCTCAGCGTTTTCGATCTTCTCACCGCGGCGCACACGTGCCTGCTCGCGCACCACCGTCATCGATTCCCAGCCATCGGGCGTACGATAACGATGGGGATCTTCCGGATGGGTTTCTTCGATCACCAGGTCGGCCTGGTCGGTGCCGACGATGGTAAAGCCCCAGGCGATGCGCTCATTGTGCCCGATAGCCACGCCGGGCAGGGCAGGTTCGCCGCTGCCGATGACGTTCCAACCGGGGGCATTGAGGTGAACCAGGTAGCGCAGCGAGGGCAGGGCGAGGGTGCGGTGCGGATCGCTGGCCATCATGGGCTTGCCCGACGCTGTCCGCCGCCCACTGATGGCCCAGTTGTTGCTTTCGCCGCTGCCGAGCGGTTCTTGAAATACAATCGGCACGGTGACGGCGTCGTAGCCCTTCAAGATGGAGCGGTCGATACCCAACAGGTCCAGCCCATCGGCCGGGGCAAAATCCACGTGCGGGTCGGGCGGCATGACCCGGCGCGCTCCTTCGGCCCCGATGGTGGCGACCAGTTCCGCCCTGGTAACCTCGCGGGTAAGGTTCAGCGCGACCGGCAGCAGCGCCATTCGCCCCAGCACATCCTCGGGTTTCCAGCGGGCAGGCCGGTAACCGAGGATTTGAAATTCGATGGGCAACCGGTCGCCCATCTGGTCGATGCAGGCATTGATGCCGCCGGTGAAAGCGGTAGCGATCTGGCGAGTGTCGGGGGCGTAACTGCTCCATTCGGCATCCATGTCGCCCCGGTATCGCGTGAGCCGGGCAAAATGATCGCGGACCAGGGCCGCAGGGCCGAGGATTTCCGCCGTCTCGCCTACCGCGATCCGCCGCCACAGGTCGATCTGGAACAGCCGGTCTTGCGCCGCCACGAAACCTTGGGCAAAGAATAAATCGTGCTGATTCTTGGCATAGATGTGCGGGATGCCCCAGCGGTCGCGCAGCACTTCGACGGGCTGCTCGAGTCCGGATACGCGGAGTGTGCCTTCCAACGCCGAAAGCACCTGCCTGGCACGTTTGAGCAGTTCCTTAGCCTTATCGACCTGCTGTTCATTCATGGGCAGCGAAGGTTGTTGCGAAGACGGTTGAGCGGATGCCGTCGAAGATTTCGGGCCGGCCGCCATCCATCCGCCAGCGATCAGCCAGGCGGCGATGAGCCACGGCAACAGTCCGTGCGAACGGGCGGATATCACAAGGCACCTCTTACCCAATTGCAGGGCGGCAAAACCAGACCGGCCAACCAGATGAGATTCAATGGTAAACGGCGCACGTGCCGAAACAACCGTTTCGGCACACGTGGCCAATTCCACCGGCCATTTGACGTGAATTGCGACCCGTAGGGCCGGTTCTACCGGCCGAAAGATTGCTACGTGCTTCGTCCAGCAATAGCCGACGCTACGACAGGCAATTTGTAGGGCCGCTTCCAACCGCCGAAAGAATGCTACGTGCTGTATGTGCAGCAATAGCGAACCCTACGATTGCTTCAACTCGCCGAGGAAGGTTTCCACGGCTTCCAGCCGCGTCTTCAATTCGGCCAGGGCGTCGCGTTCGCCTTGCACCACGTTGGCGGGCGCGCGGCTCACAAAGCTCTCGTTGGCCAGCTTCTTTTCTTTGCCGGCGATGAGGCCCAGCAACTTCTGGCGTTCTTTCTCGTTCTTGGCGATTTCAGCTTCCACGTCGATGTGGCCGGCCAAGTCGACGAACACCTCCAGGCTGCCCAGGCTGAAGCTGGCGCTCGGGCTGGGAATGGTGACGTCTGGTCCCCAGCCTTGAGCCTTGGCACCGGCCATCGTCTCAAAGTACGGCGCCATGGGTTGCAACAGTTCAGCGGTGGCCGCATCGCAACGGACCACAAATTCCACCGATTCCTTCGGTGGGATGTTTTGCCGGCCGCGGATATCGCGCACGCCACGCAGCACTTCCTGGAAGGCCTCGAATTGGGCTTCGATCTGGGGGTCCTGCCGGGCCGCATCGGCCTGCGGCCACGCGGCAACCATCACGCTGTCGGCCGCCGGCGACACGGTGGACAAGCCGCGCTGCGGGGCCAGCTCCGCCAACCGTTGCCAGACTTCCTCGGTAAGGAATGGAATGAACGGATGCAACAGCCGCAACAGCGTGTCCAGCGTATGGCACAACACCCGCTGCGCCACGGGCCGCAACTGCTCGTTGTTCAGCCGGTACTTGAGCATCTCCAGGAAGAAGCTGCAAAACTCGTCCCAGGCGAAGTCGTACAAGCTGCGGGCAGCATCGGCAAAGCGGTACTCGCGCAGCGCCTCGGTGCAGGCGGTGGTGACCGTCGCCAATCGGCTCAGCACCCAGCGGTCTTCAACCAGTAATTCCGAGTCGGCCACTGCCGCCGGCGTGTAGCCGTCGAGGTTCATCAGCGCAAACCGCGAAGCGTTCCACAGCTTGTTGCAGAAGTTGCGGCCCAACTCGAACCGCTCGCTGAGCACCGAGGCCCGGGGGAGTGCCTTGTCCTCGGGTTTCTCGGCCCATTGCGTGGCGAAGTCCTGGCCGCACTTGTCGCAGCGAACCCGCGGCAGCAGGCGGTTCTCCTTGGTTTGTTCAACGCGGCCGCCGCAGTGCGGGCATTCAAACTCGACCGGCATCCGCACGTCCTGGGTTTCGGTCGTGAGGTATGCCAGGCCGAACCGCAGGGCATCGGCCCCGAACTTGGCAATCACGTCGATCGGATCGACCCCGTTGCCCTTGCTCTTGGACATGGTCTCGCCGTAGCCGTCGAGAATCTTCGGATGGATGAAGACCTCGCGGAACGGCACATCGCCCATGTTGTGCAGCCCCGAGATCACCATCCGCGCCACCCACAGCGAGATGATGTCGCGGCTGGTGCTGAGCACGCTGGTGGGGTAATAGTGTTTCAGCTCGGGCGTTTCGTCCGGCCAGCCAAAGGTGGAGTGCGGCCAAAGCTGACTGCTGAACCAGGTATCGAGCACGTCGGGGTCTTGCCGCAGTTTGCGGAAGGTGCCCGGCGCCCCCTGGGCGGGTACGGCGTTCTCAGGCAGGTCCTCGTCGCGCGAGCAGATGAGCCAGGCGGTTCCGGTTTCGTCCCGGGTGTAGGCGACATCGTCGCGACCGCCGAAAGCGGCCTTCAATTCCTCCTCGGTGGCGTCTTCGCAGTACCAGATCGGGATGCGATGCCCCCACCAAAGCTGCCGGCTGATGCACCAGTCGCGTTTCTCACCCAGCCAGTCGAGATAGCTCTTGGCGTAGCGCGGCGGCACAATCTTCACCCGCCCGTCGGTCACGGCATCCATCGCCATTTGGGCCATGCCGGGCGTGCCGTCGGGATTGTCGCCCATCCGCACGAACCATTGATCGTTCAACCGCGGTTCAATCGGCGTCTTGGAGCGGTCGGAATGTGCCAGGTCGATCGTCCGCTCTTCCACCAACTCAAGCTGGTCGCGCTGGCGGAGGTCTTCGACCACTTTTTCCCGGGCTTGTGGAATGGTGAGCCCCGCGTACGGCCCGGCGTGCTCGTTGAGGGTGCCGTCGTTGTTGAGGATGTCGATCATCGGCAGGTTCTGCCGCAGGCCAACTTCGTAGTCGTTGGGATCGTGGCCTGGCGTGATCTTGACGCAACCGCTGCCAAGCTCGGGTTTGGCCCACTCGTCGCAGATGAGCGGGATTTCGCGTTCCAGGAGCGGCAGTATGAGCTTGCGGCCATCCCGGGCCATGTCGCGCAACTGCTCCAGGTGGTTCAGCATGGTGAGCTTGCGCTGTTCCAGTTCGTCGACCTCGGCGGCCAACTCGCGGCCGCCCTTGCCGCGGGCCTTCTCCTGCAGTTCGGCAATGGTGGCGTCGATCGCGGCGGCCGGATCGGGATGAACCGCCACGGCTGTATCGCCCAGCAGCGTTTCCGGCCGCGTGGTGGCCACGGTCAGAAATCGCGGCTCGCCGGGCTGCGGATCGACCACCTCGTAGCGGATGTGGTAGAAGTGCCCCGGCACCTGCTCGTAAAAGATTTCGTCGTCGGCCACCGCCGTTTGAAGCTGGGTATCCCAGTTGACCAGCCGCTTGCCGCGGTAGATCAGCCCGGCTTTGAACCAACTGAAGAACGTGTACCGCACGGCCCGGGCGCACACGTCGTCGAGCGTGAAGCGGGTTCGTTCCCAGTCGCAGCTACAGCCCATCTCTTTGAGCTGACCGAGGATGCGGGCCTCGTATTCGTCCTTCCACTTCCAGATGCGGTCCACCAGCGCAGCGCGACCCAGGTCGTGGCGTGTCTTGCCTTCTTCGGCCAATAGCCGCCGCTCGACCACCGCCTGCGTGGCGATGCCGGCATGATCGGTACCGGGCATCCACAACACGTTGTAACCCTGCATCCGCTTCTGGCGGGCAAGGATGTCCTGAAGGGTGTTGTTCAGGGCGTGCCCCAGGTGTAGCGCTCCCGTCACGTTGGGAGGCGGGATAACCATGGAGAACGGCTGCCGGTTGTGATCGGGCTCGCTGTGAAAGTAGCGGCGTTCTTCCCAGAACCGGTACCAGCGGTCCTGCGCGGCGAGATGGTCGTACTGCTTGGGAAGTTCTGACATGGTTTGCTTGTACAAATGCCTTGGCGCGCGACCGATAACGGGCAGCGGGCCAGTTCCTGGGTTAGCGAAAGTCGATATCTTACCACCGCCGGCCCGACACAACAGGTGGCTTATTACGACGGCGATTCTCGTCCGTGGTGGGCCGCCGCAAAATAGCACGCCTGCGCTTGCCGCTTGGCCTGCGCTTACCGATGGGCATCGCTGCCAACGGCTTCTTGCGCGGCCTGCTCGCCATCGGCCGCGGCGGCCGCATGGTGGGCGGTAAGTTCCAGACGCTGGAGCATGTATTCGAAGCTGTCGGCCAGGGCAATCCAGCTTGCCTCGATGACGTTCTCGCTGACGCCCACGGTACCCCACACGTCGTGCTGATCGCCGCTTTCGATGATCACGCGGACGTTGGCGGCCGTGGCGGCCTCGGAGTTGATCACGCGCACCTTGTAATCGATCAGGTGCATCTGCGCCAGTTGCGGATAATCCTCCAGCAGAGCCTTGCGCAACGCGCGGTCCAAGGCGTTCACCGGGCCATCGCCCTCGGCCACTTCGTGCCGTACCTGGTCGCCGATCTGGACTTTGACGGTAGCTTCCGTGGTCATCTCGCCGTGCCGGTCCAGTTCCACGCTTACGTGGTAACCCAGGGCCTTGAAGTGCGGCCGCAGCGTGCCGGCGCACTCTTTGACCAGCAGTTCGAACGAACCTTCGGCGGCTTCGTACTGGTAGCCGCGGGATTCGCGGGCGACCACCTCTTGCAGGATGCGGTCCATCAACTGCTGGTCGTGTTGCAGGTTGTACCGCGTGGTCAGGGCCACGATGTTGGAACGGCCCGAAAGTTCGCTGACCAGAATCCGCCGTTCGTTGCCGACCTGCTCGGGAGCGATGTGTTCGTAACTGCTGGTCGTGCGATTGATGGCATGCACGTGCATGCCGCCCTTGTGCGCGAAGGCACTCTCGCCGACGAACGGCTGATTGGTGCGGCGGTTGAGGTTGGCCAGTTCGTACACGTAGCGCGAAAGCTCCGTGAGCTTGGCGATGCTGTCGGGGTGCAGCACGTCGTAGCCCTGTTTCTTGAGGGCCAGGTTGGCGGCGACGGTGATCAGGTCGGCATTGCCGCACCGCTCGCCAAAGCCATTGATCGTGCCCTGCACCTGGAGGGCGCCCACGTCGACGGCAGCCAGGCTGTTAGCCACGGCCAGGCCGCAGTCGTTGTGGCAGTGGATGCCGACCGGTACGCCTACGGCCTTGGTAGCCGCAGTGGTGATCGAGGCGATTTCCTCGGGCATGCTGCCGCCGTTGGTATCGCACAGCACCACGAGGCGGGCACCGGCGGAAGCGGCGGCTTGCAGCGTCTTAGCGGCGTACTCGGCGTTGGACTTCCAGCCGTCGAAGAAATGCTCGGCGTCGTAGATGACTTCCAGGCCATGGTGGCGAAGGTACTCCACGCTCTCGGCGATCATCGCCAGGTTCTCTTCCAGCGAAACCCGCAGCACGTGCTCCACCTGGAAGTCCGAGGTCTTGCCCACCAGCGTGATGACCTGGGCCTTGGATTCGACCAGGGCCTTCATGCCGGGGTCGTCTTCCACGCGGACGCCGCGGCGGCGGGTCATGCCAAAGGCCGTGACCTTGGCATGATCCAGCTCCAGGTCGGCCGCCCGGCGAAAATACTCGGCGTCCTTGGGATTGGAGAGCGGGTAGCCGCCCTCGATGTAATCGAAACCCAGCGAATCGAGCCGCCTGGTCAGCAGCACCTTGTCCTGCACGGAGAAGTTGACGCCCTCGCCTTGAGTGCCGTCGCGGAGCGTGGTGTCGTAAAGTTCGATGCGTCGCATGGTCGATTGCCGGGGTGGAAGGAATGGGGAGCGTGGGTTGTGGGGGCGCCTGTTGTGTGGGCTGGCCGGCGGCCAAAAAACAAAAAAACCCTGGGGCCGAAACGACCTCAGGGTTGGTTGGTTTGCAAAACGTGACCGCTCCCCCCTAAGGCCGAGCCTCCTGGGTAATCACCGCAATAATAAT
>CAZEEG010000143.1:0-12830 GCA_964511065.1 uncultured Pirellulales bacterium | reverse complement strand
CGGATGGGGAGGGATTCGAACCCCCGGTGCGGTTTAAGCCGCACAGCGGTTTTCAAGACCGCCGCCTTCGACCACTCGGCCACCCATCCTGCGAGCCGTGAACACTCCCTGCCACCAGAATGTTGCCAGGAAGATGCCGGACGATCCGCCCGGCCAACGCCCTGTTTAAGCATATCGAACCAGCCTTCCGCTGTCGATGCTGGGAGCATCGGATCACGCCCCGCCCCCTGGCAGCATCGCGGCCGCACAAAGGCGATAAACCACGCCACACAAAGGAGTTGCTGCGACAACCCGGAAGCCTTCCCGGGCCAGCGTGTCGATGGATGGGCTATCGGCGAAGCGAGAAACCGCTCAATCCATAAGCTGCCGGTATCGCAGTCCCCCCACACCGCTGCTTGCTGGCGCATTTTCCATGCCGCCGCGTGGAACCTAAGTGCAAGCACCGGAGCGGGCGGAACCTTCATCCCGCGCCGCTCCGGCTTTCCGTGGCTTGACATTGATGATGTATGCACCGCACGGCACAAGGTGCGCCGCCGTTCCATGGCCGAAGGTGCAAGTCCCCTGTACGACCTCAGCGCCGCAGAGGTTGCAAGGAAACGCCTTACTTCTTCAGGACTTCCTTGAACAGGTTCTGCATGTCCTGCCAACTGCGGTGGTCGGCCTTGGCATCGTATTTGAGATTCTCAATGCCGACCTTGTCCACGCCCGGCACGGTAAAGCTATGCCGGGCATTGCCGTACTCAATCAGTTGCCAGTCGGCACCGCCCTTATTCAAGGCTTCGATGAATTTCTGGATCGTTTCGCGAGGAATCAGGGCGTCGGCCGAACCATGGCAAACCAGGATGCTGGCCTTGGCAGACTTGGCTTGCTCTTCCGTGGGCACCGGCAGCGCTCCGTGGAAGCTCACCACCGCCTTGAGGTCTTCGCCCGCGAATGCCAGTTGCAACACGGTGGAACCGCCAAAGCAGTAGCCAATCGCCGCCAACCGCGAGGTATCGACCAGTTCCTGGTTCTTGAGAATGTTCAGGCCAGCCACGGCCCGGGAAACCCAATTCTCCGTATTGGCGCGGACCATAGAGGCCCACTGCCCTGCCTGCTGGGGATGCTCGGTGACTTTGCCCTTGCCGTACATATCCAGGGCGAAGGCCACGTAGCCCATCTTGGCCAGTTGTTCGGTGCGGCGGCGGGCGTAGTCGTTCAGGCCCCACCATTCGTGAACGACCAGCACGCCGGGGCGTTTGCCTTCGATGGAGTCGTCCCAGGCCAGAAAGCCTTGCAACTCGGTGTCGCCGTGGCGGTAGTTGATGGTCTTGGTCTGCACTTCGGCATGCAGCGGCAAGCTGAGCAGCGATAGCAGAACAGGCAGCAACAGCAACTTCTTCATTGAGGCCAACTCCATCAGTGCGTAACTCCGCAGCCAGTCCCACCCGCGCTGCGCGGCGGCACACCACCTGGACTGCGGTACCGAAAGCAATCTCCCATGCAAGCATGGTTCCCAACCGCCGTGCGGCCGGCGACTTTCGATTCTATTCGGCCTGGGCGATTTGAGCAAAAGCTGCCAATAGGCGAAGTTGGCGAGACAGGAAAAACAGTGCGGCCCGGGAAGTACGGAATGTTGGGAATGTGAGGCGAATTTCGTTTGTAACGCGGCTCGCTTGCCGATGATGGGAATGGTGAACCGGATCGTTCGAATCGTAGCAGTATGGCCGGTTGTTACCCAATGTGCTGGCCGCGTCGGCAATGCCAGCGTGGTAACGAAGTGCCATCCCGTTGAGAGCGTCCATTTGGTATTTCATACGGCCGGTACCGGTGCGCCCTGTTGTCATGGTGGTGTGTCAATGACCCGACCGATTCACAATCCAATGACAACCGGCGGCCGGGCGAGTGCTTGGCGTTCCACCTGGCCAATCAAGGTGAGGGACGCTTGAGGTTTTCCACCATGGCTCTGGTTTCCTCAACCTTACGCGGCATCGCGTGCCCTGCGCCCAGGCACCGCTTTTGGTGCAAGGTAGCGGCGCTACTTGCGCTGGGCTGCGTGGTCGCCAGCGGCAAGGCGACCGCGCAAGCGCCGGCCTCCCGCGCCCGCGAAGACTACCTGCGGCCCTCGGAGTTGAACCGATTGGAACCGCCGCTACCGGGCGAAGGTGAACTGTGGCAGGGCCCCTATACGCAGCCTGTCGAATCAAGCCTTGGCTCCAGCCACTTAACGGTGCTGGAACCGGTGACCGCAACCGAACATGTCAGGGTGGATGCCAGCGGGATAACTCGCATACAGCCTCCCTCTGGCGAAATTCCTCTCACCCTCGACGGCTACACGGCGGGCGAGGTCTACGACGTTACCTGGAGCGAGGAGGTCTGGGATTGGCACGTCCTGCCCAATGGCGTGATCTATCCAAGCTACCTGGCTGGGGTGCATGAACCTCGGCTGGCCAGTGTCTGGCTCGACGAGCGCACCAATGGATCGAATTGGGATAGCACCCTGGGTGCCCGCGTGGCCCTGCTGCGGTATGGCACGCGGGGCGGGATTCGTCCCCAAGGGCTGGAACTCGGCGTGGAAGGGGCAGCCTTGCCTCGGCTGACGCTGAACGACGACCTGCGCGACCTGGTGGCTACCGACTATCGCGCCGGCGTGCCGATCACCTACTCCGATGGCCCCTGGCAATACAAGCTGGCGTACTACCATCTCAGCTCGCACCTGGGCGACGAGATCATGCTGGCTGATCCGACATTGCAGCGGATCAACTACACGCGCGATGCCATCTTGCTGGGGGTGGCCTACCATCTGACGCCCGCTCTCCGGCTGTACGGCGAAGCCGCCTATTCCTTCCGGGTATCCGATGGCGCCGAGCCTTGGGAGTTTCAGTTTGGGTTCGATTACGCGCCCGAGCGACCGACTGGGCTGGCCGGGGCCCCGTTCGTGGCCGCCAACGTCCACCTCCGCGAAGAAGTCGATTTCGGCGGCAACTTCGTGTTTCAGACCGGTTGGGCGTGGCGCGACGATTCCACGCGGCTATTTCGGCTCGGCGTGCAGTACTACAACGGCAAGAGCCCTCAATACGAGTTCTTCGACCAGTTCGAAGAGCAGTTTGGTATCGGCATGTGGCTCGATTTCTGACGTCGCTTGCCCAGCGGTCCCCCCAATCTCCGCTGCCCAGGCATTGCCGCTGGTGCTTCCCCCCGCTGACGCGTCGAGCGCTGGCGTTCTAGCCAGCGCGACGTCTCAAGCGCCGATCGCTCGAGGGCGTCGGCATGGTGCTAGAACGCTCGCCGAGCGTGGAATCCAAGCTCTGCAACATCGTCGGGCCTCGGGCCGGGGGTAGGAGTCTGCCGCTGCTCGCGGCACAATGGTGCAACGGCCCGGAGATGCTGGCCGAGCTGCACACCCCTGCCGCATTTTGCAAGGTGCCATCTTTATGTCGAAACCGCTGCTGGCTGGAAAGCGGGCCGTCGTTACCGGGGCGTCGAGCGGAATCGGCCGGGCAACGGCCTTGGCCCTGGCCGAAGCGGGGGCCGACGTGATGGTTCACGCTCGACAATCAGCCGCCGCGGCCCACGAAACAGCCGCGGCGATTGCCGCTCTGGGCCGGCAGTCGCACGTTCTGCTGGCCGACCTGGCTGATGCGCAGGCCCTCGATTCCTTCGCTGCCGAAGCCTGGCAGCACTGGGACGGAGTCGATCTCTGGGTGAACAACGCCGGGGTTGACGTGCTGACCGGCGATGCGGCCCAGTGGCCATTCGACCGCAAGTTGCACGCGCTTTGGCAGGTGGACGTACTGGCAACCATCGCCCTGTCGCGCAGCATCGGCGCGTGGATGCGCGCCGGTAGCGGAGGAGCCATTGTCAACATCGGCTGGGACCAGGCGGAGCATGGGATGGGCGGCAACAGCGGCGAAATCTTCGCCACCGTCAAAGGGGCCGTGATGGCGTTCACGCGAAGCGCGGCCGCATCGTTGGCGCCCGAAGTTCGCGTGAACTGTGTCGCCCCCGGTTGGATTCGCACGGCCTGGGGCCATCAAGCCTCGGAAGCCTGGCAGCGCCGCGCTGTCGAAGAAAGCCTGCTGCGCCGCTGGGGAACTCCCGAAGATGTCGCCGCCGCCATCGTCTATCTGGCATCGCCCGCCGCCGGGTTCATCACCGGCCATATCCTGCCGGTCAACGGCGGTTTGGCCATTCGCGGCGAACCTGAGCCCAAGCGGACCGATCACCCTCAACCACCCAGAGCCAAGTAAGCCGCGGCCTGACAACGTCACACTTCGTCGTCGCCATCCAGTTCGAGAATGGGTTGCCGCGACGCATCGGAAATGAAATATCCGTGGTTGAGGAAACGGGCCGTGCATTCCTGCACGTGCCGATGGTTCATGATGAACGTATGCCTCGCTCGCACGGTCATGAAGTCGCGGGCACCGGCCAGGCGGGTTGTGGAAACGCTGATACAGCCATCGTCGTCGCCAGGCAGATAGCGTTTCCATCCGCGGCCATCGCCCTTGGCTCCGGCAATGATTCCAAACTCAAACGGCGGCGTGGCCAGCCGTTGGCGCAGTTGCCGCCACTGAACAGAAAGCTCCTGGCCGGGACTTCCCATCACGATCTGGAAAAGCCGGCTCTCCGCCCACCCCAAAGCCCGCAACGAACCTCGATTGGGCGGAGCAATCATCACCATGCGGCGAAACCGTCTGTCCACCTGCCCTCGGGCTGCGATCAGGTCGGCCAGGTAATGGCGAACCACGATGTTGCCCAGGCTATGGCCAACGAAGTCGATCTGGGTTACAGCATCGCCCAGGTTCTCAACCACCCTGGCTAGCCTGGCGGCATGGCTGGCGACGGAAGCCCGGGTGCTGGGATAGCTAAGGCAATACGCAGTGGCCCCGGGCAAGGAATCGGCTACACGGCGCGCCAGCGGCAGCATGGCACTGCGGGTGCGAATCATACCGTGAAGCACCAGTACCACGTGCCCTTGCATCGGTGGTAACGATTGTTCGCGGCAGATGTCCGCGAGCAGCGTTTGGCAGGCGTCGAAACTTCCCCAGGCATGTCGGACATCGTCGGGATCCAGTAGCCGGCAATGTCCGGTGTAGATATGGCGCTGAATCCGCCATCCGTGGCATACCAGTTCATCGCCCCAGAATTGCTTGCCTCCCAGCGTGGCCATCACCGGATTGGTGCGAAGATTTCCACCAGCCGTCGGTCGGCGGGATGACGCTGAATGGAGATTGGGCATGGGCTGAGAATCAGTCATCGCCAGTCGCATTGCGGTTCATTCACGCTGCGAGGGTGGCCCTGCAAACGCATGGCCGACCCACGACCCGCCCAACGACAATTTCTTTCCCGGGCGTCCCTACAGACAAAGCTCCGTAAGTACGAGGCACCGCAATGCCGCCGGCGCAACGCGGGTCATTGGCATTCTAGCTTGCTGCGATCGCCTGCCGCAGGCCGGCCCGAAAATCAGGGTATGCAAGCCGCACACCCAAGTCGCGGATCATCGCATGGTTGCGAATGAATTTTTCGGAGTCGCCCCGGGTGCGGCCTGTCGTCGTGTGCGACGCATTCTCCGCGGGCGGCCATTGTAAATGCGGAGCAGGTGCCCCGAGCAACCGAGCCGCTTCCGCATAGTATTCGCTGCGCCGGGGCGGATTGCCGTCGGACACCAGGTACAGCGCCGGCGGAACCGCGACGGCATCGGCCGCCAAGACCACCTGGCACGCATCGTCGACATGGATGAGATTCAGCCGGCTGTCGGGCTGGGCGACGATCGGTTCGCCAGCCAGCAATGCCTGTCGGTTGGGAATCCTGCCCGGCCCATAAATTCCAGCAAGGCGCAACACCACGCGGCGGTCGCCCAGGCGATGCGCGGCCAACCGCTGCTCCGCTTCCAGGCAAACGCGGCCGCCTTCGCGATTGGGCTCGCAAGGCGACTGCTCAGTGACGTCGCCCTCGATCGCACCGTAGACGCCGGTGGTGCTGATGTAGATGAACTTTTCCGGCAGGCCCGAGTTGCTGGCGAGGAGCGCATCGAGCACATTCCCCAGCCCCTCCACATAAACCTGCTGCCGCGAGTGACCCGCGGTGCGGTCGAATCCCACGGCGTAAAGCACCGTTTTCGCGGGCGGCAGGCGGCGTAGCGCTCCCGGAACCAACACATCGGCAACGACCGGCTGGATTCCCTGGGCGGCCCATGATTCGGCTCGGTCAGGCGAGCGGGTCACAGCCGCCACGTGGTGCCCGGCCGCCAGCCATGCGGCCGCCACGCGGGCTCCCAAGTAGCCGCAGCCAATGACCAGTTTCAACGGACTTGCCTCCCAGGGGGAATCTGTGTGTTGCGGTCCGTGGGCCCCGTCTTATTGAGCGAGCACAGCCATCTTGGAGGGGCCTGTCAGACGGTCAAAGCGTGCAGTGCGGCGATCGGCGGAGACAGCGATCGGCAGCTCACCGGATGCGAGTCTCCCAGCCATGAGTGCCTCACTTCACACCGACTGGGCAATCCAGTATCCACGGATGTACGTGAGGGGGGGCAGCGATTCGAAGCCCGATGCCCGTCACCCGAGACCCGATGCCCATTCACCGTGGAAGATTCTCCGCCTGTTTCATCGCCTGGCGGGCTTCTTCCTCTTGCCGAGCTTCTTCGCGGATGATGTTTCCCAACCACCATCCCCAGACAACATAGTGGAAAAAGACATAGGCAAACAGCGCCCCGGCGACCAATACCACCGGGATCATGTAGCCTTGGCTGAGAAACGCCAAGCCGACCAGCGCCATCAGAACCAGCAACCCCGCCAGTACCATCGCCAGGCAACCACGGCGGCGGGCGGCCACATCGTCGTCCGCGGGAGGAGTGGGGCGGGGGGGCATGGGGGGCGGTTCTCGTGATGATCGGGCCGGCAGCGACCGTGCAGGGTCGCTGCCGCGCCCAGGATCGGACGGATTGTGATCGGGAAATGGGCCCCCGGAGCCCGAACTCATGCGGAGAACTCCGGCTCAACCAGGTGCGGAATCACGCCGGCCTCAAATCCGCGCTTCAGGAACAATCGCACAGACTCCCGCCCGCGTTCTCCGAAATCGAGGGTCCAGTCGTTCACGTACATGCCCACAAAACGGTCGGCCTGGCTGCGATCCAAATCGCGGCCCCAACGCAGGGCGTAATCCAAGGCTTCCTCGCGATGTGAAAGCCCGTACCGGATACTTTCGGTCAGCAGACGGTTGACGTCGGCAATCACCTGCGGGCCCAAGTCGCGGCGGAGGACATTGGCTCCCAACGGCAGTGGCAATCCATCGGTCTGTTCGTACCACCAGCGCCCCAGATCGACGATGAGCTTCATTTGCCGCTCGCCGTAGGTAAGCTGGCCTTCGTGAATAATCAACCCCGCGGCGACCTCTTGCCCGTTGTATTCGCCGGCCTCGACGGCATCCAGAATCTGGTCAAACGGCACTACCACATAGGGAAATTCGCCTTCCAGGCAAAGCCGCAGTGCAAGAAACGCACTGGTCCAAGTGCCCGGCACCGCAATCGGCCGCTGGCGCAGGGACGAAAGCTCGATATCTTCGCGGGCGACCACCATCGGGCCGTAGTTATCGCCCATGCTGGCGCCCGATGGGCACAGCACGTAGCGATCGTTCAGGTAAGCGTAGGCGTGGACGCTGACGGCCGTCAGTTCCAATTCCCCGGTCAACGCTCGGCGGTTCAAGGTTTCGATATCGACCAGCTCGTGATGGAATTCGTAGCGGCCGGTGTCGATGGTGCCCGCTGTCAGGGCATGAAACATGAACGCGTCGTCGGGATCGGGGCTATGCCCCACACGGATCAGAATCTTGTCGCTCAACTAGAATCTCCTCGCAACCGGGGCATAAAGATTGCCGCTATCGTAAGCTTCTGCGCCAGTCATGCCAAGGACGGCCAAGCGGGGGGCATCTCTCCGCGTGCCACGCCAGCTTACCGCCCCACGGAAGTATCAACCGCAAAGCCGCGCAACATGCAACTCGCCGGCTAGAAGCTGAACCGCCACGCCTGCCAACGACGCGCGAATTTGGTTCGCAGCAGCGAACCGAACTGATAACCTATGCCAGTGGGCGGGGGAATGCCCCCCAACACGCCCGCACGGGGGGCCCAGGCTTACTGGCCGGGAAGTAGACCATGCGAGCACGGAGCGCTTCATCACGTTCAATAAGTGCCTCTCCGCCGCAATTTCGGCGGGGTCGCGTCACCCTGGCGGTGGCTGCGGCCATCGCTGCGATGCACGGCATGGTGGTTCCGCCCGAGGTCTTTTTGGTCGGGTTTGCACGCGCAGCATCCATTGCCAATGTGCCGCCGCTGGGCGAAGTACCCGAACGCACGGAACCTCGAATGACAGCCAGCAAGCCTGCCGAGCTACGAGTGGCAGCGGCCGAAAATGCGGCTTCTCAAGCCATCGAGCAGTGGGTGCGCGACCTCGACGACGGCACCTACCAGGTCCGGCGGCGGGCCCAGATGGAATTGATCCGCCTGGGACCGCAGGTGCTGCCCAAAGTTGTGCCGGCGTGCCGCGATCGTTCGGCCGAAGTTCGCGCCAGAGCCCGCCGCATTGTCGCCGTGGTGCGGCACGATCAACTTGCCGCAGGATTTCGCGCCATTGGCGAAACGCGCGATGACGCCGATATCGACCTCGAATCGGGAATGATCCTCGTCTCCCAACTGATCGACCCCGACACCGATCCGGCCTGGGTTCGGCGCCAACTCGATGGTTGGGCCGAGCAGGTGCGCCAAAAACTGGGGAGCGCAAACCCACGCACCGCCGAGCCGGCGGTCGTTGTGGGGGCGATCTGCGACACCCTGTTTGGCCCAGGCGGTTTTGCCGGTAATGCTGGCGATTTCGACGATCCGCGGAACAGTGCCCTGTCACACGTGCTCAAGCGCCGCACGGGTTTGCCTATCTTGCTATCGCAAGTAGCGATTGCCGTGGGAAACCGGTTGGGGGTGCCGCTGGAGGGCGTGGCCTTACCCTACCGCTACATGTTCAAGTACGACGGCAGCCGGGCGCCCATGGGGGTGGCTCGGGTAGATATCATCGTCGATGCCTACGGTGGCGGCCGCATTGTCAACGAAGACGATCTCGAAGACATCATCTCGCGGTTGGGGGGTGGCTTCGATCCGTTGCGGCACCTGCAAACCTGCCCTCGCCGCGAAACGCTCGCGCGGATGCTGCGCAACCTGGAACGCGATTTCGCCGCGCGAGGCCGCCACGTCGAGGCATTCCAGGCCAGAACCTTTCTTCAACTGTTGCAAGGCAAGCACCAGACACGCTGAGGGGGCGGCCTTACCAGGCACATGGCGGGCACCGCAAATTACTGTTGGAAACGGTACCGTCCAACCATGCGACTACCATACCGCAGCGGTTTCACGCTGCGCAAGCATCCGGCGTAGTTCGCGTTGGTACTGGGCTCGCTCCAATTGCCAGCGGCTTTGCACTTCTTCCAGTTGTGCCAGCCGTTCCTCCAGTTCTTGTTCCTTGGCGGCGAGCAACTCGGCCTGGCTCTGCAGCTCGGTTTGCCGGCGCTGGAACCACTGCTGGAGTTCTGACCGCTGCTGGACCAAACGCTCCAATTGGGCTTCCAACCGGGTGCGCGATTGTTCGACGGCTTCGCGCTGATCGGCCAGGTCGTCGGCCGCAAGTTTGAACTGGTCGGCCAACCGGTTGCGCAACCGGCTCACGCTCTTGGTCAGCGCGGCGGCCGGCAAGGTACCGGAGAGTTGGCCCCACAATTCTTCGGTGGCGAGGCGCATTTCAAGCGTTTCGCGCTGCGCCTGTTGCAATTGCTGTCGCAGTCTCTCCAGTTGCAATTCCCGGGCGTCAAGCCGAGCCGCCCGGGCCTCGAGCATTTGTTGGCGCTGCGCCCATTCCGCTTGGGACTGAGCGGCGGCATCGTCGGCCTGCTGCTGCTGCTCCTCAAGGCTGGCAAGCCGCCTCGCGGCCGCCTGCTCAAATTCGGTCTTGGCCAGCGAAAGTGCCGCGCGTTCCTGATCCAAGGCGGCTTCTGCTTCGTGGAGAACCTGCCAGCGATGCTCGAGCGCTTCGCTCCGGTGACTCAGCTCCTTCTCGCGGCGGGCCTCCAGCGCGGTGAGTTGTTCTGCCTGTTCGGCAAGCCTCGCGGCCTGCCTTTCCAGGGCCTGCCGCCGCTGCTCCAGTCCTTGGTTGCGCAGGCGAAGCATTTCTTCAACGGCCTGCCAGCGGGCCGCCCACTGCTGCTCTTGCGACTTGGCGCCATCGGCAGCCTTGTGTTCGCGGTTGCGGAGTATATCCGCTTGCTGGCGAAGCTGTGCACGTTGAGCCTTCACCTGCTGGATCGCCTGGTGAAGCCAGCTTTCGCGCTCACCCAGCTCTACTCCTCGTTGGGCCACCTCGGCCTGGGCCGCATGGATCCGCTGCTCGGCGCGGTCCAACCCGGCTTCGCGCTCGTCGAGCGCCTCCTCACGCTGCTGATGTTGGCGGTCCCGCTCGTCGGCCCAAGCCTGGGCATGTGCCAACTGCTCCTCGATTTCTTGCGAGCGGGCTTCGTGCCGTGCCTCCCGTTCTTCAAGTTCTTTGAACCGGAGGCGAAGATAGTCGGCAAGCTGCCTGGCCTGCTGGCGCATCGCCTCCAGGGGGTTGTCGTCTTCGTCCAGGAAGTCGCCGGTCTGCCCAGGCCAGAGGGCCTCGGCCGCGTCGATTGCGGATTCTGGGTGCTGTCCCGGCGACGAACCCGATGTACGGCGGCCTCCCGATGCCTCGCTGGAAGCCCCCCCGGCCGATGCCGCCGCTGCATGCAGTTCATGCTGCGGGTTGCCGCGATGCGTGAGCTTGTCGTCCGCCGCCTCGCGACCGGCGAACGTATGCGGCTGGTCGACACGGTTGGTACGCTGGGGGCCGGAATCGGGGTCTTGCGTATCCATACGCTAGCACCTTGCAGCAGTAGAGTTTGCGCAATCGATCCACTCCCCCCGCCAACAATGTCGGCAAGCTTGCGCAGAAAGTTGAATCAATCACGGCAGAAGGCCGCGCGATAGCTACCTCGTGTACAGCGCGCAGCACAAGCCAGCAGCACGGTATCCGTGGGATGCGCGATGGGCTAAGCGCGTGCCGAACACCAACCGTGGCCAGCAAGTCTCGCGGCCCGACGCGTGGGCGCAATTGCCCCCCTTGGGGCGTTCTTTAAGGCCACTACTGCTTGATGAGGTCACGCACCGTCATGCCGGCCGGAATCATCGGCAAGACATGTTCCTGGTAGGGAACGGCCACATCGAGTACGAAGGGGCCCGGGTACGCCAGCATCTCCTCGATGGCGTCGACCAGGTCGGCCTTCTTCTGCACGTGGGCCGCACCGCAACCAAATCCTTTGGCAATCGTGACAAAGTCAGGGTACCGCTCCTGCGGCCCAATCCCGTTGCCTTGGCCAATTGCTTCGGGATTGTCGACAGGCCCAAGGTACGTGTGGGCACGGTTGCCTTGGTGGAAGCGGTCCTCCCACTGCACGACCATTCCCAGGTGCTGGTTGTTCAGCAGGAACACCTTCACGGGCAGCTTTTCGCAGTAACAGGTGGCCAGTTCCTGAATGTTCATCAGGAAGCTGCCATCGCCGTCGATGTCGATCACCAGCTTATCGGGATGGGCCGCCTGCACGCCCATGGCCGCCGGCAGGCCAAATCCCATGGTGCCCAGCCCCGAACTGGAGAGGAACGTCCGTGGGCGCTGGAACTTGTAGAATTGGGCGGTCCACATCTGATGCTGGCCCACGCCCACGGTGATGACGGTATCGCGTTCCTTGGTAATCCGCGACAACTCGCTGATCGCGTGCTGGGACAGAATGCCATCAAACGATTTATCGTAGGTGAGCGGATCAGCCGCTTTCCAGCGGGCGACCTGTTCCAGCCAACCTGAAATATCCTCGGGCGGCTCAACCATCTCGTTGAGCATGGCAAGGCATTGCCGCACATCGCTGATGATGGGAATGTGGGCCGCCTTGTTCTTGTTGATCTCCGAGGGATCGATATCCACATGGACGATCTTGGCGTGCCGGGCGAATTCTTCCAGCTTGCCCGTCACGCGATCGTCGAAGCGAACACCCAAGGCAATCAGCAGGTCGCACTCGTTGACCGCATAGTTGGAGTACACACTGCCGTGCATGCCGAGCATGTCGAGACACAACGGGTGGTAGCTGTCGAACCCGCCCAGGCCCATCACAGTCATGGCGACGGGAATCTGGGTCTTGTCGACCAGCTTACGCAGTTCGTCGGCCGCGCCGCTGTGGATAATGCCGCCCCCAGCGTAAATGACCGGCCGCTTCGACCGGCGAATCGCCGCCGCCAACTGGGCAACTTGTTCGGGCCGCGGAGGTGTGTTCTCAACCCGATAGCCCGGCAGGTCCATCGGGGCGTTGTAATCGGGGACAATCTTCGCCTCTTGCACGTCCTTGGGCAGGTCGATCAGCACCGGCCCCGGGCGCCCCGTGGTGGCGATGTGGAACGCCTCGCGCATCACGCGGGGGATGTCTTCGGGATCGGTCACCAGGTAGTGGTGCTTGGTGATGCCACGACAGACCTCGACAATGGGCGTTTCCTGGAACGCGTCGCTCCCGATCACCGGAGTCTTCACCTGGCCGGTGATGGCGATCAGCGGGATGCTGTCCATCTTGGCATCGGCAATCGCGGTCACCAGGTTGGTTGCGCCGGGACCGCTGGTTGCCATGCAAACGCCGGGCTTGCCGGTGGTGCGGGCTACCCCTTGGGCCGCGAAGGCGCCACCTTGCTCGTGCCGGGGCAGGATGGTGCGAATTTGATCTTTGAATCGAGTGAGCGACTGGTGCAGGGGCATGCTGGCCCCGCCCGG
>CAZEEG010000142.1:0-13359 GCA_964511065.1 uncultured Pirellulales bacterium | reverse complement strand
TGACATGGTGGGTTTCGCCGGGAATCTGCTCACTCTTGGGGAGGATGCTTTCGGTATTGTTCAGGGCGACCGTCGCGGTTCCGCCCTCGTAGCGTTGGACGATACCGGTGACCAGTTGCCCGCGTTCGGCGCTGTACTCATCGAACAGCGAGTCGCGTTCGGCCTCGCGGATCTTCTGGATCATGACCTGCTTGGCGGTCTGCGCGCCGATCCGGCCGGCCAGGTCTTCCACTTCTTCGCTGGAGAGGGCCTCGCCGTTTTGGAAGGCGCGGATGGTGCCGTCCTTGCGGTCGATGTTGACGGTGATCTCGGCTTCGTCGCCATAATGCTTGCGGAGGGCCGAAACCAGCGCAGCCTCGATCCCCTCGAATACGATCTCCTTATCGATGTTCTTCTCGCGGTGGATCGCGTCGACGATTTTCAGCACTTCGCTGGGATTCATAACTATGCCGTGGTTGGATTGCCGCCCGGCCCCGAAAGACCAAACCGGTTGTTCTGTTGGGTTCTCTTGTACGTCAAATTAAGGCGAGATTCGGCGCCGCCTTGCCCGGCTGCCCGCACGCTCCCGCCGCAAGGCGCCGGCTTGCCAGCGGCAAGCGACGGGGCAGGGGTCGCGCGAATCGCCAGGGGAATCGGTGTTGCACAAACTCGATGGATGTTCCTTCGATAACGCCGGCTGTGGAGGTAGTACTTGTCGTATGAATTGTAGGCCCCGCCGGGCCGCCCGACGTGGCCGCTTATTTGTGTCGCCGCTAACGGGGCGGCCGGTTACCGTCTCTCAAGGACCACGTGGCGAAATGCCTCTGGAATTATGGGAATTTCAGCCCACCGCGAGCTTTGCTCCCTCAGCAAGCGGGGGTGGCAAAAGCCGCAGGGCCGGTCACATTCATTCATTATACAACTCTGCGTGGCACCCAGCCGGCGCCAACTGCCACAACGCCCACATCCGCAGGGCAGCACCAAAGCCGTGCAATCGCAGGGCCGGCCAGATCGCGGCCGGCGAAGCGACATGGCCGGCTCTCACCTGCCCCCCCCTGAAAGGACGAAGGGCTCCGGTGGTGCAACTATAAAAAAACGCCGAGTGGGTTCTGCTAGTTGCCAAACCCACGCGGCGTCATTTCACGCCGATGTTGTAGCGGTACTGCGCGGAAGCGCGGCAGCATCGCTCCGTAGACTACTGCCATGCCCGAAAAGTGTCAAGGAGTGATCGCCGCTGGATGCGGACGCAGCGCGGAGGGGGCAGCAGACCGGACCGACTGGCCTGCGCGGGTGCCTCACCTTTTCATTGTATGCCCCTGGGCCAGCTATCGCCCAGGGTGCGACGGCGAAGCGGCCGAAAGGTGAGGCCATTTTTTCGAAGGGTTTTGGCGGGCATGCCGGCCATGCTCTCGCCCCGGCACAGGGAGCTTTCGCAGGCCGCGTGCTAGCAGTGCTAGCACGCGCGGCGTTGCACGCGGGTTTCAGGCAGCCTGAAGCCCGGCCGGAGCTGAGATCGCTTCGCCGTCACTCGTTGGCAGGGCCCAGATCCACCGAACCGTCTGCGCTACCACCGTCTGCGGCTCCGCTATTTGCGCCCCCGCGGTCCGGGGCATCATCGCCTGTGGCGGCATCATCGGCCGGGGCGTTGACGTTGGGCACATCGGGAGCTTGCCCGGTGTACGCGCCGTCGCGGTAAACCCGCATCACGCCGGAAATCAGGATAATCGCCACGGCGAGCGTGGAGGTGAGGCTCAACCAGGTCTTGGCGTTGGCGCGTAGTTTTTCAAAGGCGGCGCTGCGGCCACTCAAGGCCGATGCCAGGAAAAACACCACCAGCGCCAGCAGGAACTTGATGCCAAAAAGGCCGTGGTACAGCATCTTGTTGGCGTCTGCCGGCAGCGACCGGTTGATATTGATGAAATTGATCAGGCCAGAAACCAGCAGCAACAGGATCGCCAGCATCACGATCTTGGAGAATCGGGCGGCGACGCGCTGCCTCAACCCGGCGGCGGTGGCATCGTCCAGTTCGCTGGCCGCTGGTCGCAGGACACAGCACCAGAACAGCGCACCGCCTGCCAGGAGTACAGCGGCGACAATATGCAGCCAACGAAGCAACACGCTGAGCCAGTCGAGTTCCACGGCCTGGTTTCCTTGGTTACGAACGGTGGATGGGTGCCTCGGCCATCACGCCGATGCGGTAAAGCCATCGGGCTTGACCGCCAGCACCGAGCATTGAACGTGCGGCAACAAACGCTCGGCCGTGTTGCCGATCACCAGGCCAGGAATGCCCGAGCGGCCAACGGTCGCCATCACCAGCACGTCGGCCTGGGTATCTTCCAGCGTCTTGAGAATTTCTTCGTCGGGCTCGCCGGTGGCGAGAATCACATTGGGCGGTTGCGGCAGCGCCTTCACGGCTGGCCGCTGGATCTGCTCCTGCAACTGCTTTTCGGCATTTTCGCGTTCTTGGCGTTGGTGCTCTTCAAGCTTCTCCAACGGCAAGCCAATCCCGCGCAGTTGATGGGTTATGGCCGGATGGATGACGTGCAGCACGTGCAATTGGGCGCCGTACTCTGCCGCCAGGGCCGCCCCCGCATCGATCGAGCGGTTGGAAACCTCGGAGAAGTCGGTGGCCACCACCACCGAGCGCAGTTCCCGGTTCTCGCGCGGGTGCGTGATCCAGACGGGCACCGGGCACTTCCGCAGCAGTTTCATGCCGGTGCTGCCAAAGAGCACGGTGCGGAGCGGGCCTTGATGCCGCGTGCCGGCGATCACCAGGTCGTATTCTCCTTGGGTCGCCTTCTCAATCACCTGCTGCCAGCTACGGCCAAATGCGACATCGTAGTCGGCCTCGATGCCTTCGGCCGCCGCCCGATCCACCATCTTTTGAAGTGAATCCCGGGCTTGATCGACGATCGAATGCTCGAGGTCTTCGCTCTCTTGGATCAGCCACTGCGCCTTATCGGAAATATCCAAGGCATGGAAGAAGGTGAGCCGCGCCCGGCCACCGCGGCTTAGCCACAGGGCCTCTTGCACGGCGTGCCGCGAATGGGGCGGACCGGTTTCTGTCACCAGGCGATCGTCCTCGGCCAAATCGACCGCCACCAGGATTTTATTGAATGATTCCACCACATCCCTTTCTGTGGTACGTGCCAACCGATGACAAACCGATAGCTGGGGGGAGTATACCGGCCGCGGACCGTCCTGGGAGCAACCGCTCCCGTGCCCCCGGGGCGCAACAGCCGCCCGGTGCAAACGTGGCCGCGGCTGCTGCCTTCCTACGGCTTGCACCTTGGCTGCCGGGGGCCTGCGTCAATATAGCATCTGGCATTTGGGAACGTCAGGGCGAACGGGCGGTAAGCTCGGCCTGGCCGCTCGCCGATCCGCCGTGCCAGGCTGGAATCATCCGCAGACGAATCCGTGCGAGTTCCGCCTGTCGCTGGCAGGCGAGTCGTTGATATCGATACCCGCGCATCGCCGGCCACCAGTAGCTATCATTGGGGGGGCGCGGCGGGCGGCCCGCTGCCGGCAACGGCTTCCCTCATCTTCAGAAACGTGCGCGGAGGTTTCGCCCATGCGTAGTTTGCTTGGCCTGGCCGCTTGGGTCGTGCTCTGGTTGGCGACGTGGTGTTCATCGGCGCCGGCGAGCGCACTGGGCGCCGAAGCGGCGGCCGACCGTCCCAACATCGTGTACATTCTGTGCGACGACTTGGGCTATGGCGACGTGAAGTGCTTCAACCAGCAAGGGAAAATCCCGACGCCCTCGTTCGACCGCCTCGCCCGCGAAGGCATGGTGTTTACCGATGCCCACAGCGGATCGGCGGTATGCACGCCCACCCGGTATGGTGTGCTGACCGGGCGTTATGCGTGGCGCAGCAGGTTGCAGCGCGGCGTACTGGGCGGTTTGAGCCCCAGGCTGATTGAACCGGGCCGGATGACCGTCGCCAGCCTGCTCAAGCAGCACGGCTACCACACAGCCTGCCTCGGCAAATGGCACCTGGGCATGAACTGGGCCGTCAAGCCCGGCAAGCAGGTGGCCGAACTTTCCATCGAATCCCGCGACCAGGTATGGAACGTGGATTTTTCGCAACCGATCACCGGCGGGCCCGGTTCGGTGGGATTCGACTACTACTACGGCATCAGCGCTTCGCTCGACATGGTGCCCTATGCGTTCATCGAGAACGACCGCGTCACCGAACTGCCCAGCGAAGACAAAGCATTTGCCATGACCGCAGGCCGGCAGGGAGGGAAAACCCGCCAAGGCCCCACGGCACCGGATTTCGACGTCGACCAGGTGTTGCCGCGGCTGACCGAGCGGGCCGTGGCCTACATCGCCCAGCGTGCACCACACACCAGGGAAGGCACGCCGTTTTTCCTGTATATGCCGCTGGCCTCGCCGCACACGCCGATCGTTCCCAACGATCCCTGGAAAGGCAAAAGCGGCATCAACCCCTACGCCGATTTCGTGATGCAAACCGACTGGGCGATTGGCCAGGTGCTCGAAGCGCTCCAGCAGCACGGGCTTGCCGAGAATACGCTGGTCATCGTCACCAGCGACAACGGTTGCTCGCCCCAGGCCCGATTCGCTGAACTGGCCGCCTCCGGTCACCATCCCAGCGGTATCTTCCGTGGCCACAAGGCCGACATCTACGAGGGCGGGCATCGTGTGCCGCTGGTGGCCCGCTGGCCAGCCAAGGTGAAGCCGGGCCAGCGCTGCGACCAAACCATCTGCCTGACCGATCTGATGGCGACAGCCGCCGAGGTGGTCGGGACTACCCTGCCAGACGACGCCGGGGAAGACAGCGTGAGTATCTTGCCGGCGCTATTGGGCGAGGTCGAACGCCCGCTGCGCGAGGCGACCGTGCACCACTCGATCAACGGTTCGTTCGCCATCCGGCAAGGCAAGTGGAAGCTGGTGTTTTGCCCCGGTTCAGGTGGCTGGAGTGCGCCGCGTCCTGGCCGCGACAGCACCGAGGGCTTGCCGCCACTGCAATTGTTCGACCTGGAATCCGACCCGGGCGAACAGACAAACTTACAGGCCAGGCATCCCGAGGTGGTCCAGCGCCTGACCGCACTCATGGAACAGTACGTGGAGAAGGGCCGCAGCACGCCGGGCAAGCCGCAGGCCAACGCCGTGAAAGTGAACTTTCGCCAGGGAATGCGGTAAGGGGCCTCGGCCGACGGTCCGCTCCGATTCTGAATGGGTGTGAAAACGTGCGCAGGCGCCAGTCACACACCATTCAACCGTTCGATGAATTGCTCAACCGTGCGTCCCGCGGCACGGGTCAGCGCTAAAGCCCAGGTCCAATCGTCCTGCCCGCGTGTCCGGGGATCGCAAGGATGGTTGCGCCGCCAATGCCCGGTCGTCAGACGATCGGGGCCGCAAGGCTTCCGTTTCCCAGCGCAAGTGGCCGCACTTCGATGGGCTAGCACGAAAGTGAGCGGCCATTCGCTGCGCAGGTCTCCTTAACCAGCCATCCTCCACAAGTAGTTTCGCAAGGCAAACTTGTGGTGATCGACTGCCCGCTCGACCAAGCCGGGGCGACATGGGCCTTTCGCCGCGATCCGCGTACGTCTGCGCCCGATGAATCGGCCTGGTTACGTCGCCAACCTCTCTTGACGCAGTCGTCCGAAATTGCCAGACTCCCACCCCCTATTCGCCGGAAACGGACTTCCCGCGCGGCGTGGAATTTCGACATGCATCACAGGAGGAGACCATGACGTTTGGGCGATGGAATATCGCAGGCGCCGTTGCCGTATTGGCTTTCACCATCGGATGCGGCGGTGAACAAAGCGGCGGAGACGGCAATCAGAACCCTGCCACCACCGTCAGCCAGGCCGGCGGCAAGGTCGATACCCGCGATCCAAAGCAGATTGTCGAGGCCTTCCTGACCGCCGTAAAGGCCGGCGACGACGCCACCGCCGAAGGCCTCCTCACCCGAAAAGCCCTGAAGGAAACCAGTGCCCGCGATCTCCGCGTGGCCCCGCCGGGCAGCGATACGGCTTCGTTCACCGTGGAAGGCGTGGAACTGATCGCCGAAGGTACCGGCGCCCACGTGCTGAGCACCTGGACCGAAGGCGTTGGCGAGGAAAAATACACCGACGAATACCTGTGGGTGCTGCGCAAGGACCCCGAAGGCTGGCGCATCGCCGGCATGATTACCAAGCCGTTTGAAGACCTGGCCCCGGTGGCGCTGGACTTCGAAGACCCCGACCACATGCTCGCCCAGCAGGAAATGGTCGAGCAGGAAGCCATGGCTCGGGCACGTGCCGCCGCCGGCGAAATCACCGGCGGTGAAGGCCAACAGCCTGGCGAGCAGCAAGCCGGCCAACCCGGCGTGCAGATCAACCAGGGCGTGCAGCCGGCCACGGCCATCGCCCCCAGCGACAAGCCGCCTCTGCAGCGCTAGCGCCACGGCGTCATTGGTAGCGCCACGGCGTCACCCGATCCGCGGTTTGACGGGGGATACGGTCGAACGCTTTGGCCGATCGTCGGAGTCGAGTGGTAAAATCCTACCTACAAGTAGCTCGGCCCCTGGGCACCTCGTGGCGCCCAGGGGCTTTTTGTATGGGGAGGCGAACAGAAAGCGGGGGCTATCCCCGGACACGCAGACCTTGGTTGCGGAACCGGTTTGGGAGGTTACGATGGCGTGCAGTCTTGTCCCCGTAATTTGAACCTGCCTACCGCCTCAAGCCCGTTTCTGCCATGGCCACGCCCAACGATTCGTCTCTGCCTCGCCGCGAGTTCTTGCAAGGTGCCATTGCGCTGGGTGCGCTGTCATCGGTCGCCGGTCCCTTGGGCCACGCCGCGGCCGATGAAACGAAGTCCAGCGATGCCCGGCCGGCGCCAAGCCTCATTGCCGAAGAAAACAGCAAGGAAGGCGCCCTGGATTGGCAACTGACCCGGGTCCGCGTCGATGGCGATGGCTTCCGCTCCCCGTGGATTGAAGGCTACTGCTCCCGGCAAAGTGTCGAGGCGGGCGACGAGATCGATATCTACGTCTCCACCAACCCGGCCCGGCAGTTCCGGCTCGAAATCTTCCGCATGGGCTATTACGGCGGACGTGGTGCGCGGCTGGTCAAAGCCATGGGGCCTATCGACAGTCGCACCCAGCCCACGCCGCAGCCCGGCAAGAAGAACATCCACGAGTGCCAGTGGGAATCGACCCTCAAGCTGAAGATTCCCTCGGACTGGATCAGCGGCGTGTACCTGGGACGAATGACCACGATCCCCCAGGGCCAGGAAGCCTACTGGCAAAGCTATGTCGTGTTCATCGTGCGCGACAATCGGCCGGTCGATGTGCTGTTCCAGTGCTCCGATAACACCTGGCAGGCCTACAACACCTGGCCGAACAAGTACTCGCTGTACACCCATCCCGACGGCGTCCAAGGCCCCTGGGCCGAGGTCAGCTTCGATCGTCCCTACGGCCGCGAGGCCCAGCATCGCGGCGTCGTCAACGATCCGCTGACGGTAGGCTCGGGCGAGTTTCTGCCGTTTGAGTTCCCGCTCGCTTACTGGCTGGAGCAGCACGGTTACGATGTGGCCTACTGTTCCAACAGCGATTTGCTCAGCCCCCAGCGCGGCCTCAGGGCGAAGGTGTTTATCAGTGTCGGCCACGACGAGTACTGGGATATCCGCCAGTTCCGCAGCGTGGAGAAAATGCGCGATGAGGGCGTGAACCTGCTGTTCCTGTCGGGAAACAGCGTGTGCTGGGTTTCGCCCTTTAGCCCCAACTCCGCCGGTGTACCCAACCGCTCGATCTTCCGCGGCGGTCCTTACGGCGGCGAGCGTTCGCACGCGGTAGAGCGCGCCACGAACTTTGGGCCGTTTCCGCACCGCGGGCCCGACGAAGGCTACCTGATGGGCGCGCGGAACGTGCGGCCGGTCAACGGCGGCGGCGACTGGATCATCACCCAGCCCGACCACTGGATGTTCAAGGGAACGGGCGTCAAGAAGGGTGACGCAATCCCCGGCCTCATCGGTTGGGAGTACCACGGCGACCCGGCCGACATCGAAGGCTTGGAAGTCGTGGCCGGAGGCACTGCCTGGCAGGGTGGCGTAAACCCACAACAGTGGACGGCCACGATCTATCCCGGCCCCAAGGGGAACTTCGTCTTCAACGCCGCGACCATCTTCTGGGCCCAGGGGCTCAGTTCGCCGCCGGGGCACGTTCTGCCCTGGTCGCACTGGAGCCGCCCGCACGGCCCCGACCAGCGCGTGCAGCGCATCACCCACAACCTGCTGCAGCGCGCACTCTCGTAGCGGCGCCCGCCGCCGCTTCCAGGGTAGACACCTGCCTGCACCGGTAACGGCTGCGCGCGGGCCTGCCGCGCGGCCGCTGTTGCACGAGCGGCGCTCACCTTATAATCGCGGTTGGCATGGTTTTCCTGTGAAAGAGTGGCGCTTCACCCGGTTTCTTAAGCCCCCGCAATGGATTGACACCTGCGCAGCGAATGTCCGCTTCCGTTGCCGCCGATCGTTCGGCAACCGGACCTTGCCAGCGCAACCATCAATAGCCGCCGGGGGCGGCACCCTGATCGCATCGAACATGTCCGGCTCACTACGAGGGCATTTCCTGATCGCATCGCAGCGACTGCGCGACCCGAACTTCTTTCGGACCGCCGTCTTGATCCTTGAGCATAACGCGCAGGGCGCGATGGGCCTGATCGTGAATCGGCCCACACCTGTTTCCGTGGCAGACGCCCTGGAACCGCACTTCTCGCTGGAGCACTGCGAGGCCAAGGTGTTCCAGGGCGGCCCGGTTGAACCAGCGGCCCTGTTCATCATTCACAACGACCGGCTTCTCGATCCCCAAGCCCGATTGGTCCTGCCAGAGGTGTACATCGGCAGCAGCGCCGAGGTGTTTGGAAAGGTGGTCGAGGCCGCGGCCGAGAACGGCACCACGCGGTTCCGCATCTGCTGCGGGTGTGCCGGTTGGGGGCCAGGGCAACTTGAAGGGGAACTGTCGCGCAGCGACTGGCTGACCGTACCGGCTACTTCTGAAGCCGTATTTACCGACGATCCCCATTCGCTGTGGGGCGAACTGCTCAAACAGGCGCTGGCCGCGCACCGCCTGCTGCCCGACGTGGAAGGCAACCCGGAGTGGAATTGAGGGCGCCCCTCATTGGCCCGGTCGTTTCCGCAGTTCAGGCACCGCCTGACCATCCGCGCAGAAATGTTATGCAGTTTTGCATCCATGCGCAACGCCCCCAACGGCACGCCAACCGCACATGGTATGGTCATCGCAATTCCCCCCTATGCGACGCGCTGACGTGCGAACACGATGCTCTGCCTATCAGCCCGGGGGTTTGATGCCCAGCACCTTCGCCACGTCGATCGGTACAAACTTCAAGTCGTCGGGGCAACTCGAGTGCCACGCTTCGATCAGGGATTCCATGCTGTTGGCGGCCAGCGGAGTGCTCCGCAAGTAGAGGAACGCCCGCAGGTATTCGGGGCGGGCGTTGGCCCGGTTGACCATGTGCGCGGCCACGACACGATTGGCATCGCGATCGTATGAATCGCGATTGAGCCGGTCGCGATGCTCGGCGTACCAACCACGGAAGTTGTTGGGCTGCTCGGCCTTCGCGTGGACGTCGGCCGCGTACTTCGCCAGGCTGGGAGCATAGCTGGCCCACGAGGCATAGGGCGGGTCGGTCTGCCAGGTGTGCCCCATTTGCTGGAGCGTCCAGATGGACAGCGCCTCGCAGAACGCTTCCTCGAACCATTGCTGCGGTGCCCGTTCGCTCAGTTCGCGGCAGACCACGTGGCCCAGTTCATGGGCAAGCTGATAGGACAACTGCGCCCACAAGCGGTCGCCCGTATTGAGCAGCACGATGTATTCGTTGTTTGGCCCACGGTTGGATAGCGCACGGGGGCCATTGGGCGAGCGCTGGACGATGATCGTCGGCACGTCCCGTGGCGGCAAGGCGGCAAATACGATCCCGGCCACAGACTTCACCACCGCGGCCACGTCTTCTGGCCGGCTTGCGCCCCAACCGCGATTGGCGACCAGCAAGGTGGCCACGGTGCGATCGCCTTCGGTGATGGTCACCCGCTGCCCGTCCTTGGCATCGTGGATGTAGTGCAACACCGAGAGGGCCGCGCGCATGCGGTGGTTCTCGGCCTCCAGTTTCTCGATCCGCCGCTCCAGTTCAGTCACCCGTTGAACCAGGGCGGAATCGGCCTGGCCATAAGCGGCACCGGGAATCAAGATCGCAAACAGGCAGGCAAGCGGGCGCATCATGAAGCCGTTCCCTGTGCAGGGGGGGAAATGGTCTGCCCCCCATTAAACCGGCCGCCTGCTTGGGAAGCAAACCAAGGGTTGCACGCGAAAGCGGGCGGCCCCCAAAAGCTGAACAAGGGTTGCCCGACGAACCTCTCCCGTAGCGATGGCCAATTCGCCGTGGGCGCGGACTTGTGCTGGCAACGGGTTCGCAGGCGTGCCCCCCGCATGTCTGCCCACGCAGCCATGGGGGGCAATTCACCTTTGGCCAGCCCGCGACGGTCAAAAGGCCTTCGGGGGTAGTGCGTTGCCACTCAGATCTGGTAGTTCGGCTCTTGCGACAGTTCGTTGCCGGCCGAACGTATCCGCAGTTGCGGTTTCTCCAGCGTGACCGTGGTATGCGGCGGCACGCTCCGGGTAAGCCACACGTTGGCCCCGATCACCGAATCGTGTCCGATCACCGTGCCGCCGCCCAAGATGGTGGCGTTGGCGTAGATCACCACGCGGTCTTCAATCGTCGGATGACGTTTCTCGCCGCGGATCAGGTGCCCTTCGCCGTCGGTGGGAAAGCTCAACGCGCCCAGGGTCACGCTCTGGTAGATCTTCACGTGCTGGCCGATCTCACACGTCTGCCCAATCACGACGCCGGTGCCGTGGTCGATGAAGAAGTGATGCCCAATCGTGGCGCCGGGGTGAATGTCGATCCCCGTCTTGCGGTGGGCGTACTCGGTCATGATCCGGGGGATCAGCGGCACGTCCAACTCGTACAGCAGGTGCGCCAAGCGGTAAATGGTGACGGCTTCCACACCCGGGTAGCTGAAGATGATCTCGTGCAGGCCGCTGGCGGCGGGGTCGCCGTCGTACGCCGCTTGAACGTCCATGGCCAAAATCCGCCGCAGCTCCGGCAACTGCTCCAGAAACTGGATCGCAATGGCCTGCCCCTTGGCTTCAAAATCCTCGCAGTCGGGACTGAACGGGTCGATGGCCCCGGCCTCGTGGCGCAAGGCGCGCGCGATCTGGGCCGTGAGCTGGTCGTGCAGGCGGTCGATCACATCGCCCACGAAGTACGTCACATTGCCCAGGTGCAGACCTTCGCGGCGGCGATAGCCCGGGTACAAGACCTCCATCAGGTCGGCGATGATAGAGATCACCGCTTCGTGGCTGGGCAGTGGGCAGTGGCCCAGGTGGTTGATCGTTCCGACCTCGTAATAGGTTTGCACCAGCCGGTCGGTAAGTTGCGGGAGTTGCTCTTTGAGGCGAACGTCGGATGCCATGATTGACGGCGGCTCCGTACTTTAGGGGTGAGGGCAACATACCTGCACCCGGAGAGGATAGCGGCCGACTTGCGCACCCGGCGGCCGCGAAACCACGATCCCGTTACTGCGGTCCTCGGCTAACAACACCAAGCGCGCTGGGAACCCGCGCGGAAGAAGTAAGCCGGGTGCATCGTGTTCATGGATAATGCCCCCCCTCGGGGGCCGCTTTGGAATCATGGCCAAGCGCGGCGGGCCGGTGGATCGCCGCCGCCATCATGGGTTTGCCGAAACCGGCTCGGCCAAGCTGCGCAACCGCCAGGATCGTTAAACTTCAACAGCCCAATTCTGCATGGTAGGGGGCAGAGGCAGGTTCGGCAAGTTACTCCGCACCCCGGGGGCCATGCAACGGGTTCTTTCTGTTTCTTCGGTTAGATCGAAGGTTGCTGTTGAATCGAAAAAGCGGGCGGTAGCGGCGAGCATCTAGCCATGGATGCCGGCTGCAGCCGGTGACTCCGGCCATGCTGCTGCCCCCCATCCGGACAAAGGGACAACACCCCAGCAGACCGATGGCACGGCTTTCGCTCCCAGTGCTGGCTTCGCGGCACCCCGTGAAATGCGGCAAGGCAAACTTGAGTTCCCCCGCCGACGAACCCGAAACCACCTTCAACGCGGACCGACGATTTAGCACCGCGTCCCCGGTGGGCGGCCGGTGCAAACCCGTTCGCTTTCCATCGTGGAACCTTTGCCGTACGATGGCGCCGGGCGTCCGTTGGCAGCGGTCAGAGGCGATCGCGAAGCACGATTTCCTGAGACGAGCGAATGGCAGTCGGACGTGCTGGGGGGCCGCGCGGCATCACGCCGGGCAGGCTGGTGAAATGCAGCGAAGCAAGGCGCAGTAAGACATAGGGCACACAGGCACGATCCGTCCACGCACGGCGCATCAAAACGCGGTGAATCAATACACGGCGCAGCTACCCATAGCGCAGCAAGAACATGGCGCAGCCGTTTCGCACGATACGGCCGCATTGATCCATATTGGCTCGATCCCCAGCGTGCCGCCCCAGTAACGCAACAGACAATCTGAGAAAGGAGTGGCCGTTGACGGCCTTTGTCGACACATTGGCTTCGCAGGTGCGCCAGCGGCGTACGCCGGCCTTAGTTGGGCTCGATCCGCGCTTGGAACAGATGCCGGAGAACCTGGCCCGGTTGGCAGTCAAAGGCAACGCCGAAGCTGTTTCCAACGCCTATCTGCAGTTTTGTTGCGGCGTGATCGACGTGGTGGCCCCGCTGGTGGCCGCCGTCAAGCCACAGGCCGCCTTCTTTGAACATTGCGGTCCGCACGGCATGTCGGCCCTATACCACGTGATGCAGTACGCTCGCGAGTCGGGCTTGTTGGTCATTCTCGACGGCAAGCGGAACGACATCGGTTCTACGGCCGCCGCGTATGCCACGGCGTACCTGGGCCGCGATGGCAGCGCCTGGGGAGCCGATGCCCTAACCGTCAGCCCTTACCTGGGCGACGACTCGCTCGAACCGTTTGTCGAAGCCGCCAGCACCCGCAGCGCTGGCATCTTTGTGCTGGTTAAAACGTCCAACCCCGGCGGGGCCGTCTTCCAGGATCGCCTGATCGACGGCCAGCCGCTGTACCGCCTGGTGGGCGAGCACGTCGAAGCGCTCGCCATGCGCACCAAGGGCCAGTGCGGCTACGGCGATGTCGGGGCGGTGGTCGGCGCCACCTATCCCGAGCAACTGGCGGAACTGCGCCAGGCGATGCCGCATACGTGGTTCCTGGTACCCGGTTTCGGCAGCCAGGGCGGCACGGCGGCCGACGTGGCCTCGGCCTTCGATTCCGCTGGATTGGGCGCGATCGTCAACAGCTCCCGCGACATCATCTTCGCCCACGC
>CAZEEG010000141.1:0-13366 GCA_964511065.1 uncultured Pirellulales bacterium | reverse complement strand
ATAGCCGCGGCCCCATTGAAGCGGCTGGCGGAGACAAGCGTCGTTCACTGGTCGCGTACATTTGCAGACCGCATGCTCTGCTGAAATGCGCCAGGCTGTGCCCGGTTCGAGAGAAGACAAGGCGCGAACAGACAAGTTCTATTGCAGAAATCGCTGGCAACAGCGTCTGCGGTCACGGCGGCGAGCCGGTCGTCGTGCGGACGGGAATGTGCGTTGTGCTTTGCAGAACCACGGCCGCCGCACGTTGGAATCCCCAGCCCCAGCGGTCTGTGCGCCCGGCGGCCAGTATTTTTACCGCCGCTACGGCGACCCCTGCCCCGAACGATCGGCTGCCAGCGGTCTGCGCGCCCGGCGGCCAGTATTTCTACCGTGAGCGTTTCGCGGCGGGGATGAGGTGGCCTGCTCCCCAAAATCTGGTCCTGATGCTATGAGAGTCCTTTGGCCCCATTTGGCAAGGAGGACTTTCCATGAAGGGGAAACGGCACACACCTGAGCAGGTCATCAAGAACATTGCGTTTCGCGACGACTCGGTAGTCCATATCACCGCCAGGCTGCGGGCGCAACGGGGCCGATCGCGGTGAATCGCCAAGCATGACCGCGTGGCAGGAAATCATCCGGCATTTCGCGCGGCGCCACGCGACCAAGCGCTAAGCGGCCCGGTGAGTGCAGGTTCACCGGGCGGCTCTGAGATGAAGGTTCAATCGGTGGCGCATTTCGGTAGTGGAGGACTACGCCAACGCTACCGGCCATGCAAACGTGCCATGGCCAGTTTGTAGATGCCAGTTACCGAAGCGGTGGCATTTCTCTGGCGGATGACGCGCCGGCCCAACCCCTCCGATGACCAGTTCATAGATGCCATTCACCGAAGATAGCCCCACGAAGGCTGAAAGCTACGAAGCGTACAAGCGCTTCCGATGACCAGTTTAAAGATGCCATTCACCGAAGATGGATTGCCGGAACTGGTTCCACTCTCGCTCGTGATGGTCGGATGACCTTTCTCGGAGCAGGCGCGCAACCCAGTCGTCCATGCGGCGGAGGCGGTCGGCGAGTCCCTCGACGGTATTGGTGGCCAGTTTGTAGGCGATCATGGCCCCGTCCGAGATGAGCTCGTTGTAGGCGGAGCGGGTAACGCGGATCAGCTTCAGCGGGGTCTTGGCACGCACGCCAGCCGAATGCGGAGCGGCATGAAAGAACGACATCTCGCCAAAGTGGTCGTGAGGAGCCAACGTGGCCAGGATCACCTCGGTGCCGTCGCCGTTCTCGCCATGCCGGACCACGTCGCACTGGCCTTCCAGTACGATCCACAGGTTCTGACTCCTGTGATCCTGTTGAAGGACCATTTCGCCGGGTGAGTACGTGTGGACCGTGGCAACTTGCGACAGGTGGTGGAGTTCCTCATCGGTGAAGCCGGCCAACAGGGGAATATCCCGAAGCCGGCCAGGCGAGACGTCGACCATTGCGTTCATACAGTGCCTCCCAGGACGGTTGCCCGCCCAACGCGGCTGATGCCAAGTATATAAGCGGCAGTTCTCAAACTGACGTTACGCGAGTGGGCGGTTTCCCAAACCGCCTCGAAGCTTTCGCTCATGATGTGGTCCAGCTCTTGCCGGACACGGTTGAGCCCCCAGCGGTAGTGCTGCCGGTTCTGCACCCATTCGAAATAGCTGGCGGTCACACCGCCGGCGTTGACCAGGATGTCGGGCAGAACGATCTTCTCCACGCTGTCGAAGTATTCGTCGGCCTCGGGCCGGGTAGGCGCGTTGGCGGCCTCGATGATGATCGGTGCCCGAACTTCGCGGCAGTTGTCCTTGTGCAGCACTCCGCCCAGCGCGGCGGGAATCAGCACATCGACATCGGCCGACAGCAGTTGTTCGTTGTTGATCGACTCGGCGTCTTTGAAGCCCGCGAGCGAACCGTGCTGGGTCATGTGGTGCAGCAACTCGGGGATGGGCAGGCCTTCGGCGCGGTAATAGCCGCCCGTGATGTCGCTCACGGCCACGATCTTGCAGTCCGATTCGTGCAGGAACTTGGCGGCATGCGAGCCCACGTTGCCGAAGCCCTGGATGGCGATCTTGGTTTGCGAGGGTTTGCGGGCCAGCCGTCCCAGGAGCTTGATCGTGAGAATGCCCACTCCGCGGCCGGTAGCTTCTTCGCGGCCGGGCGCGCCGTACAGTTCGACGGGTTTACCCGTCACGCAAGCCGGATTGAACCCATGGTACTTGGAGTACTGGTTCATGATCCAGGCCATGACTTCGGCGTTGGTGCCCATATCGGGGGCGGGGATATCGGTATCGGGGCCGAACAGGTCGTGGATTTCGTCGACGAACTTGCGCGTGATGCGTTCCAGTTCGCGATGCGAGAGATCGCGGGTATTGACGGAGATCCCGCCTTTGGCGCCGCCGTAGGGTAGATTGACGACCGCGGTCTTCCAGGTCATCAGGGCCGCGAGCGAGCGGACTTCGTCCAAGTCCACTTCGTGGTGGTAGCGGAGCCCGCCCTTCATGGGACCCCGCGAGTTATCGTGTTGGACGCGGTAACCGATGTAAGTGGCGATTTCGCCGTTGTCGCGCTCGATCGACACCTGAACTTGCACTTCTCGCTTGGAGGTGAGCAACAAGGTGCGCACGTTGCGCGACAGATCAAGATGGTCGGCGGCCCGATTGAAGTAAAACTCGGTGCCCTCAAATGCATGCATGCCGGTCGCCCTGAAAAACGTAAAATCGGACGCCGTCCGTGCGGGAGCGGAAGGCCGTGTGCCGGGGGGGAGGATGGCTGGAAGGCGTGGCCAATGGGGTGGTGGCGGGGAAGGCTGTTTGTGCCGGGCCGTCACCTGCCTCAACCACGGCCCTGGTTTTTCGGGCCGACCGTCAACAGGTTCCGCAGAAATCATATCCCTGCTTTGCAAAAGGCTCAAGCTCACGCGCCGTGACACCGCGAAATGCCGCGGGATTTCAGCCTTCTTGATCCTTTAAGGTGTTAATGTCCGGCCAGTTCTCAGGTTGCTTCTCCGAGTTTCCGCTGATGTTGCCCGGCCATCGGGGGCTGGCAGCACCCCCCCCGAGCGGTGGCCGGCCGTTGACGATGCCACGCAGGTCCACCGGGGGCACGTTCCGCACCGCGACGCGGTTGTAACATGGTGCGCTTCCAGGGCTGCCCCCCCGGCACCGAAGGATTACAGCGATTTCAGGTAAGCGATCAAGTCGGACAGTTCCTGCTCGCTCAATTCGCCTTCCCCGGCCACTTCGGATGGCTTGTGATACTCGGTTAGTACGTCTTCGAGCGTTTTGGCTTTGCCGTGGTGCAACAGGGCCACGCGGCGGTAAACGCCCAGCAGCGAGGGCGTGTTGTAGCCGTTGTAAAAGTCGCGGTCGGAACCCGAGCCGACATCGTGAATCTCACCGTCGGAAAAGTAGGGGCCGTGGTGGCATTGGCTGCACCCGGCCTTGGAACTGTGAAACAGTTGTTTGCCCCGCTCGGCCGCTTCGGTCAGCGTGCCGTCGGGGTTTCGATGCGGGTTGGGCGGCAATTGCAGTTCGTCGAGGAACGCTCGAATTGCCTTCAGGTCCGCGGCGGGCCGCTTCTTGCCGAGCATCGTTTGCGTGATGCTGTTGTGGATGGATTCTTCCAGGTCCTGCTGCCAGCCATGCCAGGTCCAGGGCGGAGTGCGGGTGACATTCACCAGGCTGGGCACTGTCTTGAACGTGTAATCGGTGTTGTCGTTCCGGGTATCCATGGTGACGGCGTTCACACCGCCCTCGTAGTGGCAGGTGTGGCAGCTATACCACTGGTCGAGACTGAGGCGGGCGTCGTAAAAGAGGGCTTCGCCTTGGCGTGCCAGCGAGGGTTCCTCCGGCCCGCCCAAGTGAAACGTGCGCGAAACGGTCCGCGACTCCAGATCGACCTCTTGAACGGAATCGTTGATGTAATTAGCCACGTACACGTGCCGGCCATCGGGTGCGAAGGCGACACCTTGCGGCCGCCCACCCAGCGGAACCCGGAAAAACCGGTTGCGGTCGCGAACCAGGCCGCGGTCGATATGGTCGCCGGGGCCGCCAACATCCTGGAACGGCAGATCCTGGAGGCGGAATACCAGCAGCTCTTGGGTGCCGCCGGCCGCGACCACGATCCACGTGCCATCGGGACTGGTGGCCACGCCGTAGGGATCGGCCACGGCCAGCCCTGGTTCGTCGGTGGTGATCGCAAAGCGGAGTGCCGGTTCGTCCATCCGGAGATAGCCCAAGCGGCTACCCAGCACCCAACCCAATTTCACGTTGCGTTCGGTCACCGGGTTGTGGCGGTAGACCATCCAGCCGAAGTAGACCTTGCTGCCATCGGCGGCCATTTGCATCTGGCCGGCGTTGATGCCGCCAAACGACTCGCTGAAGAGCACCTCGCGCTTGGCCAGATCGATCACGGCCATGCGACGGTTGCTGTTCGTGGCAACCGCCATTCGGCTGCCGTCGGGCGTGATGGCCAGGTGCCGCGGCCACGCGTCGACGGCGATCCGATCAGCCACTTCCCAGGCTTCCAGGTCGATCACCGCAATCTGGGCCAGGGCCGACACCGCCACGTAGGCCAGGCGCCCATCGGGGGCGACGGCAATCCCGCGCGGCTCGCCGCGCAGGCTCAGCGTGCCAGCTTCGTGAAGTTGCCCCTCGGTTAGCCGGAAGCGGTGGAGGGTGCCACCGAACGAAGTCGAAACCAGCACGGTTTCGCCGTCGGGCGCGATGGTTACAGCAGTGGGACGCTCTCCGCAGGGCAATTCCTGTACCACGTCGCCGGAAGTGAGATCGATCAGCGAAACGCTGTTCCCCACGCAGTTGGCCGTGACCAGGTGGCGTCCGTCGGGCGTGATGGCCACTTCCTGTGGCGAACGGTGCGGGTTGTCGGCGGTCGCAGGGTGTTTTTCGCCAGCCGCGGTTGAAGACGCTGGAGCCGCAACGGTGGCGGGTTCCGAGCGAAGCGCTCCGATCATCAGTACCAGGCTTACGATCGCGACCGCCAGCACAACGCGTTTAGGCATTCCCATCCTCCTGGCAGGTTTTGGCGAGTGGCAATGGGGGTGAGCGTCGACGAAGTTGGGTGGGCGGTTTGGTCAACCATTGGGCATCTTAACGGTTAAGCGAGCCGCCCGTGGTACGGAAGTTCACACTGCCGGAAAGTTTGTCGCCCCCCGGTTTGGCGGGGCCGGATGGCCGGTTTTTACGCTGTGCGCTATGAGGAGTTAGTAATGCGGCGCCCCTCGTGTGGGCTGAAGCCCTCCGCCCGGTTTGGCCGAAAATTGCAGTAACCCCCCATTCGTGTTTGACGAAACGGGCCAGTTAGCGAATATTACCTATTCGACCCAGCTCCTCCGGGGCTACCGATTCATGGTAGTCGCGGCCTTGTTGGGACACGGAGCCCATCGACCGGCATGGAAGCGATTGTAAACCCACGACAAGAGCAAGAAAATGTCGAGTGTTGAAGTCGTGATCACCGGTATGGGGGTCATCAGCCCCTTTGGTGTGGGTCCAGACGCCCTTTGGCAAGCCGTACAGGCCGGACAAAGTGCCGTGCGGCCCATCCAGGAATTCGATCCCGTGGGCCTGCCGCTGCGCATGGTGGCGAGGGTGTCGGGTTTTGAACCCAAGCTCTACGTTCAACCGCGCAAGAGCCTGAAGATCATGTGTCCCGACATGACCTACGCCGTTGCCTGCTCCAAAATGGCGATGGAACAGGCCGGCTTGAACGAAGGCGGGATCGATCCGGAGCGGCTCGGGGTGGTTTTTGGGGCCGATCCCATCACCCCGCCCACCGAGTGTTGGCAACAGAACTTCTACGGTTGCCGCGGCGAAGACGGGAAGATCATTCTCGACCGTTGGCGCGAGAACATGTTCCAGTCGTTCCCGCTGGGATTCCTTTCCACGCTTCCCAACATGGCGGCGTGCCATGCCTCGATCTGCATCAATGCCCGGGGACACAACAACACGCTGCACCAGGGCGATATCTCCAGCTTGCTGGCCATTGCCGAGGCGGCCAGCGTGATCCAGCGCGGCTGGGCCGACGCCGTCGTGGCTGGCGGTACCAGCTCGATGTTGGAACCGTTCGACTTGTCGCGCATGTGCGCCGTGGAGGAAGTTTCGCGCCGCAACGGTTCCGGGGGAGGAACTCCCCGGCCGTTTGACCGGGAGCGGGATGGCCAGGTGCGCGGGGAGGGGGCAGCCGCGTTCTTGCTGGAACGCCGCGAATTTGCCGAGGCCCGCGGCGCCACCGTGCTTGCCCGGTTGCTCGGAACGGGGGCCGGCTGCGATGGCCGCCGCAACGACGACCGCCGCCCGGGTCTGGGGGCCATCACCGGACAGGGCATCCGCGCTGCCATTTCCGCGGCCCTCCGTCGGGCCGAACTCGGCGCTAGCGAGATTGGTCACGTCAACGCCCACGGGTTGGCTACCCGTTGTGATGACCGCCGCGAAGCCGAGGCGATCAACGAACTGTTGGGCGAAGTGCCCGTTACTGCCCCCAAGAGCTTCTTTGGCAACCTGTGTGCCGCGGGCGGGGCGGTTGAGATGGCCGTCAGCTTGATGGCTTTGCAACAGGGCGCTGTTCCGCCGACACTCAACTTCGAACGGCCGGACAGCCAATGCCCGGTCAACGTCGTACATCGCCAGCCGCTTGCCGCGGCACACCCCACCGCGCTTCTGCTCAACCACACGCGCTTTGGTCAAGCCGCCGCACTGGTGTTGGCTGCCGGCTAAGGGGCGTAAGGGCTTTGCCATTCGCCCCGGCGGCTTTGGCCGGTGTGAAAAAGCAGCGGCATCGCACAGATTCCGCTGCGTCGAGACGCTGGCACGAAGCTCACCGATGCCGGGAAGCCGCCTTCGATACCGGTGCTGGGATACTTCAGATACTTCTGAAGTCATTAGGCGGTGGCTGGCACTGCCGCTTCCCTGGCGCAACGGGCCATCGTCAGATTGCGCGGCTGTGACCAGGCTGCACACATCTGGCCATGGCAGAGGGCCGCCCCTGGCTGCTTAGGCGCTCCCCTACCGCGACCATTGCACGGCATCGCGCATGCCGCGGCTGGTGGTTCGCATGACGTTTTCGGCCGGTCCTAAGGCAACGGCGATCCAACCGTCGGCCAACTCGCATTGCATTACGGCAATATCGTTCATGCGTGGCTGTTGAAGCAGGGCTGGGGGCACAACGGGCATTCCACCCCTGCGCGACAGGAACCCGCTAATGGCCGATTGGAGCATCGCCTGCTGCGCAATGTTGATGTGCGGCCCGGCAACCACCACGGGGCCGGTCTTGACCAGGTACACGTTGCGATCGCGCCGCACCGGCTTGAAGTCGACGTGGACCACCAAATCTTCAAAGGCGAACGCACCGACATGCAGGGCGTCGAGACGAAGCGTCGCCCGAATGTGGCCATCCAAGCACTGCACTTGCAGCGGATCGTACGGGGCGAACTTGAGCCGAATGTTCAGCGCATCGTCGCTCGCCTGGTTGGCTGCCGTGGGGCTTGCGTCGGCACCTTCCACGGCGTCACCCTGGGCGCCTGCGCTACCCTGAGCGACCTGACCTGCCTCGGCGATGGTGGGCGTGGTCTCCTTCCACAGATCGGCCAAGGAAAGTTCCCGTCCGGCCAGTCGCAGCCGATCCAGAATGTTGTTCATCGCCGTTTCGTGCAGTTGGATGCTGGCCAGGCTATCGGCGGGTGCCTTGGGCCGCGGCGTGTGGGCACCCAGTTGGCGATACGTGGCCAGACGCACGCGAACATTCACTTCATCCTCCTGGGGCCGATCCACCACGGCGGCCGGTCGCAGCGCCAACCGCTCCAGGGGCAGCAGCAGGTTACGCTCCAGGTGGTGTTGGAGTCTGGCCAACGCGGCATCGGTTGCGGCGTCGGAGTTGGCCGCGGCTTCACGCTGGATTCGCATCTGGGCGATGGCCGTGGTTTCAGGGCGGCGGGCATCGAACTGGCGGGCGGTGATGTTCCGCATCAGGCCGCCCATCACCGGCACGCCGTCGAAGCCGCTTTCCACGTCGCACAGCGCCTGCCGCGATTGAACCGTGACTTCGGCCGGGTGAGGGTGCAAACCGTCGCGGCGGAACTCGATCCGCTTGCGAACCGTGAAATCCGATAACGTGCGGCTCTCGGTGGTGACGATGCCCCGGTTGGCGGCCGTATCGGCCACCACGGTACCTCGGGTGACGAGCATCACCTGGAACGGATCGCTGCCCGGCAGCATTTCAATCGTGGTTTGCGTATTTGCCGTTTGGCGTCCGTGGTACGGCACGCCGAGCATCACACCGCGCACCGGGCCGGTCTGCTGGTTGCTCTCCGACACCAGCCTGCTGAGGAACGCCTCCGACACGCTCAGGCGGACGTTCGTATTGCGGAAATAGGTTTCCAGCCGCTGGGCCAGTTCGCGTTCGTCAGCCCGAGGGCTGAGCCGCATGCGATCGAAATCTTCGCCCAAGAGCGAAGCCAGGCTGGCGCGGCCAGAACTTTCGTAAGCTTCCAGCCGGGATAGCAGTTCACGCTCGTCGACCGGTTCATCGGCCACGCGCTGCAGCTCGCTGACCAGTGTCCGGTAGGCAGGCAAGTGCAGGAACGCCCGTTGGGCCTCGTTCAAATAAGGTGATTGGAGACGGCGCAGTGCACGACGGGCGATCGTAGCCGCATCGTGATCCATGCTGATCTTTAAGGCGAGGGCCTCCAGGTCATCCATCAGCAGATAGCGGCGCCAGCCAGGCTCGTGCTCCGATCCGTGCAGCGTCGCCGCGACGTCGCGCAGGAACGGCACGAGCCGGCCCGAATCATAATGCACCACGGCCACGGCACCCTGCCGTGTCGCCTGCAGCGATGCCAACCCCGACCACACGGCCACGTGCCGCTCCAGGGCATATTGAACCCGCCGGGCATGGCTCTTGGCTGCATCGTCGTTCAACGAGGCAATGATGCCGCCTGCTTCGGCCAACTGCTCTTGAACCAGGTTCAGAGCGGCCGTGCGGATGGAATCGTCGCCCGCCGCGAGGTCGCGCACCACTGCGGCCGTGGTTGCGGCCCAGTGTTGGCACTGGGGGTACTGCTGAAGGCTTTCCAGCCGAGCCAGCAGGGTATTGGGCATCGTCCACGACTGCGTAAACGGCGAGTCGGCTTCCGCTTCCAGCGCAGCGGCCGCGAGATCGGATTCAGGCTGCTGTTCCAGGTGCTCGCGCAGATCGTGCCACTTGGGGCCCGACTCCAATTCGTCCAGCAGCGGCCCGGTGAGTTCCGGCGCAGCAGGCGGTTCTTCCACGCCGCCGGTGGAAGTGGGCGCCTGGGGGCTGTATTGAGATCGATCCAACAGGTGATTGTCGATCTTGGCGGCGGCGGACAGGCGATTGAGGAAGTCGGTCACATCGACGTTGCTCCCCACCTTGGCGGCCGTTTCGCTCCGCACCAGCGCCACGTGGCGGCGGGGTGGCGTTATGGAAGGTCGGTGCCGTATCGGATGGAGCGTGAACGGATCGCGGCACGCATAGGGCACGCAGCCCGGCTCAGGCGTGGGCCACGGCCAGGCCCAAGAGAGCACGACCAGACCAGCAATGAACAGCCAGGCAAGCAGTGGCGCGCGCGATCGTCGGTAGGACATGGTGCTCCGTCTCCCAAAACGAGTTTCTTTGGCCGCCCTCTGCCAAAGACTCGGTACTTCCTCTGTATCGAATGATCGGGTCGGCTCGCATGCCGCGCCCACTGGTTTGCCGCCAAAATCAAGGCCCAAAATGCCGCTTGTACGAGGTTTAGGGAACGCGCGGTGCCGGGCAAATGCGTCGTGCAGAAGATGCCAGATGTACCGCCGCACCGCACCGATCAGCGGTCGTTGACCCATGGGGCCAAAGGCGGGTCGGGCAAGCGGTTTGATTGGCGGTTACGTCGCCACAAGTATGGCGGATTTCGTGTTTGCAACCTGGCCGTCGGCGTCGCGTAATGAAGGCTCGGAGCGAGCGAGGCTGTCGCAACCTGTGTTGGCCACTGATGGAGGGCAGATCGATGAAGGCGTTGTTTCGCAGGCTAATCCTGCTGGAATTGGCCTTGTACCTGCTCCACCTGGCCGCGCCTTACTTCTCGGAAAGGCTCTACGGGAAAGAAACCTTAAGGGCGCTAAGCTGGAACGGATATGGCGGCATGATCGATTCGAATGGCTGGTTTCCTTATGCCATGTTTGGTGGCGAAATCGTCGCCTTGTTGGCCATGTACCTGTTCCAGGATTGGGGCCGAGCAACATTTCTGGCGTTGTTGATCGTGAGCGTTTTGTTATCCCCCTTCTACGGAGTCGTCGTGTACCCAGGCTGGGAAGGCGGCATTGGAGGTGCCATGGCTGTCCTTGCAGGTTTCCTTATTTGCATGGCGTACTGCACGCAGTTGAACGAAGCGTTCGACTGAGCGATATCCGGCACCGGTTCCATCCCTTGCAGCGGCCAATCATCGGCACGTTTGAACGGCGGTACCGGCACCATCATCCGCCTGGTGTTACCGGTCACTTCGCTGCAGAAACCTTTGGCGTCTGCGGCGAGCGCGCCAGGCGATCACCCAATCAGCTTATCCGCATCTTCAGCGGTCCAATCTTCTGGTTCGACACCGCGAAGCCCTGCACGGTATACCTGGAAATCGGAAGAAGGATGCCAGCAGGCCCCCGCTTTTGGATTGTGGGCGACTGCCCCGCTGGGGGTGAATTACGCTGGCGGTCGCACGTTCAAGGCTGTTATCCTAAGAGAGCCATACACCGGATCGAACTTTTCGATCCTGGCATTCCACACATAGCCTGCCTTCACTCCCCACACGGATACCCGCGGCGCCCTGCCGCCCGGTTGGGCCTTTGCCTGCGGCGCTGCCAGTGACCGCAACCGCGACGTATCCTGCCTGCCTCCCCAAGAAGCAAGACCGATGCGACGTTTAACCACGCATATTGCACTGTGGGCGATTCTGTTTGCGGTTTGTCCGGCCCAGGCCGAACCGCGGCTTACTTCTGGCAACATTGCCGATGGCACTCGGTGGCAAACGGCCTACTACGTGCGCGACTCGGGCATCCCCGGCCCAACCTTGCTCGTGACCGGCGGCATCCACGGCAACGAGCCCTCGGGTTACCGGGCCGCCGAGCAGATTCGCAACTGGCCGATCCGCCGGGGCAAACTGGTTGTGATTCCGCAAGCGAATGTCCCTGGACTGCAAGCCAACATGCGACACATGCCGGACGTTGCCGACGAATTGCGCGACCTGAACCGCAACTTTCCCAGCCTCAAGGCCGCGGCTGAACCGCGCGGCACCGCAGCCTCAGCGCTCTGGCAGTTTGTGCAAGACCTGAGGCCCGACTGGGTGCTCGATCTGCACGAAGGTTACGAGTTCAACATCTCGCATCAGCCGCCGCCGGGCAAAGGCAAGTCGGTGGGCTCCAGCGTGATCTACCAATCCGCTCCGCAACTTGATGCGCTGGCCCTGCAGATGATCGCGGCCGTCAATGCCACCATCGACGATCCCGATCGAAGGTTCGTGCTGCTGGGCCGAGGCCCTAAGGAAACCACGTTCGCCCGGGCTTGCATCGAATACCTGGACATCCCCGGCATGATCCTCGAAACAACCTTCAAGGATCAGCCGCTTTCGCTGCGCACGCGGCAGCACCGCACCCTGGTGCAGGTGGTCATGCAGCATCTGGGCATGTTGGCTGATGATTGCCTCGATGTGATGGTCGCGGCGGAATCGTCAGACCAGTTCGTCCACGTGGGGCTGTACGATGGTCCAGGCACGGCGGAAAACTCGCTAACGGCGCTGCTCGATGCCGATCGAGGAACCGTCGTGCATCACTTGGGGCCGGCCGACTTGCGGACCGAAGTCCTGCGTCAGTTCGATGTGGTACTCGTTCCCAGCGGCAGCAGTAGCCAGCAGGCCGAGGCCCTGGGGGCCACCCAGCGCGACGCCCTGCGCAAGTTTGTGGAGAACGGCGGCGGATTTGTCGGCATCGGCACAGGTGCGCGACTTTGTGCGTCGGACCAGTTGCACTCGCTGGGACTGCTGCCGGCAAAGGCCGCCAGTACCGTGGACCATCGTGCCGGGGCCACCATGCGGCCTGTCTCGGATCAGGGCAAGCCGGCCGAAGTTGAGGTGGAATTCACACCGGCAGGGCTGAAGCTGCTGGGCGAGATGCCCGAGTTGGCGACCGTTCCCTACCACGACGGGCCAGTCTTCCAGCCGCTGAACACGGAAAAATTGGGCTATACCATTCTGGCCCAATACCGCACCGAGCAGGCGCTGGAGTCGCCGCAACAAGGGACGACGGTCGATGGACCGGCGATCATTCGCGCCGCTTTCGGCCGTGGCCGCGTGGTGGCGATCAGCCCTCCGCTGGAAGCCGCCTCGAATCTGAAGCCGGTCGTTCTTTCAGCCATTCGCCACGCGGCCAGGCACCACGCGCCGCAAGCCGAAGGGGTGCTGGTGGCCGAGCAGAAGCAAACCACGCCACAGCGCCCGGCACAAAGCGAGGAGCCAGCGGCGGAAAGTCAGCGGCCAGAAGCGGAATACGAGCAGCCGATGACCGCCCAGGCTCAGCCACCGCGGCAGCCGATGGCCCGCGCTTCCGAGCCAATGGCCCATGCGGCCGAGGCGATGGCGCCGTAAGGGCTGTCGCCGACGACACCGTCTGAGCCGTCTCTCGCAACTACCCATCGAATCGCTCGGGGGCTCAAGAACCTGAGCAAGGATGTACGGCCGCCGCCGGCGACGCGCTCTTGGTGCGGCCGCTGCTCTTGCACGCCTCCAGCCGTTCCATCAGCGCCCGCCCCCGCCGTATGCTGCACTTGGAATATGCCGGTTTACCGCTCGCTGGTCTGTCTTGACATCAAGGGGCATAACGCCTGGTGCGTCGGTGCTGCACAATACTCGCCAGCTTTGCCAATGGCTCGCACGTTACAGGGCGGCCAAAAGTGACTCAACTTGTGGCGCCGCGGCACAGCGATTGCCGTAGTTGAAGGGTCCGCTCAGGCGGGTGTAGCGTTTCAATTTCGCTCCAAGTGCCGCTTCCTTGCAACGGATGCTCATTCGTCGGTCGGGCAGGTCACATCCTCTCGTTGCTCCCTTTAAAGAAGGAAGGCAGACCATGCGTGCGCATCGGCTGACACTATCTTTATCGGCACTGTGTGGCCTATTGGCCCTGGCTCTGGCAAACCGTGGTGTTACGCAAGAGAAGCCAAAGGAGGCCACCGCGGCGACGAAGGCAGCCAACGACAGACTCCTGAAAGAACTGCCGTTTCATGACAAGCAATCATTCGAGGACGCACAGAAGGGATTGATTGCCCCATTGCCCGAAAAGGTTATCAAGTCACAGGGCGGCAACGACATTTGGGATCC
>CAZEEG010000140.1:0-13673 GCA_964511065.1 uncultured Pirellulales bacterium | reverse complement strand
CGCAATGTGACCATTCAAACTCGGTAAGCCGCCAACCAGTAGGGTGGTTGCTTGCGGGCCACCAATTAACTGTCGTGCGTATTGGGGCAGGGTAGTGCCATTAACATGTAGCCCGGATGCTTGCATTCGGTGAAAGGGGCATTGCCGCGTTTGCTCCGCACGATGCGAACCGACGCGGCGAACACATCTGAAAAGGGGCTAGAACACAAATGGCGTTGATCCCGTGCCGCGAATGTGGAAATGCCGTGTCGTCTCTGGCGCAAGCATGTCCCCATTGTGGGTATCCAGTTGCTACTGATCCCCTGTCACCTTCCTACTCTGGCCGAGTTCAGACAATCGAACAGACGGGCAAGAAGTACAAGCTCGGCATGTTATTGTCCTACATGCCTATCTTTATGGGCATCTGCGGATTCATGCTCACCATCATGCTCGGGCGCAGCTCCCCTTCGACAATCGGCCTCGTTCTCTCAGCCGTATTCTTTTTTGGCGGGGTTGTTACGCATTTTGTGTTCCGAGGACTGGCATGGTGGCACCACGGATAGTTGCGGTAGCCCGAGTGCTTGGCACTGAGCATTTAAATCGACGCCGCCGTTGCTTTCGGCGCGGGGGACACAACGGCGGAAGCAATGCCGGGTGCAAGCACCCGTCCTACATAAACTCGGTAAGCCGCCAACCAGGCCAATGCCGGGTGCAAGCACCCGTCCTACGAAAGGCAGAACGCATTTATCGGTTGAGAAACTCTTCTACCGCGGCGATCACCGTTTCGGCTGCGTCTTCCACCACGAAGTGGCCGGCTTCCGGTACTCGTAATACGTCGGCCTGCGGGAAGAACTCCAGGAAGCGTTCCAGGAAGGCCGGCGTGAAGCACCAGTCGCGCATGCCCCAGATGAACTTGGTGGGCCGCTGAGCCAGGTTCGGCAGGGCCTGTTCAATCCCAACCAGGGTTTCATAGCTGGGATGGGTCGTCGACAGCGGGATATCTTCCACGAACCGCTGGATGGCCAGCCGGTTGGCCCAGTTGCCATAAGGGGCCAGGTAGCCCTGCCGGATGGCACCGCGGAACCGCCGGGGATTGCTGGTGGCCATCCAAAACGCGGCCCGCAAGAAGGCGTTCGCCCCCCGCACAGCCAGCGGGCCAGCGACCGGCGTGCGGCACACGCGGATTCGCCACGGGCAGCGCCGCGAACGGAAGGCGGCCGTATTGAACAGCACAAACCGCGCGAACCGCTGCGGGCGTGCCGCGGCGGCCCCCATGCCGATGGCCCCGCCCCAATCGTGGGCCAGGAGGGTGATGTCGCGGAGGTCCAATGCGTCGATCAGGCGGACGAGGTTGTCCACATGGTCGGCCAGGCGATACGAAAAGTCGCGCGGCTTGTCCGAAAGCCCGCAGCCCAAGTGATCGACGGCAATCGCCCGGTACCGTGGGCGAAAGGCCACGACCAGTTCGCGCCAGTAAAAACTCCAGGTGGGGTTGCCGTGGACGAACAACAGCGGTTGCCCCGCCCCCTCGTCGACGTAGTGGTAGCGACCCGCCGCAAGTTCGAGCCATTGCGACGTGAACGGATACAACAAACGCCAGCCTGCGACCGGTCCGGTGAACGGCTGGGCCGAATCGTAGACTTCCGGGCGGCCGTCCGAGTCATCGCCGGTTTGCCCGCCGCCATCGGGCGTTGGAGATGCTTCATCCGCAGTGGCGGGCATGCGCGACGCTTCCCTGCCAGGTCCAGGGCGATCAATCGACATGGTTGCCCCGCGAAGTGACGGATGCACTGGCGGTGGGACATTCGGCTGTCCCGGGGGTATCGGGTACGGCGCTGGCATGCGAGGCCTCGGCGTCCTGAGCTTGCCAGCGTTCCAAGCGCCGCTGCCAGTAATCCTCGGTGGCAAATGCACCGACCATGGCGGCGCAGAGCACGCCCAGTTCGATCCCAAAGAGCATGATGCCGTAGTTGCTTAAAAAAGTGAGCAGGCCGGACCGGGCCGCGGTATCGCCGTGCCCGCGCACATCGAGAAACGCCAGGACCGTGTATGCGCACGCGGTCAGCAAAAAGCCGATCCCCACGATCAGGACCAGCACATAAAACGGATTCTTTGCTTTCTTGGCGGCAGGCGGCATGGCAAACGGTTGGAGAGGTGGCCCCAACAAAACCCACTGGGCAAACACGCTTCGCACAGGACGAAGCAGCTAACGGCGTCCATTGTAGCCGCAGGCGAACGATTGCGGGAGGATGCGGCCGGCAGCAGCTTACCGGGTGGCCGCTTCCACCGTGGCCAGGCGGTTGGCCCAACGGCGGAAAGCCTCCCCGCGTTCCGCAAAATCGCGAAACCGGTCAAAGCTCGCGCAGCCGGGCGAAAGCAGAATGGTGTCGCCTGGCTGCGACTGCTGCCAGCACCAGAGGGCGGCCTCCTCGAGACTGGCACATGGCTGAGTCAGCAAGCCGGCGGATTGGAAATAAGGTGCCAGGCTTCCCGCCTCCTGGCCAAAGAGGGCCACTCCGCGAGCGCGGCGGGCGGCCAGGGCCGCCACGCGCGGCCAATCGCCCCCCTTGTCTTGCCCTCCTACTAGCAGCCAAACCGGCAAGCGGCACGCCTCCAGGGCGGCCAACACCGCGGCGGGCGTGGTCGCCTTGGAGTCGTTGATCAACGTGCGCCCGGCCACCGCGGCAAGTGTCTCGAACCGGTGCGGCAGGCCCTGGAACCTGGCAAAACCAGCCGCGATGGCGTCCTCATCCACCCCCAGCGCCACGGCCACGGTCGCCGCCAACGCGGCGTTGCGCTTGAGGTGCGGCACGACCAAGGTCGGTCCCCACTCGCTGGTACACGTTTCGACCAGCGTCGAATCGACCGCGAGGCGCTGGACGGCAGGCGGAATCCAGTCAGCCAGGTCTTCATCCGCCGGACCGACGGCAACGGCCAGCGCATGCTCGGCCAACCGCCGCTTGGATGCCGCATAATTTGCGAAGTCTCCGTGCCATCCCAAGTGATTGGGGCTGAGGTTCGTGATGGCGGCAAACTCCGGCCAATTAGCATCGTTGCCGAGGTGATGAAGCTGGAAGCTGCTAAGCTCCAGCACAACGACATCGCCAGAGGCCATGGCTGGCAATTCGGCCAGCAGACTGCGGCCGATGTTGCCGCCCAGCCACACCCGGCGGCCCGAGGCCTCGATAGCGGCCGCGATCAGCGAAGCCGTGGTTGATTTTCCAACCGTGCCGGTCACGCCCACGACCGTGGCGGGGCAGCGCTCAAGAAACAACTCGATCTCACTGGTGAGCCGGACGGTTCCCTGGGCTGCCAATCGCGTGAGCCAGGGTGAACGGGGCGGCACTGCCGGGTTGACCACTACCAGTTCGGCGCCGACGAAGTCTTCCCAAGTGTGGCCGCCGAAGTTCCAGCGGGCAATCGGCACGTCGGCCAGCGAAGCGACCACATCGGCGAGCGTATCGCGATCGGCGTAGTCCGTAACCGTCACGTGGGCCCCTTGCTGGGCGAGCCACCTGGCGGCCGCTGCCCCACCGCCGTGGGTGCCCAGCCCCAGTACCGTAACCGCCCGGCCACGCAGGCTGGTCACCGGCCGGGCGAAGCTGCGCTGGGTCCGCGGGGCGTGCTCCATCAGTTCATCTCGGCGGCCGCGCGGCGGGCCGCTTTCAGGAACGGGGCCAATTGATCGGCCTCGTGGGGATGCCCTTGGGCATATTCCTGTAAGTATTGGAGCGACTCCCAGCCGCAACCGGCCCGCAGCAGGATCAGGCCCAAGTCGCGCCGTTCGCCGGCATAGTCGGGCAGCAGGGCCGCCAACCGCCGTTGCACCGGCAATGCACCCTGCCAATCATTCTTCTTGGCGCAGGCGAGCTTCAGGTTGCGCAGCACCCGGGCAACGATCTCCAGGTTGCCTGCCGGCTCGAGCCGCACATCGGAGAGCGCTACCGTACCTGCAATCTTGGCGATACGCCGCAGGCAGGTTTCGCGATTCAACAGTTCGCCGCCATAGAACGGGTCGACATAGAGGGTGCCATCGGCCATAGGGCAGCCAAGGACAAAATGGCCAGGAGCCGCAACGCCGTGCAGATTGACTTCCGACGCCCGTGCGATGGCCATGTAGAGGATGCCCAACGTGATGGGCAGGCCTTTGCGGCGGCGCAGGATCTCGTTGAGGTAGCTGTTCCGGGGATCGAAGTAATCTTCTTCGTTGCCTCGAAAGCCTTCTACTTCGTACAGAAATTCGCTCATGCGCCGCAGGCGGTGCTCAGGATCGCCGGCGAGCGTTTGCGCTTGGAGCGACAACTGGGCAATCTCGCGGCGGCAACTCTCGCCGTCCAGACGCGGATAGACATCGGACGCGATCTCCAGCAGGATCTCGACCAGATCGACCTCGCTGCTGCCGCGGCAGAGTCGGGTAAACTCAGGGCTGTGTTCCGGTAATCGCATGTGGGCATTGTACCTCCGCAGCGCCGGTTCGGGCAAAGCCAGTCGCAATGGGGGGAGGCCGCGGGCCGCTCCCAAGCTGTGGGAGCGCCCACGTAGGGGACCTTCTGTTCGCCGTAAGACTCCATCAGCATCGGCCCATCATCAGCATCGCCGCATGCCCAGCGAAGACCGCTTGAGGAGCGTCCAGGTCGCGTCCGCTCCTTAGCGTCCGAAGATGCCGGTGCCATACCAGATGCCATTACGGCCGCGCCGCATGTCGTAGCCCCAGGCGCGGTGTGGGCGGGCCACCGCGCTCCAATGGCCAGACGATTGCCGCCAACTGTGGACGCATTCGATGGCGGCTTCGACCAGCGTTTCGCCCGGCCAGCTTTCAGCGACGACTTCGGTCGAGCGCATGCCCTGCCCGAGCCGGGCATTGATGCGGTGAAACCGCGTTTCCCAGGCATGGTGCCCTTGAACGCCGATTTGGGCCTGATACGCGGCGTGCCGTTCGGCTTCTTCGGCCAGGACCGGGCTGAATTCGCCTTCGGTGCTGCGTGGCCGGTCCGGATGGGTACGTACGGCAAAGATCATCGTCCGCTGGGTGAGCGTGCCCGGCGGCAAGTCGAGAATCGTTCCCAGGGCAAAGCTGCTGTAATAGCGGCCCCGCTGAAACGGAAACTGGCTCACCACGTACCCGTAGTAGGGCATCTCCGGGTTTTCGTAATCAATAATCGCCACGCCCTGCTGGTGGTTCATATGGGCGAACGAAGCATGGCTCAGCAGCCGTGCCGGTTTGCCTTCAATCTCGACAACCGCGTTGAGCGGCAGCATCAGCCAAACGTATCGCTCGGCGCGGCTGGGGTTTTCCCGCAGTGTCTGGGGGATCGAATGGCAGAGGAAACAGTCGCGGCAGGCGTTGCGGCCACTGGCGTAGAACACGATCAGCAGCATCTTCTGTTGGGCCTTCGCCTCGGCGACCGCCTTGTCGTAGTCGGTGTGCCAGTGAATCGCGGGCACACGGTTCAACACCGCGCTGGATGCCGGAGGGTTAACCCGAGGTACTTGGGCGGCAGCCTGATCGGCAGAGCCTTGCGACGCCGCGTCTGCTTCGACAGGCCCTGTGGAGGCCTCGGTGGTGTTCTGACTTACGATCGCAAAGCCCAATAGAACAAACAAGGCGGCAAGCGCCACGGCAGGTCGCGACATACTTTCAACTCCGGAGGACCATTGCACTAGCCCCTGGTGCCGGAAAGTCGGTGAGACTCTCCGGCGCGGTGTCCTAGCCCCATCCGCCCCCCCCACGAAGCGGCATGGCGTCGTCCGTGGCCGCCGTGTTCTCAAACTGGCCGCAGCCATCTGGAGCGCACGCCGGCCACACCAAACGGGTGCTGCAAGTTTGAGCGCGGACCAACTGGCCCGATGGATGAGCGACGTTCGGCGAAGTTGAGAAAATTGGCCCGGAAAACGTTGCGTCATCCGGACACCGCGCCGCTGTCGCAGAGATGCCTTGGTTCAAAGGCAGCCCAGCCAGGGAGTGCATCGCACCGCCGCGTCCATGAAGACTGCTGGAGACAGCCTAGGCAGTGCGCGTTTTCACCCTTTGGAAGTGTGGGGCCGCCGTGGCCCGGCGCAGGACTCGCTGAACCCGCAGCCTCCCTGCCATTCCGCAGTCCTGCCGTTCCGAATGGGCGGCATTACTGTAGCCAGCAGTAAAGATAGTGTAAACACCCAAGATGGGAGGATTATTCAGTCTTTGGTGATTTGGGGATATTGCCCCAGGTGAGTGCCAGAAGCTGCCGATAGACGATTTTACCAAGCTTCTACACTCTCCCTGACATTATCCAATCACCCATGCGCTACGCTTTAACGATGCTGGGGTTGGCCGCTTGCTTCTGGCTGGGCACGGCCGCAAGTGGTCGTGCCGCCGCGCCTCCGGCCGTGATCGACGCCTGGAATACCGTCGATAGCTGGTTATCCCGCAGCGCGTCGGGAAATGGATGGCGCAAGTTTTTGCTAGCCGATGACTTAGAACGCCAAATCCGGGCGGAAGTCGCCCCTGCCCCGGCGGCGATTGCAGCAACTGTCGCGCGGCTGCGCAGTGGCGCCCCGGGACTGGAAGACGCCCGCTTTCAGGCTTTGGAACGGGCGCTAACGTCGTGGCTCACCCAAACCTACCAATCCACCACACCGGGGGAGCTATCGCGGCTAGTGGAGCAAGCGACAGCGGCCTTCCATCCGGTATCCCAGCAGGAGCTGACCTGGCTCCGGACCGCCGCTCAGCGGGCGATGCAGGAGCTGGGAACCTTCTTGGCCGACAATCCGCACCGCGACGCCTGGGAAAAGTACCTGCACTGGGAACAAGTCCAGTTCCAGTTGGCCGGTGATGCGGCACCCAACGTTGAGTTGCTGGAACTGGTAGCCTTGCGGACGACGGCTGGGCACAATGCCCGGGAAGTCCCCCAGTTTGTGCAGTTCCGCCGGGCGCTGGATCGTTACCTTCAGACCCTCAGGGTAGACCTGGAGGATGCCCCCCGCCACGCCTATAAAACCCGCCTGGCTCAGTTGGCCGGGCGGATTCAGGCATACCGTGATGATCCGTCCACCGCCAATTTAGATGCCATTGCCGAAACCTTAGGCGAATTGGCCGATCGGGGGCAGGCCCCGTGGCTCGTGGCGGCGGTGCGGAATCATTACTTTCATGCCAACGTGTATTTTGAAGCGGCGGCCGATCTGGTCACGTACGGCGCTGGCCGCAACGTCGACGAAGTGAATCCCGTGGCCGAGTGCATCGACGGCTCGTGGGTCCGCGGGACGGGGCGAACCATCGGGCAGGTTACCAGCGTGCTGGGGCACAGCGACCAGTACGCGCTGCTGATCAATTACTTCCAAGGGCAAACCTATTCCGACACCCTTGCATTCAACAGCGGTGCCACGATTGCCAGCCGCGGTGTGACCACCTTCCAGGCCAAGAAGGAAGTGGCGTTCGACGGCCTGCGGTTCATGGATATGCCGGTGGACGCCCACGCGCAAACATTGTCTTGCATCAAGTGGGTGGATTCGGGCCGCGAAGGGCCGCTCTCATGCGTTGCCGACCGCATCGCCTGGAACCGGGTGCAAGAGCGCAAACCGCGCAGCCAGGCTGCCGCCTCGCGCTCGGCCGAGCGGAGGATCGCCCAGCGTTTTGGGCAGGGCGTCGACGAGGCCCTTGAAAAATCGCAGACGAACTATCGCGAAAAGCTGGTTTTCTGGATGCTCAATCAGAGCATGTTCCCGGAACAAATCAACACTTCGAGCACGCCGCAAGCCGTGCAGATTGTCGCGCGGCAAATGCAAGCCGGACAAGCCGGGGCTCCCACCTCCCCGCCGCCCGCCCCTGCCGCGACGGCCATGTCCGCCCGCATTCACGAAACGGCTATCAACAACATCGCGGCGGCATTGAGCCATGAAGGCCTGCTCACGCGCACGGTCGACGCTGCTGCGCGCCGCGACCCGCGCGCCGGCCGCACGCTCAAACGCGATGAACTTCGGGCGACCATTCGGCGCCAGTTCCCCGACGCCAAGCTCCAAGACATCGATCCCAACGACCCGCCTTGGAGCATTACGTTTGCATCGCGCGAGCCATTGCGGGTTCAGTTCGATCGCAACCGGATCACCATTACCCTCCGAATCCGCGAGTTCGGCGGCGCTGGCGATTGGCCGGAATTGCCCGAGGGCGACCTGATGGTCGAAGCCATGTACGAAATCAAGCAAGGGCCCGAGGGTGCGGTCGCGGAGTTGATGTACGAACCGCTGGTGTGGTACGGGGCGCCAGGACAAACGAAATACCGCCAGTATCTGGGCATATGGCTGGGACTGGGGGCCTGGGACTGGAGCACCCCTCCCAATATCCTGGGAGCCCTGGAGGAAGTGGAATACCAATTGGAGACACGCGAAGTCTTTCCAAAGCGGATTGAGGGGCTGATCGAGCTGGGAGGCCGCTGGGCCGGCTACGGCGATCTTCGGCCGGAATCGATGACCGCGCAAAACGGTTGGCTGACGATCGGTTGGCAGCGGGCCGAAAAGAAGGACGAAAAGACAGATCAATCGGCCGATGCCGTCGAAAGCGACGGCGCCAATCGCACGGCCGGCACCGCAACCAGCCGAACGGGCGAAGCAGAAGCAAGCAAGCGATAGGCAGAACGCGGTTCGCAGCGCCGCCGGGTGGGGCGCCTGGTTGCCATCTCCTCGGGCAATTGATACCAAGACCTTGAGACCAAGCACGTAGGCTCAACTCAAGGAGGGTCGTATCATGCTGCACGCCGTAATCATGGCCGGTGGAACGGGCACCCGATTCTGGCCCGCAAGCCGCACTGCCCGCCCCAAGCAATTGCTGAAGCTGACCGGCGAACGGTCGATGATTCAGCTCACCACCGATCGCTTGGGGGAACTGGTTGCGCCCGAGCGCACATTGATCGTCACCAACCAGAGCCTGGTGGAAGCGATTGCCGAGCAACTGCCGCAACTGCCGGCAGACCGGATTGTCGGCGAGCCATGCAAGCGCGACACCGCGCCGTGCATCGGGCTGGCGGCGCTGATCGTCAGTCGCGACGATCCCGACGCTACGATGGTCGTATTACCGGCCGACCATGTGATCGAACCGGTGGCCGCCTTTCAAGCGGCCATCCGGCACGCGGCTCAACTGGTGGAGCAATCGCCCGGCCGGATCGTCACCTTCGGCATCAAGCCCACTTACCCGGCGGAAATTTACGGCTATATCGAGGCCGGCGATCCACTGGACGATGCTGGGCCATCGACCGAGCAACTCGGCGATGCTCCCACGTTTCGGGTACAGCAGTTTCGGGAAAAGCCCGATGCGGAAACGGCACAACGTTTCCTGGAACAGGGCAATTTCTTCTGGAACTCAGGCATCTTCGTATGGAAGGCGGCAACCATTCTCGACGCGCTCCAGCAGCACCAGCCCGAGATGTACGACCACTTGCAGAAAATTGGCGACGCGCTGGGGACTGCTGATTTCAAGCAGACGCTTGAACAAGAGTTTCATGCCATCAAGGGAGTGTCGATCGATTATGCGGTCATGGAACACGCAACCGACGTGGCCGTTATTCAGGCACCCTTTGCCTGGGATGACGTGGGAAACTGGCGAGCCCTAAGCCGGCTCAAGGGAACCGACGACGCGGGGCACACCATCCTGGCCCAGCGGTATATCGGGCTGGATTCCCGAGACAACATCGTCCGCAGCGAAGGCGACCACCTGATCGTGACCTTGGGCGTCCACGATTGCATCGTGGTGCACACCCCTGATGCAACGCTTGTCGCCAGCAAAGAACACGAAGAGTCCATCCGAAAGATTGTGCAAGAGTTGGAAGAGCGCGGCTGGCACGAACACTTGTAGGCCGCCACGACCCTATTGGCACCTGCGCAGTTAATGTCCACATTCGTTCAGGCTGATTCGCCTCAATGCCGCGGATTGTGCTGAAAAATGCAAGATTCTCGGCGCCGATCGATCGGCAACCGGGCATTGGCGGCGTAACCATCCATAGATTCCATGCGGGAATCTCACCTGTCTGAGCATTTCCTTCCATGCAACTGAGAAAATTCCCCACGCTGGCAATGTTCGCCTGGGGGTACATTCGTCCTGTATAAATTCAATAGGAGTGCCCGCTCGTGATAGGTTGCGCGTCGTCGCGGTACGGTCCAATCGCTAGCGAAGAAAGGATGACCTCTGGGGAGCGTCCCCGTAGACCTTCCCAGGGTGGGCGTCCATTCGAGGCAGCCGTATCCACCAACGAGGCCATCGTCGCGGCACTGCCGAAGTGGGATCAACCTCCATCCATCGAACTGATGTGAACAAATCGCCTCGTATTGCTGGCAGCCAATCCACCGAGCCATCGCCCCGGCACCTGCCGACTGAACGCTTGATGCTTGGACCCTGGCCGTGCGTAACTCCAGAAGAATTGGAGCATCGACACTGCCTTTTGGCCGGCCTCAGCGATGCGGCGGTACCGCACGTGGAACAGCTTTCCGGGGCGCTGGGTAGCTTGCCGCACGCGGTGCTGATGACCGATGCCGCTGGCGTCACCTTGACGGTGGCCGGTAAACTGCGGTCCACCTGCGGCGTCGCACTGGAGCCGGGCTGCTGCTGGCTAGAGTTACCGGAAAGCACACCTTGCGCGGATGGTGCAACGGCCTCGCCGGGCCATCGGCAGCGGGAACGCATGCCATCGGCCTTCGCCCTGGTATTGTCGCAATCCGGCCATGCCGCCGAGGTTCAGCCCGACTCTGATCCGCAGAACGAGCAGTACACTCATCGGCAAAGCGATGGGGCACTTTCGCAAACGGTGGAAGTCCACCATGCGCAGGGACCTCTGTGCGGTTTCACCACGGTTGCCACGCCGGTGCGGATGACGGGCGGCGCTACCGTGGCCGTTCTCGGTTTGTGCATTCGCAGCAGCGACCTGACGGCAGAGCGGCGATTGCTGATACAATATGCCTCGGTCGCCATCGCCCAATCGTGGGCTTGCCCGTGTGGGCTGGGTCTGCATGACCCCTTAGCGGAATCCCAGGGCGGCTCGATCCGCGAGGCTCCCTGGTTCGATCGCAGACTGCTGGAACTTCTGCCGGCAGCCGTGTACGTGTGCGATACCCAGGGCGAAATTCGCTATTTCAACGACCGGGCCGCGGAACTATGGGGCCGGGTGCCCAAGCTGGGCGAAGATGGCGACCGCTACTGTGCCTCGTATCGGGTATATACGCCCGAGGGTATACCCTATACGCAGGCGCAATTGCCGATGGTCAGCGTGCTGAAGACCGGCAATCCGGTCCGCAATTGCGAAGCCATCTTGGAGCGGCCCGACGGCTCGCGCATCACCGTGATGGTGAATATTGAACCGATCCGCGATGACCACAATCACCTGCTGGGGGCCGTCAACATCTTTCAGGATATCAGCGACCGCATCGAGGCCGAGAAGGTTAACGGATTGCTGGCCGCTATCGTCGAATCGTCCGACGACGCGATCATCAGCAAGTCGTTTGATGGGTACATCACCAGTTGGAACGCGGGCGCCGAGCGACTGTACGGCTACTCAGCGGAAGAAGCCATCGGAAAACCCGTGGCAATGCTGTGTACGTCGCAAGAATCCGCAGAGATTCCCAGCATTCTCGACCAGGTGCGCCGCAGCAAACAACTCAAGCACTACGAAACCACCCGCATCCGCAAGGATGGGAGCCTGGCCGAGGTTTCGGTTACCGTTTCGCCGGTCAAGAACGCATCGGGGCAGATTGTCGGCGCTTCGGCCATTGCCCGCGATATCACCGACCAAAAACGCCTGGAGCGTGAGCGGCACGCCAACGAGGAACGACTCCAGATGGCGTTGCAGGCGGGCCGGATGGGCACCTGGGACTGGGACCTCCGCCACGACCGCTTGCAATGGTCGCCAGGGATGGAGGTCATCCACGGGCTGGCACCGGGCACCTTCCCTGGCACCTTTGAAGCCTTTCGAGCCGGCATCCACCCGGACGATCGCGACGGCCTCCTGCAAGCCATCGAGGAAACGATTCGCACGGGCCGCGAGTACGAGCACGAATACCGCTTGATCTGGCCGGACGGCAGCATCCACTGGGTGGAAGCGCGTGGCCGCGTGATTCGCGATGCGGCGGGCCAGGCCATCCAGATGTTGGGCATCTGCATGGAGGTGACCGATCGCAAGCGCACGGAGCACGACCTGCGATTCTTGGCCGATGCCAGTCGCTCCTTGGTGACGCTCAAGGATTCGGATGCGACCTTGCGCGGCGTTACGCAAGTGGCCGTACCCAACTATGCGGATTGGTGCGCCGTTTACATGGCGCGCGACGACGGCCACTTGGAGCCCCAGGCGGTGGCGCATGTCAACCCGGAAAAGGTGGCAATGGCTCAGCACCTTCTCCAGCATGTCTCGCCAGACTCCACCTGGCTCCAAGGCATCCAGCAGGCGATGCGGGCGGGAGACACGATGCTGGTGGAGGAAATCACCGATGAGCTCCTGCGAAACGTCACCAGCGACGAAGCTCACTTGCAACAGATTCGCAGCCTGGGGCTCAAGTCGTTCCTGTGCGTGCCGCTGGCCGCGCGGCGCCAGATCCTGGGCGTGATGCTGTTTGCCTCCGCGGAGTCTGGCAGGCGATACCGGCAATCAGACCTTTCCGTGGCCGCCGACCTGGCGCGGCGCGTGGCCGTGGCCATTGAAAATGCCCGGCTGTACGAAGAACTTCAGGAAACCGCGCGGCGCAAGGATGAATTCCTGGCCATGTTGGCGCATGAGCTGCGCAACCCATTGGCGCCCATTCGCAGCGGCATCGACGTGCTGCGGCTCCGCGGCGGCGATGACGACATCATCCACTTGATGCAGGAACAGGTGGAGCATCTGGCACGGTTGGTGGACGACCTGCTCGATGTGTCGCGCATCATGCGAGGCAAGGTCCAGTTACGGACCGAAGATATCGAGCTGGCATCGATGGCCAGTCGCGCCCTGGACAGCGCCCGCCCTTTCATCGAGAGCCAAGGCCACCAACTCAACGTCTCGCTTCCCGACTCACCCATCTGGGTCGAGGGCGACGCCATTCGATTGGCGCAGGTTCTGACGAACCTGCTGCACAATGCCGCCAAGTACACTGATCGCGGCGGCCAGATTTGGTTCACACTTCGGCAACAAGACCACGAAGCGGTCTTTTCGGTCCGCGACACGGGGATCGGGATTCCTAAGTCATTGCTGCCCCACGTGTTCGATTTGTTCATCCAGGCCGACCGATCGCTCGAACGCTCCCAAGGAGGCCTGGGCATCGGACTGACATTGGTCCGCAACTTGGTGGAGCTGCACGGAGGCAGTGTTATTGTCAACTCTCCTGGCGAAAACCAGGGAAGCGAATTTATCGTGCGGTTGCCGACGGTAGCTGGCCCCCATTCCGATCAACACCGCCGGGATGGCGCAGTCGCGACCCCGGCCTGCCGGCGGGTGCTGATCGTCGACGATAACCTGGCTGCCGCCAAAATGCTGGCCATGCTCATCAAGTCGCTGGGGGTCACCGACGTAAAATGCGCCTGCGACGGGCCTTCCGGATTGCAGGCGGTGGACGAGTTTCGGCCCGAGCTGGTGCTGCTGGATATCGGTCTGCCGGGCATGGATGGGTACGAAGTCGGCAAGGCCATCCGCGAACAGCGGGCCAACGACTCCATCTTGCTGGTGGCGTTGACCGGGTATGGTCAACCTGAAGATCGCCGCAAATCCAAGGAT
>CAZEEG010000139.1:8099-13831 GCA_964511065.1 uncultured Pirellulales bacterium | reverse complement strand
TGCCGCGGCAAGGCGGCTACTTTTCAACGGTGCGTGATCGCGGTAGAATACGTCGGTTTGCTGAGCGACCAATTCGGGCGTCTCGGCCATTACGTCCCCGTGGCTCAATTGGATAGAGCGTCGGCCTCCGGAGCCGAAGGTTGCTGGTTCGAATCCAGCCGGGGATACTTCTTCTAAGCCTTGCCGGTGCCTAATCTTAGGCACACCCTTTGTTCCCAAAAGGTGCGGCTCTTTGGTTCGAATTTCGTGGTAGTCCTACCACGAAACTCCCCAAAGAGGAGTCGCATCGTGGGAAGACGCTCCAAGAAGGTCCCTTCGTACCTGCCTCATTCAAGCGGGCAAGCTCGTGTTCGCATCGACGGTCGGGATATCTACCTCGGCAAGTTTGGCTCGGATGAGAGCCGTGAAAAATACGCTCGGGTGATTGCCGAGCATTTTGGCAATCGGCAGCGTCGAACCATCGACGTCGTTCCCGGAGAAGCTCTGTCGGTTGCCGCCCTCGTCGTGAAATACGAGGACCACGCCGTGGAATACTACCGCAAGAACGGCGAGGCGACTTCGCAGATCGAACGCATACGAGCCGCCGTTCGTGCCTTTGCTCTCGGGTCTTAAAGCGCCGCACCGGGGTGCGGGCGAAATGGTCAGTCAGGTGATCCTGAAAGAAGTCCACGATTCCCTGGTACAGCGTCGGCTGGTTGCCTTTCACAGCCACGCAGTAATCTGCCCCCGCCTGCACGATCTGTCCGGCGGGCGGACGTTTGGGACACGGCACAGACTCCAGGGAAGCACGAATTCTCCGGCCCTCGCTGCACCTCAGCCAGCGGCAGAAATCGCTCTTCCTAATCATGCCAGACTGCCCAGCATGGCGCAATCGTCCAGGCCTTCTTCCCACATCAATTGCGTGAGATACGCTTGGTAATTTTCGCCCGCATCGCGGCGGACGATGCTGTTCATGGCCGCGTTGGCTTCCAGCGTGGTGCTATCCACGCCCACGGTCCTGCCGCCCAGCAGCATGCGAAAGTACACACCGGGCGGGATATTCGGCTGGCCGCGTTTCTCTTGTTGGGCGTAGTACGGCTGGCAGCGCTGCTCGATCCAGCGGTCGAAACCGGCCTCGGCCAGCAACTGGTTGAGCTTGACGTAGAACGGGTGGCCTGTCGAGCGGGGCAAATCTTCATAAGTGACAAACAGCACTTCCTGTCGCTCTTTACGCTTGCCCATCGCCATGGGCTGCCTCCTGGCTGCTGAGTATGATCCCCCTAGGCCAACCGACGCGACTCGCACCGAGGTGCCCCCCGGTGGGCAGAATTCTTCAACGGGCTGCTACGGGTGGCAAAACATTCCGGCCCTGCGGGCGTCAGCTACCGTATAACTCGCGTGTCACCAATTGGGCATGAAACGGCAGCCAAGCTTCGCGGGTATAAATGGCGTGGCCGCCCAGATGCTGAAACATGTTGCCCGGTAACTGGCCGTAATCGACCAGCAGGCTGGTCCCCGACTGCGCCACCCGCATTCCGCACCGCAACCGGCGAAAGATGTCCCAAGGCTTGAGGTCTGGTTGCAACAAGCGGCCGAGCCTTCGATCGGCCAGGGCGGTTCGCCATGCCAGCGGATTGAGCGGTGTATTGGTTCCGGCGATGCCGATCTGCTGGACATAATCGCCGTCGGCTGCCCGATCCACTTCCTCCCAGGTCGGCGGAAAGCAGGTGCGATACTCCGGCAAACCCCGCCGCGGCCGATGGTAAACCACGTGCAGCAATCGGCCGGGCAGTCGCTCGCTCCAGGCATACCGGATCGGGGTGCCGAAGGTGACAAAATCGAGCGTCACATCGGCCAGTGGCCGGCTGGCCAAGAGTTGCCTCATCAACTGGACGCGGCTAATGGACCGGCGGCCTCCATCCCTGGGGTCGCTGCAACGCTGCCGGCGAAGCAGAACTTCGCAGGCGTCGAGCAGGGCGGCGGCTACGTCGGCTTCGCCGTACAGCAGTTGGCTGGCCAGGGCAAACACGTTGCCCGCGTGGCTATGTCCCCAGAGCATGACGCGGCTACCCGCCTGCAACGGCTGCCGCGCCAGGTGTTCGATCAAGTTGAGGGCCGCGTCGAACCGCCCCAAGTGATGGTTTTCGCCGCACCAGTGAAGCCGCTGCACGGCAATGGCATGGCCTTCGGCCTTGCCGTGCTCCCCCGCGTTCAGACCCGCTTCCAGGTGCTTTGCAAACGCCTGTGTGAAGTTGCCGCAGTCGCCGAGCAGGCGATCGACGGCGGCCTTGCCCAACCGCCTCAGCCACGCTGCGGCAGCCGGCAAGGGGCCTTGCATCATCCGTGCCAGGCCCAGCAGGTCGTCGCCGGCAAACGTGCCGTGCAACAGGTAAACGGCTTGCACATCGGCCGTCCGCAACCGCTTGCCGGCGGATCGCAGCAGATCGGCCGCTTCAGCGCTGTTCGGGGGTGGGGGCGGCTGGGCCTTGAGCAGGCGATAGGGGGAAGTGGGGGCTTGCCGCGTGTACTGCTGGTGCAAAGTGCGGGGGGCGCACGGCGGGCTGGGAGCCGGCATCGTCCACTCGGTATTGGCGGACGCCGGGCGATGACAAGCCGAGATGGCCGCACCACGATTCGTAGGGTCGGCCGTCACGTTCGTCCCCCTGGAAGAACACCAAATAGTTCATCACCTCGGTGGGGATGAACTCGCCATCGTTGCCCCGCCAGCGCGCCTGGCGATACACCCGGCGCCACGTACCCGTATTGAAGTATAGCTGCTCAAAGCTGCCGTTTTCAGTGTAGCTGAAGTCCAGCGGCACGGTTTCCACCTGGTGGGTGTGGCCGTACACGATGTACCTGGCAATCCGGTTGCGGAACTCGCGCTCGGCCAGCGCGTGCTGACAGTAGGAATCGTTGTCGCAGCGCAAGTTCGCCAGCCACGAAGCAATCTTGCCGGACCACGAATCCGGCAGCCGGCTGAACCGCAACAACTGCTGCAGGCCATCGACCAGTTCGCCCGGTCGCCAGCGAGCCCGCTGCCGTACCCAGGGCATCTCCAATACGGCCTCCGCCAGGCCATCCCAAACATCCCTTACCTGCTTCTGCCGTGCCGGCAGCGGGCAGGTGTGGTTGAGTACGCCTTGCAGCCATACGGGCACCAGCAGCAGTGGGCGGACGTTGTCGATCTCGCGCAGCGCCGCCACGGTCGATGGCGGCAGATCGTGCGCCAGTGACTTGCCGACTTCCACGGCAAAGCGGTTCACCAGTTCGATCACGATGGCGTCGCCCAGGCTGCTGGCATTGCGGTCGCCCTCGAAGTTGAGCGGATCGTAGATATCGCCATGGCGCGCAAGAACGCGGTGCCGCGCCAGCACTTCATAAATGGCGGGGTCTTCCAGCGGGTCGTGGGCAAAGGGGCGGTCGGGCCGATTGGCCAGCCCCAGGTGCTGCACCACGGTTTGCCGCAGGCGGTCGTAGTCGGCTCCCGGCAGATGCAGGAACCAATCGTGGTTGCCCACCAGGTAATGGATATGCACTTCGACCGGTACACACTCCGAGCCGTGGGCAGGCTGACCCGCGGCGTTGGCGGGCGGAATGCGGATGGCCCCTTCGCTGGACAATCCCCGCAGCACCTGCATCACCGCGGCGTTGTGGTGGAGAATGTCGCCGGTGATGCGAGTCACGGTGTGCGAGAGCGGACCTTGCGGCGAGTCCCAGGGACGCGGCGGCCCATCCAGCCACTGGGTCGAACGGATGATATCCAGGATATCGCCCAGCAGCAGCAGGTCGATGCGGGGGATGGGGCGGTAGCGGCCGTCGCTTCGCCAGCTTGCGCGGAGAGCCAGTTCGCGCAAGCGTTCGGCAAAGATAACGAAAGCGCCCGGAGAGATGGTGCTGCCGCTGGTACCGTCGGTCAGATGGATATCGCTGATTACGACCAACATGTTGCAAGCCCCCTGTGCCTGCGGCCGACTGCCGCAGTCGGCCTGATGCAGTTGGCCCAGTGAGGTCAGCGCGGCGCAGTCAGCCCAGGGCAGTCAAGCCAGTGCCTTGCCTGCACAGATAGCTGCCAGGTGCGGCGGTCAGTTGCCAAGCGGCAGTCGATGCGCTGCTGCTCCGGCGCCTACCGGGAGAGAACCATCTCCCGGCGGCCGGGAGCCCCCTTTCTGGGGAGTACTTATTGCTAGCATCTCCGGCTGGGTGTGGCGGCTGCTAGTGATGTTTTTTCTCGTATCGGCTACAACGAACGTATGGATTGAGACGAACGGGCCATATTGCGCGGCGAGGCCGCGAGACGCGATTCGCCGCCATGTGGCATTGAAACCCCCGCCCCCCCCGGCGCGGCCCAGCCTCCGGCCTTCAACCTGCCATTAAGGAACTACCATGCAGAAGCCCCACTTGCCGCACTTGCTGGCCAGCGCGCTGTTGGCCGTAGCGACACTCGCGGGATGCAGCGACTCGGGCGAAACCGAGCGTTCCGCAGCCGGGCCTGGCAGCGACGGGGCAGGCGGTTCCACGCTGGTGGCCTTGCGCGTGGACGAAACGGCACACGACTGGCCCCGCTGGCGCGGCCCGGCCGCCAATGGTATCTCCCGCGAAACCGGCTGGAACGCCGATTGGAAACAGCGCCCGCCCAAGGTGGCCTGGCAAACGAACGTGGGCGTGGGCTACAGCTCCTTTGCGGTGAGCGAAGGCCGAGTCTACACTCTGGGCCACAACGACGGGAATGAAACCGTCTGGTGCTTCGACGCCAAGACCGGCGAAAAAATCTGGTCGCACTCCTACGAGGGCGAACTGAACGACAATCTCCATACCGGCGGCCCTGCCGCCACGCCGACCGTGGATGGCGATCGCATCTATACGCTGGGTAAGGCTGGGCAACTTTACTGTTTCGATAAGGCCACCGGTAATGTGCAGTGGAAACAGAGCCTGACCGAGGCCTTCGGCGTAGACATACCCGAGTGGGGCTTCGCATGCTCGCCGCTGGTTGTGGGCGAAAAGCTGATCCTCGATGCTGGCCCCGTCGTCGCCCTCAACAAGCATAACGGCCAGGTGATCTGGCAAACCCAGCGGCACCGTGCCGGTTACGGCTCACCCGCCGCGTTCGAGCACGGCGGGGAGATTCTGGTGGCCGTTCTGAATAACGATGCCTTACTGGTGCTGCGGCTGGCCGATGGCAGTCTCGTTGCCCGGCAAAACTGGACCACCGACTTTGCCACCACGGCCACCACGCCAATCGTCGATGGCAACCGCATCTTCATTTCCACCGGCTACAACAACGGCTGCGCGATGTATGAGCTGGCCAATGGACAGCTCAAACAGCTCTACCGCAACCGCGACATGAGCAACCACATGAACAATTGCGTTCTGTGGGAAGGCCACCTCTACGGGTTCGACGGCAACTCCCATAACCGGCGCAATGTTCGCCTGGTATGCCTGGACGCAGTCACGGGTAAGGAAAAGTGGTCCCAGCGCGGCCTGGGTTGCGGATCCCTGATGCTGGCCGACGGCAAGCTCATCGCGCTTTCTGATGATGGCCGATTGGTGCTCTTGGCCGCTTCGCCCGAGGGCTACCAGGAACTGGCCCAGGTCGAGGTTCTGGAGTCGACCTGCTGGACGGTGCCGGTGCTGTCCGGCGGCCGCATCTATTGCCGCAACGACCAAGGCCAGATGGTGTGCCTGGACGTTTCTCAACGGTAACAGGCCAAAGGGCGACGGCCGGGGGCAGGTAACGTCGTGAGCCGTGCGCGGTG
>CAZEEG010000139.1:0-7999 GCA_964511065.1 uncultured Pirellulales bacterium | reverse complement strand
GGCGATCCCCGCTAAAAGCCTCCCCACCTTTTCCTTGTTGTATGCATCCATAGCTCCGGGGTATTTCCCGCGCTGGAGTGCCGCTCGCCTTGCCGCCATTGCAAGCGTGTGGTGCCATCGGGCGCTGGCATTGCGCCGGCTGATGGGAACTTCATCGAATGCTGCGCGCTTTGCACCACGCTGCTTGTGCTGCCGCTGCCTTGGCAGGGTTGACCTGCCTGTTGGCTGCGCTGCCGGCGCCAGCGCAGCGGGGGAGCCAGTCGCCGGCCCCGAGCACCGATCGCCTGGAGCTGTTTCCGCGCACCCCGGTTCCGTCGTCGGCCGACCTCATCTTCACGCCGGGGCAAAGTTTCGCCGACCTTTCCACCCAGGCCGGACGCAAGGACGCCCCCAGGGCTCCAACCCCCAAGCAATCGGTGCCGTCCCCTGCCGGTGTGGCGGCAACTCCTGCCGAAGCGGCACGGCCCATGGCTCAGTCGCCAGAGCCTGATATGCCGCCGCTGGCGGAAGCGAGCGTTCCAGCACAGCCTGGGGGGAATCCGGCTGCCGGGCACTTGCATTGGCAACAAGCCGAGCACCCGCTGGTTTCGGGTTTCGCAGCTATTCCCGGCGGGACTGGGATACCGCCCGAAGCAAGCATGTTTTATCCGCTGGTGCCAGTGCCGCCGGAAGCCGCCGCCCAGGGGGTGCAACCGGCCGCGCATCGGCAACCACCGGCAGGCGTCGAACGGTCGGCGCTGACGGGGGCTCCCATCGCCAGCCAACCGGCCATGCCGATCGCGGCCGCCTTTGGTGCACGGCAGGAAGAACTGCCCGCTCCCGCGCCTCCGGAGGGCCAGATCATCCTGATGGAAGAACCCGGCATGGTGCTGGGCCCCACCTGTTTTGAGTGTCCCAATTGCGGCGGGCCGGGCTGTTATCCCGGCCGCCCGAATTGTTGCTCGGTGTGTACGGCGAATACCCGTTGGGGCCGCTTCTGGTGCGCGATCTACGAAACGATCTGCTGCCCCGACCCCTGCTGGGAACCAACCTACCTGCCGATCGCCGACTCGGCCTTCTTTGTGCCTACCGCTCGCCCGACCACCATGAGCCGCTTCCGCTGGGATGCCGGTTTCAGCATGGTCTACCCAGACCGCGCCGAATTCTTCTGGGCTCAAGCCAACGGGAGCGGACTGGGGCCCCAGCCCGTGGCACCATACAAGGGTGAACGGGGACTCGATTACGACGAGCTTTCGATGTACACGGAGGCGGCCGTTAACAACTTCGCACTCACGTTCGAGATGCCTTATCGCTCCGTCGATCCGCTCGATGGCAGCATTGAAGCGGGCTTTTCCGACATGATTATCGGCACCAAGAGCCTGTTCTTCGACCGTGAACTGATCCAGGTCGCCTTCCAGTTTCGGACCTTCATCCCCTCAGGCAAGGCAATGGAAGGCCTGGGCACAGGACACACCTCACTGGAACCGTCGCTGATCGTGGGATTTAAGATCAGCCCCGAGTCATACCTGCAAGCGCAGATTGCTGAGTGGATTCCGATGGGGGCTTCGAGCTACGCCGGCAGCATCCTGCATTACCACGTGGCCTACAATCAGACCCTGTTCTACATGCTGCCCGATGTACCAATCATTGGCTCGGCCGAGTTCAATGGCTGGTCGTTCCAGGACGGATCGTACACCGATCCTTACCGGGGCCAGATGCCCGCCAACGATCATACCTACCTCAGCGGCGCGCTGGGCGTTCGCATGTTCATGTGCAACATGCTCGACATGGGGATGTCGGCCAATTTCGCTTTCGGTTCGCCGAACTGGACCCAGGAGCTGTACCGTCTGGAATGCCGCCTGCGGTTCTGAGAGGGTGAACCGCCATGCTACGCGGTACGCGCCACTTGTATCGCCACGTATACATTGCCTGCGACTGCGGGTACCAGGATCAGCATCGCCACGGCCAGGGTTGCCACCGATAAACGATCGGAGGCCAGCAGAACCACACCCACCGTGGCTAGCGCGGTCGCCGCAACAATAAAGAACAGGCACCAGAACGGCGGGGCGGCGAATGTCAGGAGGTATGGCGACAGCCACGATCCTTCCCTCCAGAACAGGGCGTTGCAGACAATCAATGCGCACGCCACGGAGATGAATGTGGCTGGTACCTGGGACGCTTGAGAGCGAAACGATCGCACATGCGCGGCGATCATCACCGCAGATAGCGCTGCGCACGCAACCAACATCCCTCGGAAGTCATCACCGCGATGCTGGGCAATTCCTGAGTACAGCACGTTCCAGGCAATCAGAACGATGCTCGATGCGCCGAACAACTCCAGCAGCGAGTATTGACCGCTAAGCGGCGCAGGCGAGGTGACTGGATGGTAATGGGTCGGCTTCGCGGCATTCATCGTCTGTGTCCATGGCTCGCTACGGGGTGGCAGGGGGCTGTTATTGGTGGTTGCGCCGCCAAGGTCCGGCCGTCGAACGAACGGCACCAAAAGTCTTCCGTTTCCCCTCGCAACGGGTCGCATTTCAGAGAGCAAGTACGAAAGTGAGCGGACATTGGCTTCGCAGATGTCAGTAGTGATAGGCGCCACAATCAGTGCGCTCACGAACTTAAAACATATCCGATCAACGAGGTCACGCCATCCTTAACCTCGTTCAGGTATAGCAGCCCGCTGAAAAACGGTTCCTGCCGCGGGGCAGGGCTCGCTGCGGCGGGAACTGCATCAGGCGGCGGGGCGTCGCGCCGGCTGCACCGGCCAGCAGATCAACCAAACCAGCCTCGGCAGCCATTCCCTGAGAAGCTGCGCAAGCGCGGCAAGGCCGCCTTCGGCCTGCAGAGCCCTCGGCTTCCCGATGCCCAGCAGCTGGAAGAGGATGCGGCCCAGGTTGTGCGCCACGTCCGCGATCAGGTAGCGTTTACTGACGTTGACCAGGCCTCGCAGCCAGCTTCTTCGCATCCCGCCTGTGTCGCAGATAGGAGCGCAGCTCCGTTCGCAGAGCTCGCTGCGTTTGCGCTGCAACTGCTTGTTCTTGTTGCGCTGGAGACGCCGCCGGTTGTTATAGACACACCGCTGATAGTCGTCTGGTTTATCATGCCAGCGCGAGCGGCCCGACCTCTGAGGCCCAGGAACATACGTACGGACGCCTTGAGCATCGCATAGTTCCAAGGCCAACCGACGCGACTCACACCGAGGTGCCGCCGGTGGCCATGCCGGCTGCCGCAGCGGCTAAAATACCCGCCGGGCAGAATTCTTCACCGGGCTGCTAACATTCGGCCAGCACTAATGTTAGGTTTTTGCACTACCCCTCTGACAATACGTGGCCTATTGCGGCCCCAATTCTGCGGGTCTATGATACAAGGCAAACATGATGAGGGGCGGCCATGCAGGGGTGGTTCTATAAATTCGGCTCGCAAATTCAGGGGCCAGTCAGTCTTGACGAGCTTCAGCAGCTTTATGCGCGCGGGGCAATAGGGCCAGATACCCTCCTGCGCCGTAGCGGCCAATGGCAGTGGGTAGCTGTCCAATCGCTGGCGGAGTTGGCTCCACAATCAACGCCTCCACGCCCGCATAAACCGGCCTCTCCACCAGCCCGCAGAACATCGGTTGCTCCTGCGCCGCAAGTGGTTGCTCCTACTCCCCGACTCAGCATTCGGCGCAGCTCGCCCGTTGCCATAATTGTGCTGGCCTCTGGCGGTGTGGCGATGGTGGCCCTACTCGTAGTAGTCGCCGCCATGCTGAGCAATCGACCGATTGCAAGCGACCAGAGCGGTACGGCGTTGCCGGTAGGAACGGTGCCAACCAGCAGTTCGTCGGCGAAGCTTACGTCGGACCAGATTTTCGCGAGGCTGTCACCTGGTGTGGTGAAGGTGCACGTAAGCCAACGCGATGGTGAGGGTAATGGCTCCGGCTTTTTTGTGCATCGCGACGGGCTTATCGCCACCAATTACCATGTGATTGCAGAAGCGGTAACCCTGACGATTGAAGATCATGTCGGCCGGGTCTACGAAGTTACCGATGTGGTTGCGATCGATCCGGCATGCGACTTGGCGTTGCTTGAGGTAGATGTACGGCCAGAGGCCGTACTGCCGCTTGCCGAATCGCGTCTGCCGGTGATCGGCTCACAGGTTTATGCCATCGGCAGCCCGCTTGGACTAAAGAACACGATCTCGCCCGGCTTGATCAGTGGGCACCGCGAGCTGGTGGAAGCGGACATCACCTTGCTGCAAACATCCACGCCGATCAGTCCCGGCTCCAGCGGTGGCCCGCTGATCTCGGAGCAAGGCACTGTCATCGGCATTACCACTTTAGGCTCCAAGAGCGCAGTTGCGCAGAACCTTAATTTCGCCGTGCCCGTGAGTCGCCTGAGGCGTCTGATGGTGCTGAACGGCTATTAGACGGATGTTTGGTTGGATATTGTGGAGCCTCCCTCTGGTATCCACAAGCGATTGTGTGTTGTTTCACGCCCGGCCATTGCCACCTACCCTCCCCGCCACGAGCACCGGCCGACTCAACCACGCTAACCCGCTACACAGCCACCAAGCTGTGGCGAGGCGTGCTTCCGATATTCGCCTGCCAAGATTGGCCATGTCGTTCATCGCAACGCACGTAATACGGTAGCCGCTACCAGGCTGCTGACGGCGGTAGGACATTTTTTGGCCAAAACTAGCCGGTCTCGATCGTTGCTTTCTCAGACCGCTAACCATCACCGGGGGCAACTATGGCTCGTCGTCGCACATTGGCTGCGGCCCAGGAACAGGGGCCGTGCGATCCGTCTTTGGATCAGGTGGTCGTTGGAGTTGTTGCGTTCCTGTGTGGCAATCACCGCAAGGACCAACCTCCTACAACATGCCGACGCTTTGTCGCAGTCCTGGCTATCGCGGCATTAGTTGCCACCATGCCCGGCTGCAGCGGCTGCATCCAGCAGTCCGATGAACCACCTGTTCCGTCAATCCAGGCGGACGAAGCCGCAGAATCCAGCAGAAATTCCGCCGACGCCAGCGAACCGGCGAACGGCAACAAGCAAGACAACGGAACGAAAGCAAGCGGCCAAGCCGCAGCGGACGACTCTGCTAACTCCGATGGTGGCTCCAGCACTGGTTCGCTCGGCACGGTACCCGACGCCGCCGGCAGCCGACCCGGTTCCGGCCGCACGGCCGGCTCTCCCGCCCCCAGTCCAAAGCGTTCACCGGGCGAGGCAGCCAAGCACGCCCGTGACCTCAAAACCCGGGCACAAGAAGCAGCCGCCCGGGGCAAGCATGCTCAAGCCTTTGAGGCCGCACTTGAAGCATGGCAGTCGGTCGCCGCCCACCCCGGCGATGCCGCATGTGCGCAGTTAACCAAGGATCTTGAGTCGCTCCTCAAGTCGTACGGTGAGGCCGCAAACCGTGGAACATCACGGGTAGGTGAGGATAAACCCATCGTCGTTCAATAGCAGCCGCTGGCTACATCGCGTTGGGTCGAGATAACTCTTGAATCAGTGCAGGACCATGGTCCAGAACTCTTTGCCATTGCGATCTCGCGTTACATGCCCTCACTGCTGGAAGCAGTTCGCGCCCAAGGACGCCTTGTATATCTCGCAGCATCCCGATTTGCTGAACGATCCGCGGCTGGGGCCCGATCATCAGCAGCGATTTCTGCCGACGCGGTTCACCGTCGATGGCGCCGCACTTGACGCTCGCGGCTACCCTTGCCATGCGTTGGCCTGTCCAGGCTGCCACCTGGAAGTGCCGCGGGTCATGTTCGAGATGTACGCGGAGTTCTTCTCCATCCTGGGCGCGCCGTCCTGCGGCAAGACGTATTTTCTGGCCTCGATGACCTGGCAGCTACGGCGGACGTTACCGCACTTCTTCCAATTGGCATTCAGCGACGCCGATCCGGAGTTTAACTCCTACCTCAACGAGTACGAGGAACAGCAGTTTCTCAATCCCGACCAGGACCGGCTGATCTCGCTCCGCAAGACGGAAGAGCAAGGCGACTTGTTCAACACAGTGCTGAAAGCCGGCGAGACCGTGACGTTTCCGAGGCCCTTTGTGTTCACGTTGCGGCCGCTGCGGAAACATCCCAGCCATGCCAAGGCCGCGAAACTCTCCCGAGCGATCTGCCTCTACGACAACGCAGGCGAAAACTTCTTGCCGGGCAAGGATTCGGCCGGAGCGCCGGTTACGCGGCACCTGGCTCTTTCGCGCACGCTGCTGTTCCTATTCGATCCCACGCAGGACCTGCGATTCCGCCGCGCGTGCCAAGGCCAGACGCGCGACCCGCAAATGCAAGAGCGTTCATCTCGCCTGGCGCGCGAATGGGCCGGGCGGCAAGACTTGATCTTGAACGAAGCAGCCCAGCGCGTGCGGCGATTCGCCGGCATCCGGCAGAACGAGAAACATAACCGTCCGCTGCTGGTGGTCGTTACCAAGTATGACGCCTGGAAGTGCCTGCTCGATGATGAACCGCTCACACCGCCCTGGGTGCCGGGCCGGAACACCACGCTTCATGGTTTAGATATCGATCGTATCAATGCCATGTCGCGCCGCGTGCGCGAGGTGCTGTTTACGCACTCGCCCGAGATTGTCGCCGCGGCCGAGGCGTTTTCCGACCATGTGACGTATATCCCCGTCAGCGCGATGGGGCAGCCACCGGAAGAGGATCGCGAAACCGGCGCATTGGGTATCCGGCCACGCGATATCAACCCGCAATGGGTTGAAGTCCCGCTGCTGTATGCCATTTGCCTGGGCATCCCCGGCATTATTCCCTACCGCCGCAACCGTAACGACGCGCAGGGACCTCCCCAGCTTCGCGCGTTCACGGGCGATCCGGCCGACGACCCACAGGCGGACGGCACCGGCAGCGCGGCTTCTGCATCCAGCGACGAATCCTCAGCCCGGCCCTTCCCTAGCCGAACCCCTAAGGAGTCCCAGGCATGAGCCAGGAGTTGATCTATACCTCGGCCCCGCGTGGGCTGAAGCCCGGCAGCCGCGGTTTCTGCACGGTCCAAAGTACGCAGGGCATGGCCCGCAACCTGGCCGACCAGCTCGAGAACCTGAGCGGCTACCGCCACGTGTTCCCGCCTAGCGATCCGCAGGCGGTATTGAATCCGGTCGCCTGGTCGCATTGGAAGATCACCGTGGGCGGGCGGCCGATGCATGTGTTGTCGCGGATTGCCGATGCCGGCCTGGACTACACACAACGGACCAACAAGTTCGTACACCATGTGGTGCTTGATCCCGAGGAGCTCGTGCCTGCCGGGCCGGCATGGGTGCTGGGATCAGGCTTAATGCAAACCACCTGGGATGGCACGCCGCGCATCCTACCTCGCGGCCGTGCGATCCCCAGTGGCAACGTACAGCCTGCCGTGTGCCAAGCCTGGCAAGCCATGACCGGCGATGCCGGCTGGGCGGGCGTCCTGGCCGAAACAGCCGCCAGCGGCGCGAACCGCCAGGCGGTTATCGTGTTCCGACCTGGCATGGACCTGTTGCCGCTGCTGGCCGAAGCGGTCGCGCTGCTGCCGCCGGCCGATCGCTGGGGTGTGACCTTCACTACGTACTTCACGCGGCTTCCGCCCGGCGTAACCTGCAATTGGCGCTGCGCCTTAGCCGACACGCCCGAGGCTTTAGCCGCCACACGTGCCCCGCACACGGTGGTGATCGATCTTTGCCGCCCCCTGGGCATGGCCCCGGATAGCGCGCTCGTGGAATCCGCCCGGACGGGCCAGAAAGTGGCTGCCCTGTGGGATCGTAAGGTGCCGGCCAGACCATCGGCAGTGGTGGCCCAACTGCCCCCTGACGAACCGTCGCAACCGCCTGCGAATTTCGAGGAAGAACCTGCTTTGGCCACGCGGCCGCCTCGACGCTCGGCCGGCGAGGAACTTCTGCCAGTGGGTCCGCCTCCGCGCGCGCCCAAGAGGGCAGCGCGATTGCCGGCCGTATTTGACGACGAACCCGCTCCACGGCGGTCACCGCTGCCATGGATTGCCATGGGCGTTTCAGCCCTGCTGCTGGTGGCTGCGGGCGGCGC
>CAZEEG010000138.1:2436-14298 GCA_964511065.1 uncultured Pirellulales bacterium | reverse complement strand
TTAAATAGACCGAGTTTAAATAGACCGAGCGTTTCTTGAAGGTGGCGAACGTACGCTCCGAGCCGGCAGACTCGCCATCGCGGCTTGTGGCCCGTCTCAAGCCAAACGTCAAGGATGCCGTGCACCAGCGCAGCGAACTAAAGGATCGTGGCCAGAAGGGGTGCGCGCAGCGGTATCGGAACACCTGGCAACGTGGGAGGGCGATTGGGGGCCGCGCTCCGGTGCGCCCGTGCTTTGCTCTGGTGGGGTTAACGGCTGGCCTGGGGTTGCAGGTCAATTACCAGCCGCCAGTGAGGTGGGTGAACGTCAACGTTCGCGGTAGGTGATCCGCCCCTTGGTCAGGTCGTAGGGGGAAAGCTCGACCCGAACCTTGTCTCCTGGCACAATGCGGATAAAGTTCTTCCGCATTTTTCCGGCCACGTGAGCGATGATCGTGTGCCCGCCTTCAATCTCCACGCGGAACCGCGTGTTGGCTAGGGCCTGCTTCACCGTGCCGTCGACTTCAACCGTGTCATTACTTTTCGCCATATAGATCCTTTACGCTTCGCAGGAAATGGTCTTTGCGCAGCCCTGTTGCTGCCCAAAGTGGCCGGTGCCCGGTCCACTCGAAAGATGCCAGCACGCCGGCCCGGAATCGTCGCTTCGGCATCCATCGCCAAGGGAAGAAACACGACGTGAGCCGATGATCCGAAGACTCCTCTAAACGTAAATTATATCGGAAGCGGCTGTTGCGTCCAGCCACACCCGTTACCGGCCTTTCTCCAAACGAACGGAATCCCACCAGGAGGATCACCGGTCGGGCCACCGCAGCAGGCCGCGCACGTAGAATTCCGGCAAGCCATATGCCAGAAGCTGGACCGGGATTGCCACTGCACATGCATGCTGGGGATGACCAGTATGCTTGCCCCCAATCCCCCCTGCCCGTGCATCAGGCCATGCAGGTGTGGTACCGGCTTACCGGCATGCGGCTGACTGGTCCCAACCTTTTCTCCTTGGAAAACTTACTGCGAATTGGCAAGATGGTACACGTCCCTTCGCCGCCCACCGCGTTGTCCACCAACCTGCCTCCCGGCCACCAGCCGCCGACCGTGCCATTTACGATCCGCGGTGCGGCGCGTGCTGTGGTCTGCCTTTGAATGCCGGTTATGCAAACGGTTGATGTAGAACGACTTTTGGACGACGAAACCGAGGCCCGAGCCCATTTTCAAGCGTGGGGGCTGCGCAACACCGCGCGGGCGCGCGACAACCTGGTGCGCATTGCTTCCGCCGGCGTCACCCTGGACTTGATGGCCGTCATCTGCGAGCAGTTGGCCGAGCACTTGCCGCGGCTCTCCGATGCCGACATGGCGCTCAACAACCTGGAGCGGTTCGTCCAGGCCACCCGCAGCCCGCTGAGTCTGGCGGCCCTCTTCGAGCGCGATCGGCAGGCCCTGCCGATCCTGCTGCGCATCTTCTCCACCAGCCAGCATCTCAGCGATGTGTTGATTACCGATGGCGAAAGCTACGACCTGCTGCGGGCCACCGAGGGTCGGCCGGTTCATCGCGATACGCTCGTCGCCGAATTCTGCAACGAGATTCAGGCCCTGGCCGGCGAACCGGCGGTGATGGCGGCACTGCGGCGGACCAAACGCCGCGAAACGCTGCGAATCGCCTACGGCGACTTGATCCGGGGTCAACGCCTCCAAGTCGTCACCGAACAGATTTCGTACCTGGCCGACACCATTCTGGAAGGCGCCCTGCTCGCAGCCTACCGCAAGCTGCAAGAAACCCGCGGCGTGCCCAGAACAGCCAGCGGCGAGCGGGCCCGGTTTGTGATCCTGGGGATGGGCAAGCTCGGCGGTACGGAACTCAACTACAGCAGCGATATCGACCTGATCTGCCTGTACGAAGGCGAAGGCACCACCGACGGCCCTCGCTCCATCAGCAACGATGAGTTCTTCCAGCGGCTGGTTCGCGAACTGGTCCACCTGCTGACCACGCCCACCGAGGCGGGCATCGTGTACCGCGTCGACCTGCGATTGCGGCCCAACGGCCAGCAGGGGCCGCTGGCCTACGAGGTTGAACAGGCGCTCCAGTATTACGACAAGATGGGGCGCACCTGGGAACGCCAGGCGTTTGTCAAGGCAAGGCCCGTGGCCGGCGACCTCGACTTGGGCCGCGAGTTCCTGGAACGGCTCAGGCCGTGGATCTATCGCCGTTACCTGGGCGTGGCCGACATCACTGGCATCAAGGCCCTGAAGCGCCGTATCGAGCAGCGGACCATCAACGACAAAGCCGACCACCGTGAAGTGAAATCAGGGCACGGCGGCATTCGCGACGTGGAGTTCACCATCCAGTTCCTGCAACTGCTGCACGGTTGCGAAGCGCCGGAACTGCATACCGGTAACACGCTCAAGGCGATGGATCAGCTCGAACGGATCGGCTGCCTCACGCCGCAGGAGCGGAGTCTGCTGGAAACCAATTACCAGTTCCTCCGCAATATTGAGCACCGGCTTCAAATTATGTTCGACCTGCAAACCCACGTGCTGCCCGAAGAGCCCGAGGAACTGCAGAAGCTGGCCATTCGGCTGGGCTACGCGGACAAGCCGGAGCGGACGGCGCTGGAGGCATTCCGCAGCGATTACCGCCGCATCACCGCCGAGAACCGCAAGATTCTCAACCATCTGCTGCATCACGCCTTCCACGACGACGAAGAAACCCGCCCCGAGGTCGACCTGATCCTCGATCCGGATCCGCCGCCCGAGCAGATCGAAGCCGTGTTCAGCCGTTACGGTTTTCGCGAGCCGCAGCGGGCGTACCAGCACATGCAAGCGCTGGCGACGGAGCGGATTCCATTCTTATCCACGCGACGGTGCCGGCACTTTCTGGCGTCGATCGCCCCGGCACTGCTGCGCGAAATCGCCCGCACGCCCGACCCCGACGGCACGCTGGTCGCCCTGGAAAAGGTGAGCGATAGCCTGGGGGGCAAGGGGGCGCTGTGGGAATTGTTCAGCTTCAATCCCCCCAGTCTGCACCTGTATGTGGACTTGTGCGCGAGCAGTTCGTTTCTGTCGAGCATTTTGATCAGCAACCCTGGCATGATCGACGAATTACTCGATAGCCTGATGCTCGACAAGCTGCCGCGATTGCAAACACTGCGGGCAACCTTGGCCGAGTTATGCCGCGCGGCCGAAGATCTCGACCCCATTCTGCATTCGTTCAAGAATGCGCAATTGCTCCGCGTGGGGGCGCGCGACATCCTGGGCAAGGAGGACGTGGCAGCGACCACCGCCGCGTTGTCCAATGTCGCCCAGGTCTGCCTGGAGCAAATCGCCGATCGCGAATACAGCAGGCTGATCCCCAAGCTGGGGCAACCGCAATTCAGCAGCGGCCCCCGGGCCGGTGAACCGTGCGGATTGGTGATTGTGGCGATGGGGAAGTTTGGTGGCGGTGAAATCTCCTACCACAGCGACCTGGACATCATTTTCTTGTATGAACAGGAAGGCAACACGGTCGCCACCACCCGCACGGCCTCACCCACCAGCAACCAGCATTTCTTCAGCCAGCTCGGCCAGAAGATCATCAAGACGACCACGTTCCTGGGGCCGTACGGCCGGCTCTACGAGATCGACGCCCGCTTGCGCCCCACGGGTCGCAACGGCCCGCTATCGACGTCGCTCCAGGAGTTCTCACGGTATTTCGCCAGCGGCGAAGGGCAAATATGGGAACGGCTGGCATTGTGCCGAGCCCGGGTGGTGTACGGTTCGCCCGAGGCAACCGCGGCCACGGAAGCGGCCATTGCCAAGGCGGCGCTGGATCATCCTTTTGGCCCGGACGACGTGCGCGCCATCCGCGAAATGCGAACCCGGCTGGAAGAGTCGGCTTCGCCCTCCAACCTGAAGCGGGGAGCCGGCGGGATTGTCGACGTGGAATTTGCCGTCCAGATGCTGCAACTGAAATACGGCCGCGAGAACCCCGGCCTGCGGATTCCCGGCACGTTCGACGCATTGGCCGCGCTGGAGGAAGCCGGGCATCTATCGGCCGACGACGCGGAGTTCTTCTGCAAGAGTTACCGCCTGCTTCGCCGGGTTGAGAACCGATTGCGGCTCATCTACGGCAGCAGTCGCGACGACTTGCCCAGCGAGCCTGAAGAACGCGACAAACTGGCCCGGCAACTGGATTATGCCGATGGTGCGGCTCTGACCGATGAACTGGAGCGCGTGACGGCGCAAACCCGCGAGCGTTTCAATCGGCTGTTGGATCAGCATGAGTGATAAGCCGCGTTTGGCGCACACGCCGAGGACTGCGGCCATGGTGCCGCCGCGTTCATTCCACACCGGCTACTGAGTACCCGGCCCCCGGTTTTTTCCTTGCGACGCCCGACGCCTCTCTGGCATTCTGGCGAGCTGTCACCATTGCAGGCTCGCGCATCGCCCAGGAATTCGCGCCATCCATCGTCAATTACGGTGGTAAGATTGATGGGCCATTTGCCGGTCGTACGATCGGCGGATTGCGCCCTACGCGCCCAACATTCATCTTGAGGCAGAAATGAATCCAGCCGTGCAACTCGTCAGCATCCGCCACGGAGCCGAATTCGAGATCGACTTGTCCGCATTTCCCGAGAGCGAGCCGGTATTTGCCTATGTCGATGATATGGGGAGCGGAGTGGCACTGAACCTCGGCCTGGACACCGCAGGACACGTTACGATCGAAGATCAGCCTGAATATATGTGGCTCAAAGGTCCCAGAAATTGTACGGTGCTGAAAACCAATGCGGAGGGCAAACGCGAAGGCCGCGTGCGTTTCTTATCACTGGGGGCTGACGAATTTTGCCTGGAAATCTATCACTTGCGGCCCGACGAGAGTATCGAACTGCTGTATAGGGAAGACTACTGCTTCAAATAGCGTTGGATCAACCGATGGACGCAGCCAGCCTGGTGAATTTGTTGCGGACGACGGCACCATCATGCCTGTGCGGCTTTCGTGCCAGGCCGGCCCAACTCCCGGAACCGTTTGATGACAATCCACACTCCGTGTGGAAGCTTGTCTGCCGCTGCGGCGGCGAGCAAGGGCGATTCCTCGGCTATCCATTGCGAGATTACAACCGCGAATACGATGGCCCGGAATTCATCAGTCCGTTGGCGTTTGAGCGCGCCGCGTGCAAAACAGTCAGCGAATTGCTGAATACCGACCAGCATGGATACCACGCCGAAGTGGCTCGCCGTTCCGGTGGTGTCGGGGCGACCCACTATCGAGGGCAAGGACCGCGACAGGCGTTTTTAAGTCCGCATTGCGGCGGCCAGAAGTTCGAAGTAACGGTTGGCTTTGTGTTCTGATACCCAGACGAACTTGCCCAAGCGTTCGATGGCGACTGGGAGGATTTGTTCAGCGTGTTTCTTTGCCACTGCCAGTGCGCCGACTGCGGTCAGTTCATTCAGGCGACGGATTTCGGCAAACTGCAGGCATGCTCGCGGCGCCTCGGCGTCCGGCCATCGCCGGCGTTGGGGGCTCGCCAGGGATGGCAACGCCAGGGGGCAGCCCCCTTCAGGTGCTGAAATATGCGGCCCATGGCCGCCCCGGCCCTGGGCTCGTAGCTGGCACCGCAAGCTTCCACGCTGGCGAGCTATCATCGGCCGCCGGATCGCTTTATACTATCGGTCGCAGAGTTCCGCCCCCGCAAGAAGGGGAACCGCCCCGATTGTCAACGCATCGAGCGATCGCGGCGGAGTTGGAGCAGAGTTCACGTCACCGTTGAGGAGCAGATCCATGTCTCAAACATTCGTTTTCCGCGCGGCCTCGGCCGTGCTGGGGGCCGTCCTGATCGCGGCCACGGCGCTGCCGCTGGAGGCGGCAGTCACGCCCGAGCAAACCCAGCAAGCCAAGGCAGCCTACGAGGTGCTGAAAGAGGCCGGCGAGCGCGCCCTGGCCGGCGATTTCGAAGCGGCCAAGCGCCTGCTGGGTGAAGCTCAGGAAGCCATCAAGAAGCTCGAGGGCGACGGCAAAGATGCCGACGTCGCCAAGCTGGTGGCTCCGTTGCACGCAGGCCTGAAGGCCCGTCAGCGGTTCCTGTCGGCCCACGGGATCAACGTGCCGGGCATGCAGCAAGGGGCCGCTGCCAGGCCCTCCACGCCGGGTACGCCAACTCCGGCCCCGGCCAATGGCGCAGTGAGCTTTGTGAACCAGGTGGCGCCGATCTTTCTGCAGCGGTGCAACAACTGCCACGTGACCGGCACGCGCGGCAACTTCAGCATGGCGAGTTTCTCGTCGATGATGCGCGGAGCCAACGGCATTGAAATGGTCACGCCCGGCAAAGGAGCCGATAGCCGGTTGATCGAAGTCTTGGAATCGGGCGACATGCCGCGTGGCGGCGGCCAACTGCCCAAAGACCAGATTGCCCTGATCTCCAAGTGGATCGACGAGGGCGCCAAGTTCGATGGCCCCGACGCCAACGCCCCGCTCACCGGCCTGGTTTCCCGCCCGGATGTACCCAAGCTGGAAGTGAAGGCAGCCAGCGGCAAGGAGACCATCAAGTTCGCTCGCGACATCGCCCCGGTACTTGCCAGCCAGTGTCTGGATTGCCATGCCGGCGGACAGCCTTCGGCCCAGTTGGGGCTGAATACCTTCGAGCGGATGCTGGCCGGCAATCGCAATGGCGTCATCATCACGCCGGGCAAGCCGGCCGATAGCCTGCTCATCAAGAAGCTCAAAGGCGAAGCTGGCCAACGGATGCCGCTCCGTAAGCCGCCGCTGCCCGATGAGACAATCGCCAAGTTCGAAAAATGGATCGCTGAAGGTGCCACGTTCGATGGCAGCGATCCCAAGATGGCCATCGACCGCGTGGCAGCCATCTATGCTGCCAGCCAAATGACCCACGCCGAACTGGCCGAGCAGCGGGTGGGCGATGCCGAGCGCAACTGGCGCCTAGCCAATCCCGACATCACGCCAGACCAGACCGCTACCGCCAACTTCCTGCTGATGGGTAACGTAGGTGAAGACCGCCTGCGAGAGATCGGCGAATCAGCCGAGAAGTTACTGCCTCGCGTAGCGTCCATCTTCAAAGCCCCCAGCGACAAGCCGTTCATCAAGGGCCGTCTGACGATCTTTGCCGTCAATCGCCGCTTTGAATACTCGGAGTTCGGCCGGATGGTCGAGAAACGCGAGATGCCCGGCAGTCAGCGGGGGCACTGGCGGTACACCATCACCGATGCTTACGCGTGCATCTATCCACCGCAATTGGAGGACGAGGGCGCCTTGGAACCGTTGCTGGCTGAGCAAATGGCCGGGGCGTATGTCGAAAGTTGCGGCGAAGTGCCCGAATGGTTCGCACAAGGCACGGCCTGGGAGGTGGCTTCGCGGATCGCACCGAGGGATCGGCGGTCCGTGGAACGCGACAACCGCATCAGTTCAGCGGCCAGCAAGATGTCCAAGGGCGATGACTTCCTCACCGGCAAGCTCGTGCCTGAAGATGCCGCCGCGCTGAACTACGGCTTCGTCAAGTTCTTGATGGGCCGCAACAACGCCGCGAAGTATCAGCAACTGCTTAACGCCCTCAAGGGCGGTGCGAAGTTTGAAAACGCGTTCCAGGCCATTTACAAAGGTACGCCCAATCAGGTGGCGACGGCCTGGGCCACTTCTGGCCGTTAACCGTTGGCCGGCTAACCGTTCCAATTCCGTCCGGCCGGCGATGCTTTGCGTGTCGCCGGTCGGACGTTTTTTTATTGCGCACGCGCTTGCCGAGCCCGCGTCCCCCCCGGGATTGTCAACAGGTTGATGGTTGCCGCGGCACCGGGTATGAAACGGGAAAGGGGGCCGCGCCCGCGCAGCAAGCCCCTGTCGCGCTTCGTTCGTTTCTCAGGCATTTCGGCATTTACGGCGGAAGGAGCCAGCATGACCACCACGCTCACCTGGCTTGGCCATGGATGTTGGGCACTGGAAAGTGCCGGACACAAGTTGCTGATCGACCCGTTCCTCGACGATTCGCCCACGGCCCCGGTCAAAGCGGCCGACGTCGAGGCCGACTTCATCCTGGTCTCGCATGGGCACAGCGATCACGTGGCCGACGTGGAATCCATCGCCAAGCGAACGGGGGCCCTGGTGATTGGCGTGTTCGAGGTCGCCCAATGGTTCCAGGCGCGCGGCGTGGAAAACACGCTGGGAATGAACCTGGGAGGCTCGACCAGCCAGCCCTTTGGCCGCCTGCAACTGACACCGGCGCACCACAGTTCGACCATGCCTGATGGCAGCCCTGGCGGCAACCCGGCCGGCCTGTTGCTTCGGCTGGCAGATGCCATGATCTACTTCGCCTGCGATACGGCCCTGTTCTCCGACATGGAGCGGATTGGCCGGGCCGGACTCGACCTGGCCGTGCTGCCGATCGGCGACCTGTTCACCATGGGGCCGGAAGATTCAATCGAGGCGATCCAGCTACTCAAGCCCAAGCGGGTGATGCCGGCCCACTACAATACATGGCCGCCCATCGCGCAAGACGCGGCCGCCTGGGCTGAAACCGTGCGGCGTGAAACGTCGGCCGAACCGATCGTTCTAAAACCGGGCGAGCCCTATACGCTCTGAGCCGGGGACGGTTACGCGGCGTTGAAGCCACAGGGACTTTGATTGGTCCCCGCCGCCTTGTCGGAAGCAGCAACCTGTCAACCGCGGCGTGGTGCGGGGTGGACGCCGCGTTCCGGACTTTCCAGCCGGCGGCAAAGCCCTAGAATGGGTCGCATGGGAGATCAACCGGCCCCCGCTGGGAGGCCGCCTCCCTCCAACTCCTGAACCAACTTTGACAACTGACCAGGGTTGATTTCACCCCCATGCGCGTACTTTCCGGCATTCAGCCCACCGGCCGATTTCACTGGGGCAACTACTTCGGCGCGATCCGGCAATACATCGACTTGCAGGATGAAGACGAGTCGTACTACTTCATCGCCAACCTGCATGCCCTGACCACCATTCGCGACCGCGAAGTGCTCGAACAAAACACGTGGGATGCCGCCCTGGACCTGCTGGCCCTGGGTCTCGATCCCAATCGGGCGACCCTGTTCATCCAGTCCGACGTGCCCGAGATTTCCGAGCTCTGTTGGCTGCTGCTGGCCATCGCACCCATGGGGCTGCTGGAACGCTGCGTGGCCTACAAGGAAAAGAAGGAGAAGGGGCTCGCCGCCGATGCCGGGCTGTTCACCTACCCGGTGTTGATGGCGGCCGACATCTTGGGCTACGACAGCGACATTGTGCCTGTGGGTGCGGACCAGGTACAGCATATCGAGGTGGCCCGCGACCTGGCGGGGCGGTTCAATCACCTGTTTGGCGAGACGTTCGTGCTTCCCAAGGCGAAGATTCTGGACGAATCGGCCAAGGTGCCCGGCACCGATGGCGAGAAGATGTCCAAAAGCTACAACAACACCATCGAAATGTTCGACGAGCCCAAGGTGATGCGCAAGAAGATCATGCGCATCCAGACGGACTCCCGGCCGATGGAAGAACCCAAGGAGCCCGAGGGCGATCACCTGTTCCAGCTTTACAGCCTCTTCGCCACGCCGCAGCAGCGGGAGGAAATGGCCGCCATGTATCGCCGCGGCGGCTTTGGGTATGGCGAAGTGAAGAAAGCCCTGGCCGACTTGGCCGACCAATTCTTCGAGGAGCCGCGCCAGCGGCGTAAGGAACTGGCCGCGCAGCCTGGCCAAGTGCGCGAGATTCTGGCCGACGGTGCCGCCAGGGCCCGGCGCAAGGCGGGCGAAGTCCTCAAGCGGGCACAAGTGAACTGCGGGGTCAAAAGCAAGGCATGAAGCAACCTTCGGCAGTGTTGGCCGCTATTTCGACCAATGCGCCCCGGTTCCGCGGTATCCCAAAATGCCGGGGCGCGTGCCCCGGGTGCTTCGCACGGTTTGGCCTCTGACCAACTCAACCATTCATGCGGATTCTGCTCACCAACGACGATGGCGTTTACGCTCCTGGCCTGGCGGCGATGGAGCGCGAACTGCGCAAGACGGCCGACGTGACCGTGATTGCCCCCATGACCGAGCAAAGCGGCGTCGGGCACGCCATCACATACCTGACACCGCTGATTGCCCAAGAACTGTTCGATGGCGACCGGCGGCGCGGCTGGGGCGTAGAAGGCAGTCCTGCCGACTGCGTCAAGCTGGCCATTTCCACCCTGCTGCCCCAGCGGCCCGACCTGGTCGTCAGCGGCATCAATAGCGGCCTGAACGCCGGGATCAACGTGCTTTACTCGGGCACGGTCGCGGCGGCTATCGAAGGCGCGTTTTTCGGCGTGACCAGCATCGCGGTATCCCTGGAGTTCGACGAGAACGCCAATTACGACCGCGCGGCCGTGATTGCCCGGCACGTGATCGAACAATTGCAGAAGCACGAAACGCCCGGGCCGCACCTGTACAACTTGAATCTGCCCGGTGTTGCAACCGAGCAAGACGCCCCCGAGGTGGTCATGGTGCCGATGGACGTCAACCGCTACGGCGAAGGCTTCGAGCGGCGGACCGATCCGCGCGGCCGCTACTATTATTGGTCGACCAACGATGCGTCGCTGCCTGAGGGCCCCGACGAAACGGATGTCATCGCCCTCTCCAAGGGCAAGATCACGCTGACGCCGCTCGATTTCGCGCTCACCAACCACTCGCGGTTGGAAGAAATGAAGCGATGGCAGTTCAACTTCCGGTAACGGCAACCATTTGTGAGACGCCGCCAAAATACGCCGGCCCCTTGCAGCAGGCCGGCCTCATACCTCATCGCCAGCGAATAAGTGGCAGTAGCTCTCATATCGTCGGGCGTCGAGTAAATCGTCGGCAACGGCGTCTTTGACCGCGCACTCGTCCTCATGGGTGTGCGTGCAATCGGGAAAGCGGCACAGGCTGACAAACGGCCGAATATCGCGAAACCAGCCCGCCACTTCTTCGGGAACCACGTCCCATAGCTGGAACTGCCGAATGCCGGGGGTGTCCACCACGTAGCCGCCGCATGAAAGCCGCACCAGCATGGCGCTGGTAGTGGTGTGACGTCCCTTTTGAGTATCGCGGCTGACTTCGCGCACACGGAGGCCCAGTTCGGGTTCGATCGCATTGAGCAGCGATGATTTGCCCACGCCGCTTTGGCCGGCCACGGCGCTGTGCCGCCCCTGCATGACCCGCCGCAGTCGATCGATGCCAAACCCGCTGGTGGCGCTGACCGGCAATACCGTATACCCCATCTGCGAATAGACACCGATCAGTGGCTGCAGCGTGTGGGGAGAAACCAAATCGAGTTTGTTGATAACGATAATCGGGCGAATGGCGGAACTTTCTGCCGTGACCAGGAACCGGTCAATCAAGTGCGGCTTAAGGTCGGGTTCAGCCGCACTGCCGACGATCAGCACCTGGTCGACATTGGCCACGATGATGTGCTGCCGACCTCGGCTGCTGCGGCTCAATATCCCGTGCCGCGGTTCCACGCGCTCGATGATGCCTTCGCCGATCGGCTCCGTGGACGGGGCCGGGCGGAACAGCACAATATCGCCCGCAGCTACCACGTTACGCTGGTCGATAGCCAGGCTCTTAAGCAACCTCCGCGTGGCGCAATGGTAGTGGCGGCCGTCCTCGGCCTCGACCAGGCTGATTAGCCCTCGGACGCTGATCACGCGACCGCGCAAACAGTTGGTTTCGTCGACTTCCAGCAGCGGCTGGTCGGCGTTCGCTGCTTCCGCCACGATCGTCCGCTGGCGGGTGAGCGCACCTTTGCCGCTAACCCGTTCGCCCCGCTCGAGGTCATGCTGTTCGAAACCGTGGCGTTTGAACTGCCGGGTCCAGTCGCTACGGCGAACGCGGACCTGCTGGTTCTTGCGGAATTGTGTTCGGAATTTCTTTTTCTTGCCCATGCGTTCCCTTGGGCTGTGCT
>CAZEEG010000138.1:0-2336 GCA_964511065.1 uncultured Pirellulales bacterium | reverse complement strand
TTACGGTGCACCTGGCTACAGCGCACCTGGCTGCTGTCGGCAGCGGGCGCACTCCTCAAGGGTTATTGTGACGTTGGAAGTGCAAGAGGGAAGCCGCAGCGCGCAAAACGCCCACGCCGAGCCCGACACCTGTGGAGGTGGGCGTTCACGCATAGGGGGCTGTGGATGCGACCGCCTGGTTTACTCGCGGGGGCCGCGCTTGGGCCGCACCAGCCCGGCGCGTTCCAGCAGCGACTTGCGAAAGATGTTGGCGGTTTCGTCGTCGATGGGAGGGCCCGTGGCACCCAACTCGCGCGGCGAATAGCGCACTTCGTACTTGTGCTTCGCGATGGCGAGCGTATCGCCCGGATCCAGACGCTTGTCGCCAGCCTCGACCTTCGTTCCGTTCACCTTCACGCCGTTGCGGCTGTTCTGGTCGGTAACGTACCAGTAACCATCGTTGAGCGTGAGGACGCAGTGGTGCGCCGAGACGTTGGGGAAGCGCAACACGATATCACAGCTTTCCCGGCGGCCGACGAGCAGTTTCTTTTTCAACAATGGGATAGGGTCACCTCCCCCCAAGGGGAGCAGCTCACCGTACATTGTTACTCTGCCTCCACGAGTTTTCTGGTGCAATCGATTCCGCTAAGATCGGAGGGAATGAACAGGAATGAGAGGATCGATCCGAACTCTTGCCCCCTGTCGATTGCCTAAGCCGATTCCCGCCCGCGCATTCCGAGCGCGGGCCAATATGCCACCCCAGCGGCAGCCCAATAGTAGGGTAGCAACTGGGATAGTCAACCTTCAAGATGCGCCCCTCTGGAATGCCCCCTGCCGCCCATGAGTAGTCGTTTTGTACCCAACGGTGCCGGACAGGATTGGCGGCAGCGAGGTTTGCGCTATTACCGTTATAGCCATTTTCTCCGTGAGGTGTTCCAGGGGCGGGTTCAAAAAGTGAGCCTCGACGCCGGTTTCACCTGCCCCAATGTCGATGGAACCGTTGCCTTGGGGGGATGCGTATTTTGCGATAATCGCAGTTTCAGTCCTAGCCGCAGGCTTCCCCGCGTCGACATCCGCAGTCAGTTGGACGAAGGCATCCGCCGCCTCAAGTGGCGCTACGATGTCGATCGGTTCCTGGCCTACTTTCAGCCGGCGACCAACACCTACGGGCCCGTGGAAAAGTTGCGGCTGTTGTTCGAGCGGGCGATCAGTCATCCGCAAGTGGTCGGGCTGGTCATTGGCACCCGGCCCGACTGCGTGCCTGACGACGTGCTCGACCTGCTGGAGGAACTCGCCGGCCGCGTATACCTGTCGGTCGAGTACGGTCTGCAAACCATTCACGACCGGACGCTCGACTGGATGAACCGCGGTCACCACTACGATGCGTTTCTCGACGCCGTGGAGCGCAGTCAAAACCGCGGATTCGAAATCTGTGCCCACGTCATGTTGGGTCTGCCTGGCGAAAGCCGCGACGACATGCTCGCCACGGCAAGCGAAGTCGCCCGGTTAGGGCTGGACTCCGTGAAGCTCCACAACCTGTACGTGGTCAAGAACACCCCACTGGTGAAACAGTACCAATCCGGCGAGGTTTCGCTGCTCTCGCGCGACGAGTACGTGGCGACGGTCGTTGAGTTTCTGGAGCGGTTGCCGCCTTCGTGCATCGTGGAACGGGTGACGGGCGAAGTTCCCGCCGACTACCTCGTCGCGCCCGACTGGTGCCTGGACAAGATGGACCTGCGCCAAGCCATCGACGACGAGTTTGTCCGCCGCGATACCTGGCAAGGCCGGTTGTACCAGCAAGGGACCGCTACAAGCTGAAAAGAGGCGTCCAGGGCCACCAGGCAGGCCGAGCAGGGTCGATCACAGATAGTAAGGGCAACCCCCTGGAGCCAATATCCAACGCGGCGGGGCGGTCAGGCAGGGGGCCTGCACCGTCGGCTCATTTCAAGCGTGCTTGCGCGATGGCCGTGACCGGCGGCCACTTGAGCCACGCGTCCGCGAGCTTTTGCAGGGTTTCAAGCGTATATACAGTAGACGCTCACTCTGTGAAGCGTGCCATGGACGGCGGGCAGGGAGGTCACCTGCATGCCCGCCGGCCAATTGATGATCCGACAAACAGAGTTGGGAGCGAACCGGGCGGCCGCTGGCTTGCCACGGCAAGCGGGAGGAAAGTCCGGGCTCCACAGGACAGGGTGGTGGGTAATCCCCACCGACCTCCCCCAATCAACCGGGGAGGCCAGGGAAAGTGCAACAGAAAGCAAACCGCCGACGCGGCACCGGGGGGCGGCAACGCCTCGGGTGGCGCGGGTAAGGGTGAAACGGTGAGGTAAGAGCTCACCAGCGGGTCGGGTGACCGG
>CAZEEG010000137.1:0-14739 GCA_964511065.1 uncultured Pirellulales bacterium | reverse complement strand
ACGGCATGCACGTCACCGTCCAGGACAACTACGGCCCGCTCGCCGCCGGCGTGATAACCACCAGCCGAGCCTTGGGATCCATCCGCCAGGCACCGCTTTCATCGACCACGACGCACCCGCGCTCCAGTGCCCAGGGCACGAAATCCCGCGCCACCGGGTCTGGCGTGCTGCCGATGGCCAGTTGCACGCCCTCGAAGGCCTCGGGCCGCAACTCCTCGACCGTGAATTCCTTGCCTTTGAACGTGAGTTTCGTCCCTGCGGATCGGGCGGATGCCAGGAATTTGACCTGCTGGAACGGCACCTCGCGCTCTTCCAGCAACTGACGAATAATCTGGCCCACGGCGCCTGTGGCGCCCACGATGGCAATCGTCTCGAACACAGGGACTTACTCCAACACCAAAAGATAAGCCGGCCCAGCCGGCTAAGTGGGTGCGAAGCTTCCAGTATCGCAGCAAGCCGGCTGGTCTTCAATGGCCGGGACCGCGGAGATTCGCCCCCACCACCCACTGGAGGCTGAAGTCGAGAACGTGGGGGAGACGCACCACCGTCCCGCTGAAACCGTGCAGGTGAGAACGTCCAAGCACCAACGCTCAGGTCGGAGTGCGCTCAGGTGAGAGTGCGGCCCAGAACGACGAACGACTGGTAATCGGCCAGCGTGCCTTCCACCACCAGCACATAAACCGTGTTGGATTGGGGCGACCGCCAGGCGGCGATCATCCGGCCGCTGGACGACTGCGGCTGCAAGGGCGGCGAGGTGGGCAAGTCGGCACTGCGGCACGCAATCGCCATCAGCACCGCGCGGCGGGCTTGGGCGTTCTGCACGTCGTACGCCACAGCGTCGGCTCCCTGGACCCGCGCGGATCGCCAAGCCACGGGCCGAGCCAGCAAGTCACGCGGCATTTCCGGTTCGGTCCCTGGTTCGATGGCTTGCCAGCCTTCGTGCCTTCGCAGCTCTTGCTGGTAAATCTGGTCGGCCCCGTGGACGATCTCATCGGGTGTCAGCCGCGGAGCACCCCAGGGAACGAAGGCCAACATCAGCAGGGCCGCAGCAACGGCGGCCGTGCCCACGATAGCCAGCCAGCCACGCCGCGAAAGCAAACGCCGCTTGGGTTCGGCTACCGCTGCCGGCTGGGCAGCGGCACTCGGTTCGGAAGGGTCCAACGTATCGGATAGCGCACCGCGTTCGCGCGGGCCAACCGCCTCGGACAGATCGAGAGGGCGGCTCGCGGCGGCCTGGTCCGCGGGTTGCGCGTGGGCCTGATCGAGCCGTGCCATAATCCGCTGAGCCAAGCCCGGCGGCGGGGCGACATCGATCAGGGCCGCCGCGATGGCGTGGTCGAGATCCTCAAGCCGCGCGGCCAAATCGCGCAGTTCGCGGTTGTTGCGCAGCTCATCCGCTAGCTGCGCAAGCTCGGAGTCTTCCCAGTCCGCACGGCCGGGACGGCAAACATCGAGTTGTTCGCGGGTCCGTGGGTCCATCATTGCCCTCGCGGCTCGGACGGCGTGCGGGGTGTGGAAGGTGCTACGGTCTGCTGATCGAACAACTTCTTGCGCAGGTGCCCCTTGGCCCGCGAGAGCCGGCTCATCACCGTGCCCGGCGGTATCTCCAGCCGCTGGGCAATCTCACGGTAGGAACAGTCTTCGAAGTAGTACATCAGCAAAACCAGGCGGAATTCGTCAGGCAGTTCGTCGAGCGCTGCTTGCAGACGCTCGCGGTCGATCCCCTCTTCTAAAGGAACGCCGGGCAGGCTGTCCAGGTCGATCTCGGCATCGCCTTGGGGGAACCGTTGCTGCCGCCGGCAGTTTCTCAAGAAGCTGTTGCGCAGGATGGTGTAGAGCCAACCTCGGGCAGCTTCGGGGCGCTGCAACTGCGACAGGTTTTCATGCGCCGTAAGAAAGGCTTGCTGCACCAGATCTTCGGCGTCGGCAACCGAGCCCGTCAGCCGATACGCATAGCCGTATAGCTCCGCGTGATGGCGCGCAACCAGTTCGGCAATGCTCACCAGCGGGTGGCTCATGGCCGCGGCTCCCGCCGGAGTTTCGGACAATGGCCGTTCGGGCGACATGGTTCCCTGTACTTAGAAGATGCCTGCAGCAGGCACATTATTCCCGAAAGTTTCCGCCGTGCGAAATGATTTTCGCCTTCCCCCCGCTGGAGATGTTTCCTTGCCGCGCGCCGGCAGCCCTGTTGGAACACGAACCTCGCCCCACCAGGAAAGGGATTGTCCGCAGCCAAGGCCACCCGTTGTTTGGAGGGCATTGTACCGGGTTGTTGCCATGGGTTCGCTCGGAGGTGGCCCGGGAGACAAGATTTCCAGAATTTTTTGCCAGTCCCGGGAATATCGGGTCGGCATTGTGACTCTTCCTATGCGAGGCGGGTTAAGCCCACACAGGGGAACAGGCCCGCCTGTGGTACTTCCCAGTTCTCAGGTAGAGGAACGACACGATGCGTACAATGTTGGTGCTGCTGGCGTTGGCAGGGTTCGGTTTGACCGGTTGCGGCAACCAGGCCGACAACCCACCCAACCCCAATCCGCCGGCGACCGATCCGGCCCCGACCGACACCGCCCCCGCGGACGGCCAGTAATTGAAGCTGCTGGGAAGCGTAAACATTTGAAGCTCGGGCGTTCAAGAGGCAGGGTGCCTCCGTGCCTCTTGAACGCTTTTTCCTCCGTGGCTCGAAGGCCGGGCCCCCCCGCCACGGCTTCCTGGCTTGATTTTGCCCCCAACCTTCTTGGCGGCACCTCCTGCATTGGGCCGTAACCCGGCCACCGGGATGGCTATTGTGTGTCACCCCCCCACGGGCAGTTGTATCAGCCGCTAGCCTCGTGAATTGCGGGCTGCGGCCTCCCCGCGCTGCCACAGTACTCTTTCATTCCAAAGGGTTACCAACATGAAGAAGCTGCTCTCGCTCGTCTGTGTGCTCAGCTTGGCGATGGTGCTTGGCTGCGGCGGCGGCGAACAACCGCCCGCGCCCAACGGCCAATCGACGGATACTGATGCCAATTCCACCACGACTCCTTCGGTCGATGGCACCGACCCCGCCGATCCGGCTCCCGTGGATCCTGCTGATCCGGCCACTCCCGCCGATCCGGCGGCCCCCGCTGATCCCGCCGCACCTGCTGATCCGGCCACCCCGCAAGGTGATGGTCCCGCAGTTCCCAAGATCGACCTCGATCCCAACGTGGGCGCCCCGGCCGACTCCGATTCGAACTAACCGTCCGAAATGGACCGTTGCATCGGCTGAGGGCTACCTGGGTTTCGCTCCCCGGGCATCCACGTTCGTACATCATGGTGCGGACGGCGACTACGCTGCGGCATCGCTGCGACCATGTCGCAATACCGCAAGCCTGCCTACCCAGGAGGAAGCCCGAGCGCCACACACATCAGGCCGCGTCCTGCCAATGGCGAGACGCGGCCTTTATTCGTTTCTTTTGCACACATCCGCAGCCAACGACCGTTCCCATTCGTGCTAACCGTCCGAAATGCGGCCAAATGGGCAGGAAAACGGAAGACTACCGGCACCGTGCGGTCGCCGAGCAGACCTAGGCAGCGCATCCATCAGTAGGGTCCAAGCAGCAATAGGCTTTGTGCCTGGCGGTGCTCGCAGCCGCTGATGCCGAGTCTGCGGCGTTGTTGGCTCGCAACGGGACGCCCGCAATTCGCCCGGCAGAAGCGTGACGGGAACACGGCATCCACTGCCGCATCTCGTAGGCGAAGTTCCATGGCAGGCGGTGGCGAATCCGCCCTGCCACAACGTATAATCGCCATGTTATTCCTGCCGACGAGCCACTAGTGCCTTGTCCGCCGATCCTGCCTTGGCCTCTGCCGCACCGCTGGCGGCGGACTCGTTCCCATCTAGTGAGGACGCACATGAACGTAACACTGCCTCGAATCGTCTCCACTGTGACCACCTGGACCGTGCTGGCGTGCTTTGCCGTGACGGGGAACTTCGCGCTGGTTGCGGCGCTCGACTCGCCCGCGCACGCTGAGGACAAGAAGGACGAGAGCCAGGACAAAAAGAAGGACACAGAGCAGCCCAAGGAACCCGCCAAGCCGATCATTCCCGACAAGAATCTTGAAGCGGCGGTGCGGGCGGCGGTCTACGAGAAGCGGAACAACCAGGAACCGCTCACCGAAGAAGACCTCCGCAAAGTATTCATCCTGGAAGCCGACAACCAGGGAATCAAAGACCTGACTGGTCTGGAGAAATGCACTAACCTGCTGCTTCTGAAGGCCGCCGGGAACGAAATCGCCAATCTCAAGCCGCTGGAATCGCTGGAGAATCTCCAGTCGCTCGATCTGGCGGGCAACCAGATCAAGGACGTGGGGCCGCTGGCCAAGCTTGAGAAGCTCCAATACCTGCACCTGGCCGGCAATCAGATTGAGAACGTGGCGGCCTTATCGGGGCTTGGCAAACTGTCGGCCTTGTACCTGTCGAACAACAAGATCAAGGACATCGCCCCGCTGGGCAAACTGGAGAAGCTGGCCTCACTGTACCTGGACGGCAATCAACTGGAAAAGATCGACGCGCTGACGTCAATCACTCGCCTGTCAACGCTCGATATCGGCCGCAACGCCATCAGCAGCCTGGCCCCGCTGGGCACGCAGACCCAACTGCGGTTGCTGCTCGCCCAGCACAACAAGATCGCTGACTTGGCGCCACTGGTGGCGCTGTGCAAGGCCGATAGCGAAGGCCAGCGCCGCCTGGCTCCGTTTCTGCGTGTGTACCTTGCAGGTAACCCCCTCACCGACCAGGCCAAAAGCGAACAGGTCAAGGCCCTGCAGGGCTTTGGCGTGCAAGTGATGCTGACCGACGAGGAGAAGTAATCATGGCGCTGCGCCCACGGCCAGCCGTCTGCCGAGCATTGCCCCTTGGGTGGCCGAATGTCTGAGCTGGCGGAACACAAAGTTTTCGCCGCCATTGGCGAAGAAGGTTTCACACGGCTGGTCGCTGCCTTTTACCGCCGCGTGCCGGCCGATGACCTGCTGGGGCCGATGTACCCGGCCGACGACATGGACGGTGCCGAGTTGCGGTTGCGGCTGTTCTTGATCTTTCGGTTTGGCGGACCTCCGGAGTACCTGGCCCAGCGCGGCCATCCGGCATTAAGAATGCGCCATGCCCCGTTTGCCATCACGCCGGCGGCACGTGACCGCTGGGTGGAGTTGATGGAGCAGGCGCTGGACGAAACCGATCTGCCCGAAGAGGCCCAACAGACGTTGCGCCGGTTCTTTGCTGCAACAGCCACGTTCCTGATCAACCGCGCAGGCGGAACGGCCTGACGGGCCGGACCGTGGCCGCGGTGCGCGGTAGTGCGGCGGTTAATTTACCGGTTCGGCAAGCCGGGCCATGCTCTTGAGGAACGCCTCGCGCGAGACAGGCGCCGGCACTTGGTGCGCCAGTCCCAGAAATTCGTCTGCCAAGGCGTTGTAATCCTGGGCACCCGGCGAATCGGGCGCGTAGTCGAAGATCGACTGCCCAAAGCTGGGCGCCTCCGCCAGGCGGACGTTGCGCCGAATCTTCACATCGAACAGTCGGGCGTCGGACCAGGGACGGTTCTTGCCCCGCGACATCTCCAAGAACGTGCTCACATCCCGGGCCACTTCGCCAGCCAACCGCGTGGACGATTCGTACATGCACAGCAGCACGCCCGCCACGCGAAGCTGAGGGTTCACACGCTGAGCCACCAGGTCCACGGTTTCCAGCAGCTTGCTCAAGCCGTGGAGTGCCAGAAAGTGCGGCTGGAGTGGGATCAAGACCTCGTCCACCGCGCACAATGCATTGAGTGTAAGAATGCCCAGCGAGGGCGGGCAATCAATCACCAGGTGATCGAACGGTTCGGTATCTTCCGCCAGTTTCTTGCGCAGGACGACTTCGCGGCCAGGAACGCCAGCCAATTCGACCTCGACGGCGGCCAGGTCGATGCTGGCCGCGGCCACCCAAAGGTTTTGCCCAGCAGGCTGGCGAATATCGGCCAGTCGCGCCTGGTCGGCCAGCACGCGGTAAAGCGAGGCATCGGCCAACCGCGACGATTGCAGGCTGGCATTGAGATGCAACGAAGCGTGAGCCTGGGGATCGAGGTCGGCGACGCACACTTTGAGCCCTCGCCGGGCCAAGGCGGCCCCCAGGTTGACAGAAGTGGTGGTCTTGCCCACCCCGCCCTTCTGGTTCAACACGGCAATCTTGCGCATGGCGACGCCCTCCCTGGCGATTCATATGACATGGCGGCAGGCCATCATGCCTGCCGACTGCGGAGGCAAGCAGCGGCGCGGTCCGCCGCCGGCGCGCATGCTCCGCGCGCCAGGCTTGGACCGGGTGGGGGATTATAGGGAGTGCGGCCTCCAGCGACCAGACGAGTCTTCCCCCGGCCAATTGGGTGGTGCCATACCATGCTGGGCGGCTCCTCAAGCGGCCCCCGCTCTCACTCGGCACTGCTACAATTTGGTGCTGCTACAATTTGGTGCTGCAACAATTCTGTGCTGCTGCTTTTCTGCTGCTGCGCCGGCACACCGCGCTCTGAGTCCGCGCTAAGAGACCACAACCAAGAGACCGCGCGGCGGCCGCGCCAGCATAAGTAGCGATGGCGTGCGCTCCGGTGCGACAGCCAGAGGCCAATCCCCAACGGAAAACTCCGCCTGCGATATTACGGCTAGGCCAGCGGAGACGCGGTGAGGTCGGTCGTGATGCCGGGCCGAGAACAAGGAAACAGCAGGTGGGCAGCTTCCAGGTACAGCGGCATTTCGTTCGGCAGACGATGTTTCTCCAAGCGCTCGCGCAGGTCGTGCACCAGGACGGCGCCGTTGGACCAGCGAATCCGCATGATCTCGGCCACCTCGCCCAACAACTGGTACACCCTCGCCCGGGTCAGTCCCAGGCGGCTGGCCGATTCGCGCACGGAAACCACGTGCCCCGTATGCAGTCCCAGCCGTTCGGCCACCAGCCGCTGCACCCCCGGCCCCGCGTCGATCCCGATCTGCTCGACCAGCGGCTCGACAAACTCGCGACGGATTTCGTCGTAGGTCAAGGTCGTGGCGCGGTGTCGGGCTGCCACCAGCCACGACTGCACCGGCTGGAGGAAGCTGGGGATAATCTGGATGGACAGGTGCGAGGCATATGGCGCCCCCTTGCCCACCAGACTATGCAACGCGGCAAACACCTCCAGCACGCCCCGCACCCGCTTTTCGCCGTGCGTCTTGCGGGCGCGAATTTCAGCCAGCGTGCAACTGGCGTAGTTCTTCAGCGGCACGTCCCAAATCACCCGGGGCAGGTTCAACAGCGAAGGGGCAAACCGGCCGAGCGGTTCGTTCTCAAGCCTGGCCGCGGAAACCACCGACCTCCACGCATCCCATTCTTCTTCCGAAACAGCTTGGGACTGGAAATCGTCGAAGGCGGTAGCCGTAGTGGGCTGCGAGGGCGCCGAAGCGGCCCGCTCCAGCACCACGATCATGCCTTCCAGCTTTTTGACGCCCACGCCCGGCACCGCGGCCAACTCGGCAAAGTCAGACGCCACGATCTCCTGGAGGGTGCGATCCAGCAAGGCCAGAGGCAACCGGCGATCGCCTTCCAACACGAAGTAGGCCAACGGCCGCATCAACCGTTCGGCGCTTTGTTGCGAAAGCCGCTTGCGAATCTCCTCGTAACGCACCATCAAGCGGACATCGTTGGCGGTGGGTTTTGCGCTCAGCTTGCCCCGACGGCCCGCCATCACGGAGGCCAGCGACCCGTTGGGGCGCAGTCCGCCATTGCCATGGTGGCCTTCTCCATTGAGATGGTTGTTACCCAGATTCGCAACTGGAATTGATTCGTACGTTGCCATGGTTTCCCCAGTGCGATTCGCCCAAGGCGACCCCGGCCATGCTGCGCGAAAGCAATGCAGCGCGACTGCGCCGACAGGTTCACGGAGCCGACATTGGGCAAGTACTGCTTCAGTTACCCCAAAAAACTCGCGCATACGGATGACAGCGGATCGCGAGGCACCCACCCCCTGTGGTGGAATGCCGATCCTTACCCTCATCCAATCCGCCAATTCGAACGATTGGCACACGGGAAAGTGCGGCGCGACATGCACTCTGCTCGTGCTCACGCGAAGAACGATCCGCTCGCACCTCCTGGCGAGAATGAGGATCGTTCGCCGCTGGACCAAGCCGCCGCGAATCGCCGTACAGGAATGCGGCCGATCAGCTTGGGCGGCTTCAGTCACATGCCCACTTGCCGGCCCCCGGCCAAACCGCCTGACATTTGCGACGGAACCACCGCACGGAATCTGCGGAAGGTATCCCTACGCTCAGCCTGTCAGAGGGCTATGAGCCGCGGCGGGAGGGGAGAACCACTGCCCTTCCCCCCATTAATACTTGAAACTACCCCTACAAATGTATCGAAAAAAGTTCCGAAAACTAAAACATTCACGAAAACCATTGCCCCCATTGGAGTTAGACGCGCTCTCCCTGCCACCCACCGGTGGCACGCAGGGGCAAACCCCACCCCCCATTGGAAGAGACGCACGGCACGTCAAGGATGTTCCCCGAAAAATGCCATCGTCGGTGATTTTGGCCGCATTGCTTTTCCAGCGGGCGGCTTCAATGGCCCGCCGGCAGCTAGCATGGCGCGTGCGGACGCAGGCCGATCTGCTGGGTGCGAGCCCCACTTGGGCGCGGCCGCAAAGGAATACACAATTGCCAATCGACGGCCGAGGTGCCGAGTCACGGCTGGCGGCTGGCACCGCGAAAGATGGCGCTCTTCTCAAACGGTTATGTCGTTCCAAATCCCGAGCGGCGATCGGCACGCAAGCGGTGCCGTCCGGGTTGCAACCCGAGATTGCTCGATACTCTGTGTCCGAAATTCGGTCGTCGACATACGCAGGATGCGGAGACGGCAAGGCGGCCCGCCGCCCGCTTAACTTTCAAGCCTGTTCGCTTTGCAGTTGGGCGTCGCGTTCCCAGCGTTGACGAATCAGCCGCAGTTTGCGGCCAATCGTAACCGGCGCGCATTCCAACTGCTCCGCCAGTTCTTCGTTGGTGTAGCCTTCCATCTTGCCCAGGGCGATCTGGCACAACAGATCGTCGTCGAGAATGGCCAATAGCCGCTGGCACTCTTCCGCCACCAGGGCCGTAAACTCGGGCGTCGGTTCGTCGCCCGCAAATCGGTCGAAGCCACCGCGGAGATCGCGGGCGTCCAGCACGGCACTATCGCCGCGGACGTTTCCGCCGCCGCGTTTGGCCGCGGTCTCTCGACGAATCAACTTTCCGGCTTTACGCTCGGCAATCACCACCAGTAGGGACCAGAGATTGTCGCGGTCGGTCAAGTCCGGAAAGCGTTCTTCTTGAATTCCGCGAAAAACACTTTCAAGCGCGCTGGCAGCGATGTCTTCTTCGTCGGCCGCGCGGCGCACCGAGCCCCGCAGTCGGCCTCGAACCCGCTTCACCAGCCGCTCGAAGTAGCGCTGCCAAAGTTGGCTTGTGGCCTCCTCGACCGCGCCATCCTTCAGTTGGTTCATCCACAGCGTGACGGAATCTTCGCTCATTACCCAAGGCTCGCAGGGACAGGACCACCCCCCCCACAGCAGGGGGCCAACAAGCCCATTATGCCGTGATTCGGCGGATTTGTCCAATTCTCCTCGAACCAGGGGCGGCCAGGTTACCGTGCCGTTACATCGCGACCAGCATCTTGCCCGCGCCAAACAAGGGATTCCACGCCCCGAAAGGCGCATAGCGCGAGCGGCAAATTCAAAGCGTAACCGGCCCGAGGGTCCGCAGGGTCCGCAGGGTCCGCAGCACCCGCCACCGCAATTGGCCACGGCGCGCGGCCGCTATGACTTGCAGCGGTTATTCGTCGCCGTGGCCGCAGATCTTGGGAAGTTATTTCTGGTTGCGCTGGTAGACAGCGTGCAACACCTCTTGCACGTCCTTGTATTTCTTCTTCTCAGAAAGCGCACCATCGAGCAGTCGATGGGCGTCCGCCTCCGAGTGTCCCAGTTGCCGCAGCACCTCAAACGCCTCCGAGATGACATCCGCCCCCACGTCGGCTGCGGCCGGTTCCTCGCGGGCAACCATCAAGGCGAATTTCGGCACCTTGCGGCGAAGCTTGGCAATCACGCGTTCAGCAACGGCGGGGCCGATGCCAGGCAACGTGGAAAGACCTTTGGCATCCTGTTCTTCGATGGCGGTGGCCACTTCGCGAACGGGCCGCACCATCGCCCGCAGCGCCTTCTTCACCCCCACCCCGTCCACGGAGCAGAACATCTCAAAAAACTCGCGTTCAATGGGGCTGAGAAAACCGACCATTCGCGGGACAAGGCGGCCGTGACCTGGGTTCCCATCCAGGTACTCCAGCGTATGCAGCGAAACCTCCTCACCCATGCGGCCCTGCAACTGCCGCCGGGCAAATTCGGCCACCAATACCTCGTAATGCATGGGCCCCACTTCCAACGTGATCGCCTCGTCGCGAATCGAAACCAGCTTGCCAGTAATACGCGTGATCAACCGAGCATCCTTTGTACGGTGTCCTTCGCCCACAACCGCCAGCGGCAGGCATGCGCGGTCGTTCAGCGGGCGATTCTTCGAACGTGCTTTTCAGTGCCTGGCCAGCGCGGCCCAGCGGCGGCGGGCGGTTTCCCCCCTGATGTGCAAGGCAATTCCACAATCAGCCCGCTGACGGCCACGGACCGCCTGGTGCGAATTCAGCCGTGGGACCAGCTAATCGTCGGAACTGCTGCGGCGGCGGAGGAATGCAAACAGGTCGAGCACCTCTTGTTCGCTCAGAGGCTCCAGCAGGTCGCTGGGCATGATCGAGAGCGGCTGGGCGACCGACCGCTCGATGGCCCGCTGTGGCAGAAACTGCTTGTTGCCGCTGCTTTCCAGCACTACCAGCTTATCGTTTCCCTGGCGCCCGACCAGCCCGGTGAAAATGCGGCCATCGGTCGTTTCCACCGTATAGGTGGTGTACTGGTCGGAAACCCACTCGGAAGGAAAGATGGTCGCATAGACCATTTCTTTCAGTTGGAGGCGGTTCCCCAGCCCCGTTAAATCGGGTCCCAAGGTTTCGCCTTGACCATCGCTACGGTGGCAAAGGTGGCAGCGGGCTTTGGCAAAGACCTCCCGTCCACGCTGAATATCGCCCGGCGGCGATTTCTTGAGCAGCGCCACCAATGGTTCGTACCGCCATCGGGCCGCAACGCCCTCGGCCGGCAAGTGCGGCGGAAGCTGGTCGGGATACTTCTCGGCAAACCAGGCCTGGGCCGCGGCCACGCGGGTGGGCCAATCATCCTCCGGCTGATAGATGGTCGTTCCGGCCCAGCGTTCGAGCACCGCCAAGGCATCGCGGCCGCCGTCCTCGCCCAGTTTCAGCCCCAGCAGCAGCATCTCGCGAAGCCACCGCGGCCGGGTTGCCCGCTCCGGAAATCGCAGCAATGCGGCCACGATCTCGCGTGCCTGGTCGTCCTGTACGATCGGCACCACGCGAACCAGCAGTCGCCAGTCCGCCGGGCGGCGGCGGTGAGCCTGGGCATACCGGGCAAGGCCCACGGCGACCAGATGCCGCCGTTCGGGGAATGTCTCAAACACCTGGTGCAGATGATTGAGCGAACGCTCGTCGGCATCGAGTGCCAACGCAGAATAGATCGCCAGCACCAGCGCCTCGGGAACATCCACGCCTTCAGCCAGCCATGCGTGATCCAAGTCGCGGAGGGCAAAGCGCTCGTCGTGGTCCAATTCACGCGTCCCCTGCAACAATGCAGCGGCTACCGAGGGATACTGGGCCGATGCTTTCAGCCAAGCCAGACGCGCGGCCACATCGAACGACACACCGTTTTGGACCGTTTGCCAGGCTGTGTCGTCGTAGCCAGGCTCGAACCAGCCTCCGGTGGCCTGATCGCGATTGGTCGTCCAGCGCCATGAAGCATCGGTGCCATCGGCATGGGCCATCGGCACCCGCTCCCCCTCGCGATACGCTGGCTTTTCCATCGTACGCACCAGGAGGGCCGGGACGGTACCGCGGGCTTGAACCTCGACCGCTACCAGGTGTTCGCCCGATGCCACGCCTTGCAGGGAAAATAAAGTCGGGCGTTCCCAACCTTCCCCCGTGCCCAGCAGGCAACCGTCGAACCAAATGCGGAATGCACCCGCCGCGGCCACTTCGAGCCGAGCGCCCTGCCGCTGAACGAGGGCTACCTTGCCGCGGAACCGCGTGACGGCCGGCGTTGCCGCTGGTTCCGCTGGCGGCGAGGCAGGCCCCCACACCCAGCGCGGCCCTGTCGGCATGGTGGCGACGGCAGCATCGCCCGGATCGCTCGAACCAAGGTCTGGCTGACCGCCGAACGTGTCGCCCGTTGTCCACACCAGCAGTCCAGCCGACACAAGAAACACCGCGAAGGAGATCGGCCGCGCAGTCACGAGAAGTCCGGTGGGTTGGAAGGAGTGGTTGCCCCGCCCTGTACGGTGCGATGCCCAAGCGCCATCGCCCCGCTGGGCGCCAAGTGCCATTTTACTCCAACGGGGCGCTGGTTGCTTGCTGGAAGTGCAGGAAAGGGAACTTCCCTGGGGTGCGGCACCTGCGATGCGATGCCGAGGCCGTGCCGGGGGGCTGCGGGCCATCTCGGGAGGAACACAGAGGCGCTTCAACTGTCCAGGCGTTTACCAGCCGCTTTCTATCGGCCCGCACCGTTGCCGTAGACACAATTGATGGACCGGCCGTAGGCCAGGTGACCAGAAGCTGCCGACCATTACGGCAGAGAGTGTGCGCGGGCGCACCGTTAACGTGGTTTTCCGCAGCCGACGCCATCGAGAACGTGGGCGACAAGAGCCGAGTCGTCCACCGTTTTTCGTCTGCCCACTCCCAGCCGGTTTGTCCGCAAAGCGGATGCTACTTGCGCTTGGCCCACTCGTCTTTCATGAACCGCAGGCCGTCGCGGGCCAACTGCTCTTCGCTGTCGTACATCTTGCGCCAGATCTTGGTGGCCGCGGCCAGTGCGGGCAGCGCCAAACCAAAGGCCTCGATCATAAACCACCCGTCGTACCCGACGTCGGCCAGCGTATCAAACGTTTCTTTCCAGGCCACCTGCCCGGCGCCGGGTGTGCTGCGGTCGCTTTCTGAGATATGCACGTGTGCCATGACTGGGCTGCATATACGGATGGCTTCAGCGGCACTCTTTTCTTCAATGTTGGCATGGAAGGTGTCGTACATGGTGCGGCAGGCCGGGTGATCCACCTCGCCCACGAACCGCACGGCGTCGGCCGCGCAATTGAGCAGGTAACATTCAAAGCGATTGAGATATTCCAGGCCCAGGGTCACGTTGCACGCCTGGGCATGCTCGGCGACGGCGCGCATGCTTTCCACACCGCGTTTCCATTCGTCGGCAGTTGGTCCCTGGCCGGTGAAATGGCCCAGGGCCGAATGGTATGGTCCCACCAGCACCGTGGCCCCCAGGGCCTGGCAGCAATCGAGCACGCGGCGGTTGTTGTCGATGCCCTGCTTGCGAACGGTGGGATCGTCGGAAATGGGGTTATCTTCCACCGTTCGGACCGTGACGGCCGTCCGCTCCAAACCCAGCTCGTCCAGCTTGCGGCCCAGCACGGCTGCCTTGGCGGTATCGAAGTGGAACAGCGGAACTTCCACACCGTCGTAGCCCAACGCTTTGAGCCGTTCGAGGATGGGATAATGTTCCTCGCGGACATCGTCGGTCCACAACAGCATGTTCATGCCGAATTTCATAGCATTCCTGCTTGTGCTGATGAAAACGAACGGTGCAACGGTTCAGCAATACGCGGCGGCCAACTAGCCGAGTTCCACGCCTTTGAGCCGGGCGATCTCAAAGGCGTCCTTCTCGCCGCGGCCCGACAGGCACACCACCACAATTTGATCCTTCGGCCGGTCGCGTGCAATCTTCATGGCCTGGGCGACCGCGTGCGAGCTTTCCAGCGCCGGCAGAATGCCTTCGGTCCGAGCCAGGGTATCGAAGGCGTTCAGGGCGTCGCCATCCTCGCAACTGGTATACATTACGCGGCCCGTCTGTTTCCAGTAACTGTGCTCGGGCCCCACGCCCGGATAATCCAACCCGGCCGACATGGAATGGACGCTGCAGGTCTGACCGTCTTCGTCCTGCATCACGTAGCTGTAACTGCCGTGCAGTACGCCCGGCTGACCGTACGAGAGCGACGCGGCATGGTCGCCTGGCTGGTTGCCGCGTCCACCGGCCTCCACGCCGACCAGTTCCACCTCGGCGTGGTCGATAAACGGATAGAACATGCCGGCCGCATTGCTGCCGCCGCCCACGCATGCCACCACCACGTTGGGCAGGCGGTCCAACTGGCGGTGGCTCTGATCGATGGTTTCGCGGCCGATGACCGACTGGAAGTCGCGCACCATCATGGGGAACGGGTGCGGCCCTACCACCGAGCCAATAATGTAATGCGTGGTTTCGACGGAGCTCATCCAGTCGCGGAGGGCATCGTTGATGGCATCGCGCAGCGTGCGCGAGCCGCTGGTGACCGGCCGAACCTCGGCCCCCAAAAGCCGCATGCTGAAGACGTTGGGCTTCTGCCGCCGGATGTCTTCCTCGCCCATGTACACCACGCACTCCAGCCCAAACCGGGCGCAGGCGGTGGCCGTGGCCACGCCGTGCTGCCCGGCGCCGGTTTCGGCAATCACGCGGCGCTTGCCCATCCGCATCGTCAGCAGGGCCTGGCCGAGGGTGTTGTTGATCTTGTGGGCCCCGGTGTGATTGACGTCTTCGCGCTTGAGGTAAA
>CAZEEG010000136.1:0-14766 GCA_964511065.1 uncultured Pirellulales bacterium | reverse complement strand
CGCCGGCCTCGCCCGCGATGGCCTTGGCCAGCAGCGTCTTGCCGGTGCCCGGCGGGCCGATCAGCAGCACGCCCTTGGGGATGCGGCCGCCGAGGGTCTGGTATTTTTCGGGCGTGCGGAGGAACTCGACGACTTCGCGCAGTTCGTCCACGGCTTCATCGATGCCGGCCACGTCCTCGAAGGTGACGCCGAGGTCTTCTTGGGCGTAGAGCTTGCCACGGCTGCGGCCGAAGGCCATGGGCGAACCGGCCCCGCCCAGCCGCCGCATCATCAGGATGAATACCAGGACAAACAGCGAGGTGACGATCAGCATGGGCGCATAATAGCGCCAACCGCTGGGTGCCTCGTCGCCGCGGAAATTGTCAAAACCGTTCTGTTCCAGCAGCGTGAGCAGGTAGCCGGCGTCGTTTTCAAAGCCCATTCGGGCAACGGTAAAGCTGACACGTTCGTTCTGCGGGCTGCCTTCCTCGGTCTGGGGCCGGGGAACCGGCGGCCGGATCTGCCGTTTGTAGGCCGTGCCGGTAATTTCGTGTGGGCCGACTTTCAGGTTCGAGAGGCCCCAGTAGCGATACACCTTGGCCTCGGTGCCTTCGCCCACGGTGACTTCGATATTCTTTTCGCCGACTTCTTCCCCCTGCTCGTTGATGATCTTTTCGTGCTCGGTCATGGCGACCGGGGCACCTTTCTTGATGAGTTCGAGCAGTTTGCCGTAACCGCCGAGGTCTTCGCGAGTGCTGCCGCGGAACCATCCCACCAGGATCAGCGTCAGCACCGCCAGGCCGATCAGGTACCACAGAACGTTTCCGCCCTGCTGGGGGGGCTTGCGGTCGCTGGAACGGCGAACCGGATCGCTGGGTTTTGGGGGAGATTTCTTGGGAGTTTGCTCGTCCATCGCCTGTCCTGTGAAAGGGCCGTGCCATGCCGGTGCCGGGACACTTGCCGTGGGTCCGCGAACCTCCGAGGGCGGAACCTACTGTCATCCTAGGCCGCTTACCCAAAGTGTACAACGCTTGAACCGTGGGGGAGTTAGAAAGCAAGTGCCCGGCCGCCGCGGCCGTTTTTCCCGCCGCGCGAAAATACACCAACCGGAGAGACTGTGGAGAGTCTAGCCCCCCCGCCCGTTTGCCGCCCGGAACGGGCAATCCTAGCGCGATGGCGGCCTGGCTGCCAGCAATGACGGTCACCTTTTTTGACGGCCCCCCGTTCAGCGCATAAGCGCCCAGGCCCGGTTCCAGGCCGTTTTTTTCAACGATGAGCCTCCGGCCGCAAATCGTCTTTATGGCTCGGGGGCCGCGGCATCGATATCGGGACCGCCGATGATTGGATAGCTGCTGAGCAGGCCCACCGGCAGCAGCACCTGGCCATCTTCCACTTGAGCCAGGGACTTCAATCGGGCGATGGCTTGCCTGGCGTGGGCCATGTCGCTTGCCCGAAGCACGGCACCGCCGGGTTGAATCAGGATGAGATAGCCGCCACCGCCGGGATTGGGGGCGAAATCGACAATCTCCACATAGAAACAGCAGTTGGGCCCATCGACGCGCCAGACCCACTTGGGCCTTGCAAGGACATCGTTGAGCGCTTCGGCCAGTGCCACGTGTTCTTTAGGTGCGTCTTTGGCCACGGCGAGCGGTAGGCTCCAAGCAATTTTCTGACCGCCCGCCGGCGGTGCCGCACTGTCTTCGGCTGCGCTGTCTTCGGCCGAGGCATGCCCGGTAAGTACGGCTATTGCCGCACCAAACGCCGCGAGTAGCAACCAGCACGGGGAATGCATGGTGGAGGGCTCCTGAATGGCTCCCGGACTCTTTGCCAGGCGGTCACGGTGCCGCCGTTGACGCATTGACTGCACGCATGCGTTGAGCCTCTGCACCCGTTATACTCTCCAGCAGACGTGCAGCCACCAGCAGCCGCAACGATCTGAACTTGTCTCAGGCGGTCGCCTTTAACTCATAGCCGTGGAACTGCTGGCCGCGAGCTGCGAGAAGGAATCGGTGTGGAGGAGGGATTGTGCCCCCAATCGTGCGGCAGCCGCAGCCCGATTCCGGAATTGCCGCGCACCGGGTCACAGCCTGGTATGCGGGCGTGCCACGATCTGCCGTACGGAAATTGGGCAACGTTTCCAGCCAAAACCTTTTGAGGCTGAGCGTTATTCCACTAATTCGATGCGCGGGCGTGCCTGGCCGGCATCGGCAGGACGCCGTGCGGCGTCCTGCCGCATATGGCCGCTGGTGATGTATCGGTTCGACGCACTTTTCCACGGACTTTTCTTTCCACGATCCGTATCGCGCAAAGGCTCAGGAAACTGCCGGTCAATGGCGGCCAAGCCGCAACGGAGTTCGCCTGAAGCGAAAGCCATTTCACAAAGTACTGCGGAGATTCTTCCATGGCGCAGCAGTCCACCGATACCAGTCAGCCCGCGGGCAGCACGGTCCCAACCGGCAGCACCGCCAGCGGCCATGCTGCGTCCCCAGCGAACAGCGGCCAAGCGGCCACGGATCAGGCGACCACGGACCCGGTTGCAGGCCAGTCCACGGAATCGAGCGGCGACGGCCTGCTGCCCGGCACCGGGCTAACCGGCATTTCGCGCCGCGAACGGAGCGAGGAAGAACTGCGCCAGGCCATTGAACAGGGCAACGCCGCCTTACAGCAGTACACCCAGGCGGAGCATCCGCAGCCTTGGGCGGAAGCCCATTGCAAACTGGGCGATGCCTATCGCGAACTGCCCGAGAAACACAAAGCCACGCATGCGGAGAATCTGAATCTGGCCATCGAGCATTACAATGCCGCGGCCCAGGTCTACACGCCCGATGCCTTCCCGGATGCTTGGGCGCATCTGCAACTTTGCCTGGGCCGGGCGTACCGCGATTTCCTGGCCGACGGTGACGCAGACAGCGGCCCCCGCGCCAAAGCCCATTTTGAAGCGGCGCTGGATTACTACACCCGGCACAACCGCCCCGTGGGGACGGCTGAAGCGCAACTGCTGCTGGCCGATTTGCACTTTCGCCTGCGCGACCAGGACGATCCACAGCGGATTGCCAGAACCACCGAGTTGGTGCTGGCCAGCTTGGAAATTTTTGGCGAAGACAGTTACCCGCAGGAATGGGCCAGGGCGAATTCCCTGCTGGGGGCGGTGGCGATCGAATCAGCCGAGGGCGATCGGGCCGCGGTTCTCCGCCAGGGAATCGAGCACTTCGAGACTTCGCTGCGCGTGTGGTCGGAGCAGCGATCGCCGCGCGAATGGGCGAGCGTGATGGTAGGGATCGGCTTTGCGCATCTGCACCTTTCGGATGCTGAATCCGAACACCAACTGCAACATATCCACCAGGCGTCCGATTGCCTCCATGCCGCGAATCGCATTTGGACGGAAGAGCAGTACCCTGCCGAATGGGCACGTGTCCAAGACGCCCTGGCCGCCATCCACACGGTCGTTCCCAGTGGCGACCCCGTGGCCGACTTGACCCAATCCATCGAGCATTACCGCGCGGCGCTGCGGGTGTGGACGGCGGAGGAATATCCTGAGGAATGGGCACGCACGCATAGCCTGCTGGGTGATGTACTGAAGCGACTAGCCAGTGATGAGCAGGAGGCAATCCGCGAGGCCATTGGCCATTTTGAGCAGGCATTGAAGGTGTTCACGCGGCAGCAGCACCCGGCGGCTTGGGCCCGGACGCAATACCAACTGGCCGATGCCTGCACGCGCTTGCCGGCCGAGGACGATACGAACGTGCGCCGGGCGATCGACCTTTATCAGCAGGTGTTGCAGGTCTGGTTAGATAGCGACATGCCTGAAGCCTGGGCAGAAACGCAAAATGCGCTTGGCAATGCCTATGTGAGTCTCACCTCGGGCAATGCGGAAGAAAACCACCAGCGCGGCATTGCCTGCTACGAGGCGGCGCTGGGCGTGTTCAACCGCGAACAGTATCCGCTCGAGTGGGCCATAAGCCAGCGCTACCTGGCCCTGGCATATACCGATGCCCCCGGCGGCGACCGCGGCGAGAACCTGCAGCGAGCCATCGAGTACTTCCAAGCGGTTGACGAGGTCTTCACCGAAAACGACTTTCCCGACCAGTGGGCCCGTTCCCAGAGCACTCAGGCCTTGGTGTTCCGCGAGTCGCCCAGCGGCGATGCGGTGGAGAACCTGTGTCGGGCGGTTGCCTGTTACCAGGCTGCACTTCGGGTGTTTAGCGAGGAGCAGTACCCTTACGAGTGGGCCAAGGTGAACGTGAGCCTTGCGACCACGCTGGGCGACCTTCCGAGTGAAGCACGGCCAGAGGACCTGGGCCGGGCGCTGCACTACCTGGAGGCAGCCTTGCGGGTGTTGACTCCGGAGGTATTTCCCGAGGAATGGGCCGATGCGCAGTTGACGCTCGGCAATACGTATAGCGAAGTACCCAGCGGCGATCCGGAGGCCGATCTTCCCAAGGCCATCGCCCATTACGAGGCGGCCCTGACCGTCTTTACTGAAAGCGACCAGCCGTTCCCCTGGGCGACCCTGCACCGCAACCTGGCCCGGGTCTACCAGAACATGCCCTCTGGCGACAGCGCGGAGAACGCCCGCCGCGCCATTGAGCATTTTCAGGCCGTGCTGCGCGTGGTCACTCAGGAGAACAATGTGGCCGAGTGGGCCCGCATCCACGACTGCCTGGGCCTCGCATACGGTAACATCCCCAGCGGCGATCCGGCTGTCGATGTGCCCCGGGCGATTGAACATTTTGAATTGGCATTGCGCGGCTACACGTTATCCGGCGAACCATTCGGGGCGGCCACGGTACGGTCGCAACTGGGAACGGCGTACCGCGATCTTCCCACCGGCGACCACCAGGAGAACCTGGGCCTCTCCGCCGCCTATATCGAAGAGGCCATTTCGCAGATAGATGCCGAGCAGTCTCCGTTCGATTGGGCGATGGCGCATGCGAACCTCGCCACGACGTACCTGGAATTGCCCAATGGCGACGAGGAAGCCGATCTCACCGAGGCGATCGAGCATTTCCAGGCGGCGTTGTCGGTATTCCAAGAAGACGAGCAACCGTACCACTGGGCCCGGGCCCAGGTGCTGATCGGCCTGGCCTACTGCCGCTTGCCCTCCGAGGACCGGACAGAAAACCTGTACCGCGGCATCGATCACCTGACTGCGGCGCTGCGGGTGTATACCGAGGATGCGCTCCCCGGTGCCTGGGCCGATGTCCAGTTCCATCTCGGCAACATCTACGACGACCTGGAAGGCGGGGTGGAACGTGCCATCGAGCATTTCGAGGCGTCGCTGCGCGTGTTCACCCGCGATGCCTACCCGATCGAATGGGCCAACCTGCAAAACAACCTGGGCATTGCCTACAGTCACCGGCCTGGCGGCGACCGGGGCGAGAACCTTCAATTGTCGCTGGCGTATTACGAGAGCGCGTTGCAGGTTCGCAACCCAGACGATTTCCCGGCCCAGTGGGCGCAGACGACCGCCAACTCGGCCATGACGCTCTGGTTGATGGCTAGCGATTGGCAACCGCACTGGCTGGACTATGGCACGGCGACCGAATGCCTGTACCAGGCCCGCGATCGCGCTACCGCGGCGGCCAATGTTTATCTCTCGATCTACGATCTGGAAAACTACAACCACATGATGTCGATGCTGGAAGCGATGGAAGAGAGCGGACTGTAACGCGCTGCGCCGCAGCGGCACGATCGCGGGGGGGCGGTCATTCGCTGCCGTTTGCGCCTGCCGCCGCTTGAACGGCAATGGCATCTTCTGGCACGATGGCGGGCACGCACGCGGGCGCCGTTTCGCCCGATGTGCTTGTCGTTCCCCCCCACTACATGGCCCTGCCCACCCAGGGTGGGTCGCCTCTCAGGATTGCCTCATGAACGCCGCACGGGAGTTGCGCGAGAAGATTCGTACTGGGCAGTTCACCGGTCCCACTGCCGGCCAGGCTCCCGGCTTTGCGCAGACCAACGTCGTTATTCTGCCCGAGAGGTATGCCGACGATTTTGAAGCATTCTGCCGGGCCAATGCGCAGGCTTGTCCTTTGATTGAACGGGGGAAAACCGGAGCGTGGCAATTGCGATCCGCGCCGGAAAGCGACATTCGGACCGACGTGCCCCGGTACCGCGTGTTCCGGCACGGCGTGGCTGAAGCCGATGAGCCCACCGATATCCGCCACCTGTGGCGTGACGACCTGGTGGTTTTCCTCTTGGGGTGCTCGTTCACGTTCGAGCAGGCGCTGATGCGCGCAGGGCTGGGCGTGCGCCACGTGGAAGAAGGCCGCAACGTGCCGATGTTCAGGACCAATGTGTCCTGCCAATCGGCCGGGCCATTTGCCGGGCCGCTGGTCGTGAGCATGCGGCCCTTCCGGCCCGAGCAATTGCCGCAAGTCACGGAGGTGAGCGGGCGGTTCACCACCATGCACGGGGCGCCGGTCCACTCGGGCGATCCGGCGGCCATCGGCATTGCCGATCTTTCCCAACCGGATTTTGGCGAAGCGGTGACCGTCAAGCCGGGCGAGATTCCCGTCTTTTGGGCGTGCGGCGTGACGCCGCAGGTGGCACTCGAAGCGGCCCGCTGCGAATTGGCCATCACGCATAGCCCCGGTTGCATGTTTGTGACCGATCTGCCCAGCGAGTGACGCGGGGCGGGTGCCCGGTTACATCACCGTTCCCTGAAGGTTCCGCAGGGATTCTTCCTGCCGGAGCGGGCCGTCGCGCCGCCCGCCCCTCTTGAAAACCGCCGCCCTTGCGGTTTTCAGAATCGATGATCCCGGGGGCGCGTGAGCCGCGGTTCAGAGCTACCTCTAAAGCCGGTTTGAAATCGTTGCAATCGTCATAATCGTTACGTTCTACGTCTTGGCCCCGCTTGACGCTTCCCGCAGCGTTTCTGCATCTTTTCCAGCGCAGCCCGAAAGCTACAGTTCTGAAAAGTGAACCCGCTTTTCATGATGGCTATTTTCGGGACGCTATTCCCATGACTGCCGCCACGTTTCAGGGCTTTAAGGTTTCGTTCCGGACATTGACGCGCGTGTTGCGCCGACCGGTGGTATGGGGTGTGCTGATCGTGCTGGCGGTTGGCACCTGGTTCGTGTGGCCGCGCACGGGGCTAGGGCAGCGCGTGGCGAACGAAACGATCCACTTCCCGCTGAGCCCGCCCAGCAGCACCAGTTGGAAACTGGTCAACGCGTTTCCGCATCTGAAGTTTTTTGAGCCGACCTGCGTGGTCGCCGCCCAGGATGGCAGCAATCGGTTGTTTATCCTGGAGCGCCGCGGCACCATCCAGGTGGTGCAGAACGACCCCAATACCCGCATCAAGAAGCTGTTTCTTGACGTTTTCGATGATATTGCCCGAGAGCCTTACGAGGACGACGGCGCGCTGGGGATGGTGCTGCACCCGGAGTTTGGCCAGACCGGTTCGCCCAACCGTGGCTACCTGTATGTGTTCTATACGGCCAATGTCGATGGCCAGCGGCACGACCGGCTGGCCCGCTTCACGGTGCCCGACGGTTCCGATGTGGCCGACCCTGGCAGCCGGCTGGTTCTGATTGACCAGGTCGATCGCGACATCTGGCACAACGGCGGCGCGCTGGTGTTCGGCCCCGATGGCTTTCTCTACGTGGGCGTGGGCGATGAAGGCGGCAACCGTCCCGACGAGTTCAGCAACGGCCAGCGTATTGATAAAAATCTGTTCTGCGGCATCTTGCGAATTGATGTTGACCAGCGCGGCGGGGATATCAGCCATCCCATTCGGCGCCAGCCGGAAAATGGCCGCACGGCCCATTACTATATACCCAATGACAACCCCTTTGTGGGCCAGGAAGGTGTATTGGAAGAATTCTGGGCCACGGGCCTGCGCAATCCGCACCGCATTGCGTTTGACCCGGCGACGGGCCAGTTGTGGGTGGGTGACGTGGGCCAGCAGTTTCGCGAAGAAATCAATCTCGCGTTTCCCGGCAGCAACCATCAATGGAGTTATCGCGAAGGCAACCTCGTCATGGAGGAAAGCTGGCTGGAGGGCCAGAAGCCAGGCGACTTCCACGGCGTGGAAGCGCCGCCGGTTTGGGAGTATCCCCACCTGCACGGCAACAACTGTGTGATCGGCGGCCTGGTGTACCAGGGGCAGAAGTATCCCCAACTTCAGGGAAAGTACATCTTCGGCGACAACGGCAGCGGCCGGGTGTGGGCGCTGACCCGCGATCAAGATGGCGGCGTGTCGGTTGAAGAACTGGTGAACATGCCGTTTGCCTCCAAGACGGGTTTGGCCTCGTTTGGTGAAGATGCCGACGGCGAGTTGTTGATCGTCATCCTGGGAGATGCCGGCCGCAACGACGGCACGATCTATCGCCTGGAGCACGACCCGCACGGCCGCAACTCGGCCCTCCCGGAGCGGCTTTCGGAAACAGGGATTTTCAGCGATCTCAGCACGTTAACGCCGGCCCCCGGGGTTTATCCCTACGGCGTCAACGCGCCGCTGTGGTCCGATGGTGCCGCCAAGGGACGGTGGATCATGCTGCCCGGCGATGGCAACGATCCCGACCCCCGTGCCGATCGCGTCGTATTCCATCGCACGGAACCGTGGTCCTTTCCGCCGGGCACCGTACTGGTCAAGCAGTTCGATCTGCCCGTGGACGAAAACGACCCGGGCCGCGTCCGCCGGCTGGAAACGCGGGTGCTGGTAACCACGCACGACGGCATCTATGGCTTCACCTACAAGTGGAACGAGCGAGGCACCGAGGCGTTTTTGCTTGATGGCGGCGAGGTGGAACCGGTCGCCATCACCACTGCCGACGGCGGCCATCGTACCCAGCTCTGGCAGTATCCCAGTCGGGCCGAGTGCCTGGTGTGCCACACCAGGCAGGCCGGCTACGTGCTGGGCGTGAACACGCAACAACTCAACGGCCCCTATCGCTATCCCAATGGTGTCGTGGTCAACCAGCTTGAAGCGTGGTCGCAGGCCGGCATGTTCACACAACCGCTTACGCCACAAGAAATCGCCGAAGCCCCGCGCCTGGTGGATATTCACGACACCACCGCGCCGCTGGAGCAGCGGGTGATGAGCTACCTGGATGCCAACTGTTCCAGTTGTCACCGGCCGGGCGGCGTGCGTGCGAACTTCGACGCCCGATATTGCACGCCGCTGGATCAGAAGAACCTGGTCCTGGGCAAGTTGCACACCGACCATGGGCAGCCAGGCGCCATGATTGTGCGGCCGCAGGACCCGTCGCGATCGGTGTTGATTCAACGGCTGCTGGACGGCAACAAGCGGATGCCCACGCTGGGCGTGCTGCGCCGCGATATCGACGCCATCGCCACCATCAGCCAATGGATCGACAGCCTGCCGATCCCCGCGGATTTGCAACCGATTTTCGACCCAACCGAAGATGTGGCCGTTGCGGAAGCACCCGTGGAGGCGCCGCCGGTTGAATGGCCAGCCGAGTCTGGAACGACGCCGGAGGTGGCTGCATCGCCGCCTGCTGCCGAATGAGCAGCGATTGGACCAGAATGCAACAGCATTGCGGTGCCGATCGTTCAACCACCGGAGATTGACGACGCAACCTATAGGCTCGTTTGCCCAGGCCGCTGTATCCCGCTTACTTGCTGGTTGTCATGCTGTTCTTGATGTTGATTCTTGGCCTGGTGGCGGTTGTCTGGGGGGCCATCTTGTTGCTCCGCGGCGGGCTGCTGGCTGGCTGTTTGATGGTACTGCTGGCCGGTAGCTGTTTCAGCCATCCGTTCTGGAACATGCCGCTGGGACCGGCTCCGCTGACCCTGGATCGCCTGCTGCTGGTGGTGCTCGTTGGGCAGTACGTTCTGCTGTGGAAGTTCGGCGAGACGGCCCCCAAGCCTGCCGGTCCGGCCGAGTGGCTGTTGTTGGCGTTTACCGCCGCCCTGGCGTTCAGCACGTTCAGTAACAACTGGCACGTGGACGGCAAGCAGCCAGCGGCACTCTTGGTGTTCTTCTTTGTGATGCCAATGGCCTTTTACTTTCTGGCCTGGCAAATGAAGCTCACCGAGCAAGGGCTCTGGTGGATCTGGGGCGCGATGATCGCCTTTGGCGTTTACCTGGCCGTGACCGCCATCGCAGAAGCTCGCGAAATGTGGTGGCTGGTGTGGCCGCGATATATCCGCTCCGGTGAGTATGCGGAATACTTTGGTCGCGGGCGGGGACCTTTCCTCAACCCGACGGGGGTCGGCATCTACCTGGCGGCTTCGCTGGCCGCGGCCTGGATGTGGTGGCCCCGGACCTCGCGCTGGGGGCGATTGGGGATCGTGGCCGTGAGCCTGCTGCTGGGTGCCGGTTGTTATTACACGCTGACGCGCAGCGTCTGGATGGGCGCCGTACTGACGATGATGATCGTGGTGGCGTGCTACCTTCCCAAGGCCTGGCGGTGGCCCGTGGTGGGCATGACCGCGCTGGCGGGGATCCTGGCGGCGGTCGTGCTTTGGGATAGCATCCTTTCGTTCAAACGCGACAAGAACGTGAGTGCTGCGGACGTGGCCGATTCAGCCACGTTGCGCCCCGTGCTGGCCGCCGTTGCGTGGGAGATGTTTTGCCACCGGCCCGTATTGGGCTGCGGGTTCGGGCAGTACAAGTACCACCACAAGTATTTCCTGGGCGAGCGCAAGCACGGTCTCAACCTGGAAAAGGCCAGGCCGTACACGCAACACAACACCTTCCTGGCGCTGCTGACGGAAACCGGTCTGGTGGGAACCGGCCTGTTTGTCGGCCTGCTGGCCTATTGGTGCCGCCAGGCGTGGATGCTGCGGCGCAACCGGGCTCTCGCACCGGCCATGCGCCAATGGGGATTGTTCTTTCTGGCCTTCATGGCGTCGTACGTCGTCAATGGGATGTTCCACAACACATCGCCTGTCCCCAATCTCAACATGCTGCTTTATTTCTTCGGGGCGATCACCAGCAGCCTGGCGGCCATGGCGCCCGCGGCCAGCACATCGCACCGCGAAATGCAGCGGGAAGCCCCCATCGAGTCCCCTTGGCAGACCGTGACGGCAGGAAGCTAGCCGCGGACGGAAACCGCGGGGGGGCCAGCCAGTGGGCCAGGGACTGCAACCACCTCGCTTGCAAATGCCCGGCACCAGCCCTAGCATCGTAGGCATTCCGGTCGGGCCGCGCTCGCAGCGTGGCCGCTTCCCTTTGCTGCCGAACCTGCCGTCCTCCGTACCATCCTCCGCCAGGAACCGCACCCGCCATGTTGATCTTCGATGCGCACCTCGACCTGAGCATGAACGCCCTTGAGTGGAACCGGGACATCACCCGGCCGGTTGCGGAGGTTCGTCGCCGCGAAGCGGGCCGCAACGACAAAGTGGATCGGGCGAAGAATACCGTCTGCCTGCCGGATATGCGGCGGGGTCAGGTCGGCCTCTGCGTGGCCACCCAGATTGCCCGCTATGTGAAGCCGGGCAATCCCCTGCCCGGCTGGCACAGTCCCGAGATTGCCTATGCCATGACGCAAGGGCAACTGGCCTGGTACCAGGCGATGGTAGAAGCCGGCGAGATGGTCCACATCACCGACTCGGCCGGCCTGCGGCGGCATGTCGAACTGTGGCAACAGGACCCGCCCGCCGATGCTCCGGTGGGATTCATCCTCAGCCTGGAAGGGGCCGACTCGATCCGCTCGCCTGAGCTATTGCAGCGGCACTGGGACCAGGGCCTGCGGGCGATCGGCCCTGCCCATTACGGCCCTGGCACCTATGCGCAGGGTACCCATGCCGAGGGCGGGATCGGCGAGGCGGGCAAGCAACTGCTTCGCGAGATGGAACGGATTGGCTTCATCCTCGATGCCACGCACTTGTGTGACGACAGTTTTTGGGAAGCGATGGATAACTTCGGTGGCCCGGTTTGGGCCAGCCATTCCAACTGCCGGACCCTGGTGCCCGACACGCGGCAATTTGCCGACGATCAGCTCAAGGTATTGATCGAGCGTGGGGCCGTCATTGGTGCGGCCCTCGATGCCTGGATGATGGTGCCTGGGTGGATTCGCGGCAAAACCACGCCAGAGGAAGCGGGCGTGCGCTTGGAACACATGATCGACCATATCGACCACGTGTGCCAACTGGCCGGCAACAGCCTGCATAGCGGGATTGGCACCGACCTGGACGGCGGTTTTGGTCTGGAACAATCGCCTGGCGATCTCGATACCATCGCCGACTTGCAGCGGCTACCGGAGATGCTCTCCAAACGCGGCTACAAGGACGAAGACATCGAGAATATCTGCCACCGCAACTGGATTCGATTCCTGCTCAACGCCTGGGATCAGTAGAGCGGCGGCCGGGTACATGTCACTAACGCATAGGGCCGGTTCCACCGGCCGCTTGGACGGGCGCGGCGCCTGGAAAATGTCGGTGCGCTGCGCGCCATCACCAAGCGACATTGCATCCGGCAATGGCCGGGCCAACGCGCTCCATTCAACGTGCGGCGCCATTTAATGTGCGGCGGCTTCAAATCACGGTTTTGCGGTGCTTGCCGCTTTCGGCGCGATCATCGATTTCCGGTGATTCGGCGTCGGATGCCGCGTGCAGATCGAGCGTGACGGGGCGGTAATGGCCCAACACCTGCATGGCGGCAGCAATCGGTTGAGGGGCGGCACGCATCAGTACCAGGATGCGTCCTTCATCCAGGTGGCTTTGATAGTTGGCGGCCTCGCTGTGGGGAATCCCCCAGCCCACCATCGCACCGACCAGTCCGCCCACGATTCCGCCGGTCAGGGCCGCCGCGGGTCCGGCAATCAGCAAGGCGCCCACGCCCAGCGACATGAAGGAGAGTGTGCCGGCCAGCAGTCCGAGCAGTCCGCCGATTCCGGCGCCCAACGCGGCATCGTGCTCGCTGCTGTCGCCGCGTTCCATGGTTTTCTTCAGCGTGGCGAGGTCGTGTTTGCTGCGCACCAGGGCCGAAACTTCCGCCGCTTCCGGCACCTCGCGCCGCACGGCTTCCACCCCCAGTCGGGCGTCCTCCGCTTTCTCGAATACGGCCACCAGGGTTGATCGCTTTTCGGGATAATGCGTCATGGCGTTTTCCTTATGGTGTGCAGGAAGCCAGAGTGATGGTGTGCATGATTCGTCGCATGCAGGCTCTGCGCAAACCGCCGTCGCACCCGGCGGGCCAGGCTATCGGCAGCTTTGAATTGCCCGGCGCGTGGGGTTCAGCCCCCGGCCGAGCTTGAACAACACGTGGCCGCAATGCGCATGGCCCCATCCTGCATGGCCCCATCGCGCATCGTCCATCGCGCTGGGTCCCTCACACTTTGCCGCACCGCGTCGATGGTTCAATCGCCCACGCCCCGGTCACGCTGGAACGCTTCTTGAATCCACGTATCGACCGCGGTGTCTTGCTTGCGGATCTCCACCACCAGGTGCAGCCCAGTCTCGGTGAGTTTCGCCACGCGGTCGTGCAGCGAGGTTTCCGCTTCCTGGCGCAGATCGGCCTGCTGGGAGATGGTTCCCAATTGTTTGTGCAACCGTTCCAGGAGCGTGAGGTTTTCCGTATCGCGCTGCCGCATCTCGTTGACCCGAGGCTCCAAGGTGGAGTCTTCGGCCAGAATGGTGTCGAACTGTTGCTGCCGCAGGGGCGGCAATGCGTCGCGCAGAACTTGCAATAAGGCGCCGGCTGCGCGTTCGGCTTCGGCTGCCCAATCGGCCATCTCGCCCGAGACGACCGGCGTTGAAACGGCCTCTTCCAACTTGGCCAGTCGGCCTTTCAGCACGGCGGTCACTTCCGCAGGTCTCGTCAGCATGCGCAGGTGCTCCTGTTTCGAGGTCAACGGCACCGCGTGGCCTGCATAACGGGCAGGCAGAGGTTACATGATCGTCGGCGGCTGCCCTTTGGCGAGTTGGGAGTTGTCCCAATCGCTGGTCGGCTGGAAGCCGCCCAGGTAGCCGGCCGGTGTGCCGTTCGCGGTGCTTGTACGAGAGCAAAGGCGATGCCGCAGTGAGCGGCCATTACAAGCTATTGTTGAGATAGCAGTTGCGCCGTCGGATGGGCCCTCAGAGGGTACCCCGATGCAGGCCCGGTAGCGGTTGGAACCCGCTCAATAGGGCGGAGGGCGTACCAGCACGTGCGGCCGTTCAGCCGGCTCGGCCGCCAGCAGCGGTACGGCTCACCCGGGGGGAATTGATGCATGGTTGCCACAGGAAGTGTCGTCAAAATGATGTCACTTGGCGAAGTGGCCGGTCTGCGGCGAGGAGTAGCAAGCTACTGCTATCAAAAGATTTATGATCGAAGCGTGGTTGCCGTGGAAATGGGGGCATTCGGCTTGCGTGCAGCTAGAAGGTGGAACACCCGGTCTTTGAAGAGGTTCACAGTATGCAACCACAGGCACGCCTTCGCGATGAAGCCGTGAAGCCATTTTGTCCCCCTGGACGCCCGAGCGTTCGCCGCTCAGCCTGGTTTTGGCCCGGCTGGGGCGCCGTCTTGGCTGCCCTGGTGTTGGCGGCGCTCCATGGATTGGGCGACGTTACGGTTTCTGCCCAGCACAGCCGTGGGCGATTCGCACAAGTGATGATCGAGAATCGCACCCAGGATGCGTTGCCGGTGGAGTTGCAAGGCAACGGCTCGACCCATTCCCAATCGGATGTGCTGCTGCCGGGAATGAGCCGCATGTACCGGCTAGATTGTCCTGCCCGCAAGGCAGGCATCTGGCTGCGCCAACCGGCCGGTTCGTGGACGGCGAAATGCTTGCTGGAGAGCGGGTATCATTACGCGATCGAACGGCCGGGCCTCGTGCGGCAGTTGGGCAAGATCGACCATTAACCACGACGAACACCACTGCGTAGGGCGTCTTC
>CAZEEG010000135.1:13730-14990 GCA_964511065.1 uncultured Pirellulales bacterium | reverse complement strand
ACGATACGCTCGGTGTTGGGAATGAAACTCGACAGCGTATTCAGCAGCGTCGTTTTACCGGAGCCAGTACCGCCAGAAATAATGATGTTCAGCCGCGCCTTGATGGCACCTTCCAACAGCATGACCATCTCGGGCGTGAACGCCTTGTAATTCAGCAGGTCTTCCAGCTTCAGCGGGTTGGCGCCGAAACGGCGAATGGAAACCGCCGGGCCGTCCAATGCCAATGGAGGAATGATGGCGTTGACGCGCGAGCCATCGGTGAGGCGGGCATCGACCATGGGGCACGTTTCGTCTACGCGCCGGCCCACCTTCGACACGATACGGTCGATAATCTGCAGCAGGTGCTTGTCGTTTCGAAACGTGACGGGAGTCTTTTCCAGCTTGCCCCGGCGCTCCACGTACACGTTTCTGGGACCGTTGATCAGAATGTCGCTGATCGTATGGTCTTTGAGCAGCAGTTCTAGTGGACCAAGGCCGAACGTCTCGTCGAGCACTTCCTCGATCAGCCGTTCGCGCTCCGCCCGGTTGAGCAGCGTGTCTTCGGTATCACACAGGTGCTCGACCACGAGCCGGATCTCGCGCCGCAGCGTGTCGCCTTCGAGATCGCCGACCCGGGTCAGGTCGAGCTTATCGACCAGCTTGGAGTGAATGCGCTGTTTGAGGGCCTCGAAATCCGATTCCTGCTTGCGGTCGGAAGCGCGTGGGGGGAAGGGAGTCTTCATCGTCGTGTTACCTGAATGTTCCTGACGCTCCGCTTGGGAGGATGGTCGGTGGCTCGGGTTGTCGGAGGCAGCGGCCGTTGGCCGTGTCTTTGGCCATGACGCCGCCTGCAGGCGCGGGGTTGGCCGCAGCCTCTGTACAGTGCCGAGGGTAACGGTTGGGCCGGTTCTGGCCGCCGCTTCAGGTAGTGGCTTGGGGGGGCACCACCTGCGCGGGGACCGTGCGTCGTCCAAGGAAACATAGCTCACGTTTCTGTAGCACCGGCGCAACGAATGCCGACTGGGCAACCTCCGCCAGTACCTCTGCCCAGGCCGCCCTCTTCATCGCTGCCGATTGCGCCGATCGCACCGATTGCAGGGGGCTCAAACCGCTTAGCGATCAACGGCTCGCATGGCCTGAAAGCAAAGAAATGGCCACCCCGCCAGGCGCCAATTCAGAGGTGCTCAAGCGACGGTCCGAGGAGCCCGTGGCTGAACAAGGGCCTGCATAAGAACCTTTGGCCGGGAAGCTACGAATCGCTGCCGGCCGCCGTGTGGGGGG
>CAZEEG010000135.1:0-13630 GCA_964511065.1 uncultured Pirellulales bacterium | reverse complement strand
CTGCCCCTGGTCGGCCTGCCCCGGCCGGCAGCGATTCGCAGTGCTTCCGTGCATTGCATTCAGCGATCGGGCGTGGTTGGAAGAACTGACCCAGGAATAGGCGCAAGACGCCATCTGTCGCGGGCATGATGGGGGGGAGGATTCGAACGGACGGCCGGTGAGCGACCTTGGCCGCTCACCGGCCCGCCCCGCGTCCGAATCATGGTGCGGCCCATCCCTTCATTGATGCCCCAAAGGAGGATCGACACCATGTGTGGTCCCGTTCCGGTCGCCTGGAGTACAGCGATCTGTCAGTTGCCCCTGGATCGCCGATGGCTGAAACCGGCGGGGTGAGCCCCCAGTCAGGCAATGCTCGATGGCTACTCTGCCCGTGCCCCAATTCACCACCAAGTGCCTGTCTATAAGGGGTATGAACAACGGGCCCGCTGACCCGACAAAGAAAATGCCCCGCGGCCTCGAATTTTTCCAGAAGACGGCCGTCCATCGCGGAGCTGCAGCCGCAAATAGGTTAATGCAAGAGGCTTGCGGTATTAGACGGCGCCCGATGCCGATTGCATTCGTGGCGCATTGCCGCCAGACAATGATCCGCTCGTCCAGGGGGGGCGCGATTGCGCGGGGATTTGACAGCGCATGCAGTCAGAACGCTCCCGCTTACCGCTGAGCCTTACGTGATCGACCGCCAAGCAGCCAGAGCCAGCGGCGGCTCAACGTGGTATCGCACCGGTGCGGGTAGTACTACCAGGCCTGAAAAAGCCTCAGCGGCATCAGTTGTCCAACCGCTTCATGGTCCAGAGAATCCCGCGGCGGACCAACGTGCGATATTCGGCACGCTCCCAATTGGAGTGGAAGTGCAGGCCGCTGAAACCAAACGAGCGCCCGCCATCGTGCCGTTGCCAGGCCCAGGCAACCATCTCCCAGTTACCGTCGATTTGAGCCCTCAGCACCGCTTGGAGCTTATCGGCGTCCTTGGTCCGCTTCAGAGCGTAGTAGAATTCGTCCTTCAGGCGGAAGTCGCCAATGCCGCGTGCGATGGGATGGTCCATCGCGGCCACGTCGGTTTCGAGCACCTTATACTTGCGGTCGGGACCGCCATGGCAAGCGCCGAACAAGGCAGTAAATGGTTCAATATGCTTGGCCTCCCGGGTGCCCATCGCCCAGTGCAGCACCGTGAGCCCACCGCCGCGGGCGGCCAACGCTTCAAACGCCTCGCGGCGCTTGGGGGCGCTGTTGATCCACGCCGCTCCCTGGGCGAGAAACAGCACCACCCCATCGGCTTTGGCTAGCTGCCGCGGACCGTCCGTCCACGGATCATCTGCCAGGACGATCTCCACCTCCAAGCCCCGTTCATCGGCCAGCAGTTCTTGGACCAGCTTCAACCCCTGCATGTATTCGTGGGTGCCCTGGGGATGCCCATCGGGGCTTTGTCCCAGGAGCAATAACCGCTGTTGTGCGGGAGCCTGCTTGTCAGCGGCTTTCACTGCGGCGGCCGGCTCCAGCAGTAACCCGGCAAACAGGCCGCCAACGAGGAGCCCACGGATTATATGGCCTGGATGGAAAACCATGGGTGATTCCCCCTTTAGCGCGGTGCCGAAGTTCCTGCTGCCACCATCGGACGAGGACGAAGGTTGCTTCCTCAGTTAACCGCGCCGGCGGCGGTTGTTCAAACGCTTTGATTGGAGGGCGCGGGATGCAAATCGCCAGAACGCCTGTCGAGGGTTGTTCGCCCAGCAGCCCGCCGCCCGGTCGACAGCCGCCAAGTGGTGGAATATCTTCAGAGGTTCCTGGCATCCATGAATCCCGGTCGCTCCTGACGTAGCCTTTGGGGAAATGGCGCCTTTGAGGGGAAATGGCACTTGGCGACGATTGCCCATATTCATGCCTGGGAGGTGCTCGATAGCCGCGGGCGTCCCACTGTTGCGGTTGAAGTAACCTGCGACAGCGGTGCGCGCGGCGTGGCGATTGTACCCTCGGGAGCCAGCACGGGCGCTGCCGAAGCACGCGAACTGCGCGACGGCGATTCCGGCCGCTACGATGGGCTGGGCGTGCGGACTGCCTGCCGCCATGTCAACCAGCGGATTGCCCCGGCCATCGCCGGTTACGATCCTGCGGACCAGGCCGGTCTCGACGCACGCTTGATTGAGCTGGATGGTACGCCGCAAAAGTCCAACCTGGGAGCCAACGCCGTGCTGGGGGTATCGCTGGCGGCCGCCCATGCTGCTGCGGCCAGCCAAGGCGTTGCCCTGTATGAGCATCTGCATCGGTTGTGGGCCAATGTTCGCGCGGCCAGCGCCCAGCCGTCGAACCACCGTGCGCCAGCCCCGGCCGTGAAGATGCCCGTCCCCATGACCAACATGATTTCCGGCGGGCTTCATGCGGGTGGCAACCTGGATTTTCAGGATTACCTGATTAGTCCTCGCGGGGCCCCCGACTACGCTTCCGGCCTGGAATGGATCGTTCGGGTGTACAATCGGTTGGGGCGGTTGCTGCGCGACGATGGTTTTGAAGGTTACCTGGTGGGCGACGAGGGCGGTTTTGGACCTCGCCTGTCCAGCAACGGCCAGGCGGCCGAGTACCTGGTGCGCGCCATCGAGGCCGCCGGCTTGGAACCGGGGCGGCAAGTGACCATCTGCCTGGATGTCGCTGCGACGCATTTCTTCGATGGGCAGTATTACCGCCTGGCTGCGACCGGAAATCGCACGCTGACCAGCGACGACATGATCGACGAACTGGAGAAAATGGTCGATGCCTTCCCCATTGATTCGATTGAGGATGGCCTGGCCGAAGAGGATTGGGAAGGCTGGCAGCGGCTAACCGCCCGGTTGGGCCGCCGGGTGCGACTGGTGGGCGACGACCTGTTCGCAACCAACCCGGCGCGTATCGCCCGGGGCATCCAGCAGCAGGCCGGCAACGCCGCGTTGATCAAGTTAAACCAGATTGGCACGTTGAGTGAAACCTTGCAGGCGATGGACACGGCCATTTCTGGCGGCATGACCTGCGTGGTTTCCGCCCGAAGCGGCGAAACCGAAGACCATACCATTGCCGATCTGGCCGTGGCGACGGCCGCGGACCAGATCAAGATCGGTTCCATTGTCCGTAGCGAACGGCTGGCCAAGTACAACCGGCTACTGCGGATCGAATCCCAACTCCAGGCCCCAGACCGGGCGCTAGATCGTTGATCTCTCCTGGTGATCCAGCTACCTGTCCATTCATTCCCATTGCAATATTAACGACTCCATGAACGATACGATGACGGCATCGGCACGGTTGACGACGGGCATCCCGGCTCTCGATCAGCACTTGGGCGGTGGTCTGCTGCCGGGTACGCTCACCTTGGTGGTGGGTGCCACAGGGATCGGCAAGACCCAACTGGGGCTGCAGTTCAGCCATGCCGGCCAGGAACAGGAAGGCAAGACCGGCATCATCTTCGATATGACCAGCCGCGGCGATTCGCAAAGTCAGGCCGAGTACGCCCGGCGGATGTTTGGCTGGGAGCTGCAAGCGGTGCAGGCCGATCAGAAGCCCAACTTCGAGCGGTTCTTTGATCCCGATCGCAACCACGGCGATTATCTGCACGTATTCGATTACCACGGCCGCCGCGTGACCCGAAACGATCTGGATGAAGATGCCTGGCGGCTTTGGCAAAGTGAGGTCATCACCCGGCTGGGCGTTTCCATCGGGTTTTTCTATGGGAACTTTATTCAGGGTGTGTGCCGGGCCGTGATTGATGGCCTGGAACCTGCCGATCGGCCGGGCGATTCCATTCAGTTGCAGCTTTTTGACTATATCTATCATCAAATCTTGCGGAAGGATCCCGACTGGGTGGCCCGCGACTTGTTCCGTCAAGACTTCCGCCGCAACTCCGAGGCCGTAGCGCAGCATACCTATGATCCGGCCAAGATCGCCTGCATGGTGTTGTACACGTCGCAGGAAACGATGCTGGACGACTTGATTTCCCGGCCGCTGGAAGAGGGCGGATTGGAAGCCGGCGCCAATACCATCATCCTGATGGGCAAGATTCGCGACGGCAATCGGATCGGTCGCGGCCTGTATGTTGCCAAGCACCGGGGCAGCGCATGCAGCGAGGAGATTATCCCCTATTCGATTGATGATCGGGGACTGCAACTGGCTTCACCCTGACGGGGCGAGCTGGAGGGATCGACCGCCATGCAATGGCTCACGCAGGAAAACCTGGCCGACTACCTGCGCTGCTCGGGCCGCATCGGACCTGGCGAGGCGGTCGAAGTTCGCGAGTTGGCCGGCGGCGTTTCCAACGTGGTGCTTTACGTGCGGCGGTTGCATGCCGATTCTGCGGCCGAAGCGGAAACGGATGCGGATACGGCCGGCGATTTCGTCGTCAAGCAAGCCAGGGAGCAATTGCGTGTCGCCCAGCCCTGGTTCTGCCGTTTGGAACGCATCTGGCGCGAAGTCGACGTGATGCGTTGGTGCCAGCAGTTGCTTCAAACAGAAGGCCCCCCGGCTGCCAACGGGACAGAGCCGGCCAAGACGAACCAACCATGCGGCCCTGCCGAACCACCGGGCGCGCTCGCCGCAACCACACCAAGGATTCTCTGGGAGGATCGCGAGCAGTACTGCTTTGCGATGACGGCGGCGCCGGCGAACCATACCACTTGGAAAACGCGGCTGCTGGCAGGACAATTCCAACCGGAAATTACGGCCGCCTGTGGCAAGCTCCTGGGCATCCTGCACGGGGGAAGTTGGCGCGGGACCGCGGCCGCCAAGGCATTTGGTGACCGCAGCCTGTTCGACGACTTGCGGCTCGATCCCTATTATCGCACCATCGCCAAGCGTTACCCGGCGTACTCCGGGCCGCTCGGGCGTCTGATCGACAGCATCGAGGCAAACCTGTTGGCCCTGGTGCATGCGGACTTTAGCCCCAAGAATTTGCTGGTGTATCCCGCGGGGCTGATGATGGTCGATTTTGAAACCGGGCACTTCGGCGACCCGGCATTCGATTTGGGGTTCTTCCTCAGCCATCTTGTGTTGAAGGCCCACCATCATGCGTCCCACGACGCACAGGCCGCTGCCGCGTGCCAGGGGCTCATCGCTGCCTTCTGGGAGCACTACCTGGGCCAACTGGCTGCCCAGGTGTCGGCTGAGGAGCGTAAGGAACTTCTCGCCCGAGGAATCCAGCACCTGGCTGCCTGTGCCTGGGCGCGGCTGGACGGGAAAAGTCCCGTGGACTATCTGCACGACGAGGACCGCCGGGGCGCAGTCCGGGCGGCATGCCAGCAGATTTTGGCCGGGGGCGTAACGGATTGGGACGACGCGGCCGCGATTCTATTGCCGGTGTCGCGGTAATCCACCGGCGGCGAACTTGCGAGCCTGCCTTGCCCACTCGCCTCGAGTTTGGCCATTAGGTGGTGATTCTGAACTCCACAAGGCGCAGCTTGCCGCTTGGCTTGTGGGGGTAGGCTCCTAGAATTCCTCCGGCACGTACTACGGGTGAGCGAGCCATTTTCAGGACCTGGAACGGGTATTTAACCGCATCGAGGCGCTTCCCCCGGCCAGTCGTGCGTCGTCAGTGAGCCTTTTACAGCATGGCCGACTTCTCCAAACGCGTACCCGAGAACGTACCGGGCGATTTCTTCGTCGATGCCACGTGCATTGATTGCGATGCGTGCCGGCAACTCGCGCCATGCATTTTTGGTGAAGGGACGGATACCTCGTATGTTCGCGCGCAGCCGATCAACGACGCTCAGCGGCGGACCGCTCTGCATGCGCTGTTGGCGTGTCCCACCGGTTCGATCGGCAATCGGGGGCACGGCGATCTGAAGGCCGCGCGCGACGATTTCCCGCTGGAAGTCGAGCACCCGGTATACTACTGCGGTTTCAACGCGCGCACATCGTATGGCGGGAACAGCTACCTGCTGCTGCGCAACGGCGGCAATTGGATGATCGATTCGCCCAAGTTTCTGCGCACTCTGGTGGGCAAGCTGGAACAGTGGGGCGGCATCGAGACGATTTTCCTGACGCACGAAGACGACGTGGCCGATGCCGCCAGGTACGCCGCGCATTTTGGCGCGCGGCGCGTTATCCATCGCGAGGAGCTTGCCGCTCAGCCCGATGCGGAGATCGTGCTCGATGGCACCGCGCCGGTGGAGTTATCGCCCGGCGTGCTGGCGATTCCCACCCCGGGGCACACGGCAGGCCATTGCTGCCTGCTGGTGGATCAGCGGTTTCTGTTCACCGGCGATCATCTGTCGTGGAGCCGCCGCCGCGAGCGGCTCTCGGCCTCTCGCGATTACTGCTGGTACTCGTGGCCGCTGCAAGTGCAGTCGATGGCCACCCTGGCCGAGTACCGCTTTGAATGGGTACTGCCAGGGCACGGCCAGCGCGTTCGCCTGCCCGCCGACGCGATGCAGCAGCAGATGCAGCAACTCGTGCGGCGGATGCGGGCGACGGCTTGACACCGCACATGCGGTGCAGCGCTTAGACGGTTTTCGCGACGATCCAACCTTACCTGCGGCGGATCAGCGGGCGACTGCTACGTCCGCGAGGGCTTGAATACCACGCCAGCCAGCGGCGGCAGTGTGATCTCGATCGAGTGCTGCCGGCCATGCCACTCGATGGGTTCCGCGTGCACGCCGGGGAAATTCCCGGTATTGCTGCCGGCATAAAACATCGAATCGCTATTGAAGACTTCTTTGAAGTAACAGTCCTCGGGCACGCCGATCCGATGCTTCATCCGCGGCACGGGCGTAAAGTTCAGGCAAATGATCGTGTAATCTTGCGGATCATGCCCGCGGCGCAAGTAGCTGAGCGTGCATTCGTCGTAGTTGTGGCAGTCGATCCATTCAAAGCCGCTGTGATCGAAATCGACTTCGTACAGCGAGGGTTCGCGGCGGTATAGCCGGTTGAGATCGGCCATCAGCTTCTGCATGCCCGCGTGCGATTCCCACTGCAGCAGGTCCCATTGCAGGGCGCCGTCAAAGTTCCACTCGTTCCACTGGGCAAATTCTCCGCCCATGAACAGCAGTTTCTTGCCCGGGTGGGTCCACATGTAGGTGTACAACAAGCGGAGGTTGGCGAACCGTTGCCACAGGTCGCCCGGCATCTGGTCGAGCAGGGCGCCTTTGCCGTGGACGACTTCGTCGTGCGAGAGCGGCAGGACGAAGTTTTCGTGGAAGGCGTAGATCAAGCTGAAGGTCAGTTCGTCGTGATGGTAGCGGCGGTGGATGGGATCGTGCCGCATGTAGCGGAGCGTGTCGTTCATCCAGCCCATGTTCCACTTCAGCGTGAAGCCCAACCCGCCCAGGTAGGTCGGCCGCGAAACCCCCGGCCAGGCGGTGGATTCTTCGGCAACGGTGAGGGTACCTGGGTATTGCAGGTGGACCTGTTCGTTGAGTGTCTTGAGGAAGGAGATAGCTTCGAGGTTCTCGCGGCCACCGTAGATGTTGGGAATCCAATCGTTCGCCTCGCGGCTGTAATCCAGGTACAGCATTGAGGCCACGGCATCGACGCGGAGGCCGTCGATGTGGTACCTGTCGAGCAGGAACAGGGCATTGGAGATGAGGAAGTTGCGGACCTCGTTGCGGCCGTAGTTGAAGATTAGCGTGCCCCAATCGCGGTGTTCGCCTTGCCGCGGATCGGCATGCTCGTACAGGCAGGTGCCATCGAAGCGGGCCAGGCCGTGGCCATCGCGGGGAAAGTGCGCCGGAACCCAATCCACCAGCACCCCGATCCCCGCCTGATGGCAGCAATCGACAAAGTACATGAAGTCTTGAGGAGAGCCGTACCGTGAGGTAATGGCGTAGTACCCCACGTTTTGGTAGCCCCAACTGGCGCTGAGCGGGTGTTCGCTGACGGGCAGCAGTTCAATGTGCGTGTAGCCCATCTCCTTGACATAAGGGATGAGTTGCTCGGCCAACTCGCGGTAGGTGAGCCAGCGGTTGTCGGGGCCCCGCCGCCAACTGCCCAAGTGAACCTCATAGACCGACATCGGCTGGTCGAGGGCCTGGATTTCTTCGCGGCTGTTCATCCAGACGCCGTCGTTCCAGCGGTACTGGTCCAGGTCGGTCACGATGGAAGCGGTTCGCGGGGGCACTTCAGCCGCAAAACCGTAAGGATCCGACTTCTCGAAGACTTCGTCACCGCGGCGGATGCGGTACTTGTACAAGGCGCCGGCGGCCAGGCCGGGCACGAACAACTCCCAGACGCCGATATCGGGGTGCTTGCGCATTTGGCAGCGACGGCCGTCCCAGTGGTTAAAGTCGCCAATCACGCTGACGCTATCGGCATTGGGGGCCCACACGGCGAAGTTCACGCCGTGGATACCATCGACGGTGCGCAGGTGGGCCCCCAGCCGCTCGTAGCTGCGCCAGTGGTTGCCTTCACCCAGCAGGTGGCGGTCGTAGCCGGTGAGCAGTGGCGGAAAGGAGTACGGATCGTGCATCACGTTGGTGGTTCCCTGCGCATCGAGGGAGTGCAGTTCGTAATGGCCGGGTCGCCAATACTCGCCGTAAGGACAAATGGCTTCATAAAATCCGGCCGGGTGAATGCGGCGCATCGGGCGGGCGCTTTCCAGTCCGCGGACCTTCACCCACGCCTGTTTCGCTTCAGGCAGAAAAGCGCGTACCGAAACCGCGCGGTGCCCGCTCTCTGCGCTAATTTCGTGCGGCCCCAACAGGTGGAACGGATCGGGATGGTTGCCCGAGACCAGTTGGCTGACCTGCTGCAAATCGACCGTGGTGCGCACTGCACACTCCCTAGTTTACCGATTTTGTGAAGTTGAACGTTCAAGGTCCAGGGGGCAGCCAATCTTCACCGCCCCTTGCAACCGCCATGCCCGCAGGGTGTACTTCCCCCCCTCGTGCCACGGCATCCCTCGCCATACTCGTGCCCCGGCTCAGTGAACGGCTCTGTGAACCGTGCTGGCTTTACGAACGCGCGTAATGCGGACTTGGTAAGCCGTGCTGACCCATTTGCCCTACTGCCCCGGCTCTGCGAGTCGTGCGTGTTCTGCGTATCGGGGGGCCTTCGTTAGGTGCCGAACCGGCAGTGCGGGGCCGGGATTCCGTGGCCCGGGCGCCCCAGTTTTTTCCGCCGAACCGCGCCGCGGTTGCGGCTACCCGTTTCGGCCAGGCTGGTAACCACTGGCTCGTCCTGGCTGTAGGTCGCGTTGGCCGTGCCCACGCTCTGCCGCAAACGGCGGTAAGCGTTGCGAACGCGGTCGGTGGGGCGGGGCTTTTGAGGGGGATCGAACCGGAGATCGGGCCGGTGTAACCAGCGCATCCCGCCGGACTGGACCTGGTGGATCCGCAGGGCCCGATCGAGCCGCTGCCACAGGTCCACGTTCTTGACGGGCACCAGTTGACCGTACGACTCCCAACGCCAACCGTTTTGCCGCCACTGTTCCAGGCCAAAGGCCAGTCCGCGACGGACATAACGGCTCGACGTCACCAGGACCACCTGGCTGGGGCGGTCGAGGGCTTCCAAACCGCGGACGGCCGCCAGCAGTTCGAGGCGTTCGCCACAGAGGCCCGGTTCGCAGTCGGCCGCTTCCAATACCGGGTGTCCCTGCACTGTCTGCACGACAAAACGCCAATGGCTGGGGGCGTCGGCGCGGCCCGCTTCGGACCATACGATATACCGCGGCGTTACGCCGGTTGTGGTGAAGGATCGCCTGGACCGCCGCGGCGGGGTGGCGGTCGCCAGGGTGGACAGCCGATTGGTCGAGTCACGTCGGGTGGCGTACACGTTCGAAGCATCCTCAGTTACGAGTCTCGACGAATTCCGAACCAATTCTCTTGTCGGCAGCCTTACCGCGGCTTGCCCATCTGCCGGCGTCAGATTCTGCCTGTACGGAAAGTGCGTGTAGCACGAGTTTTCCGCGGCGGGGCGAACAAACCAGCAGCGATGGGCGGGGGGCGCGAACCGCGCCCCCACTGGCCATCACGCCGCGCAACCACAAAAAGCATCGGGATCGCACGCTGAGGGGGCGGTATTTCAGCGACCAAGTGGATACTTTCGCCCTGCCGACCCCGCGGCCTATAATGGCTGGTGTAGCAGACAGTTTGCCGCCTGCCGGGCTTTGGCTTGGCCTGACTTGGTTTCGCTGGCCAGACTCCGATCCTTTCGCCTGCCTCGTTCCAATCCCCCCGAAGCGGAGAATCCATCGAATGCGACATCTGACGCTGACATTTGCCGTGCTTGGATTGGTGGTGGCCACGGCCCAAGCGCAAGACAATAAGGCAGAAACACTCAAGAACGCACCGCCTGCCGATGCCCTTTCGGCTGAGATTGTCCAAGCCCTGGGTGACGAAGGCGTGAAAGTGACCAAGGGCAGTAAGACGTTGGCGGAATTCTGGTTCCGCAAGGAAATCCCGGCGAAGGCCGGTTTCAACGCAACGGCCAGTGTGCTGTATCCCTTCCAACCGGGCGAATTGATCGGCGTGGTGCGGTTCCATTCCAGCCACGAAGATTTCCGGGCCCAGCAGTTCCGCAAGGGTGTTTACACGTTGCGGTACGGCCAGCAACCGGTCGACGGCAACCATGTGGGAACGTCGGACACGCTCGACTTCCTGCTGCTGCTGCCCGCCAAGAAGGATACCAGCCCCGACCGGATGGACCCCTTCAAGATGTCGACGCTTGCCACGGAGGTATCTGGAACAACGCACCCGGCCATTCTCAGCATGTTGGTGGCCGCTGGTGAAAAGAAATCGCCCTCGGTTTCCCACGATGCTGGCCGCGACCTGTCGAGTTTGAGGGTCAACCTGCCCGTCAACAGCGGCGATGGTCCGAAACCACTGGCGGTTGAGTTTGTGATTGAAGGGCACTCGCCAGAATAACCCTCGGCACGTGCCGCCACCCCCAGGGGCCGCGGCGGTGGCCACGACCGAAGAGCCAGTTTGACTTGAAGAGGCGCGGCGACCCTCGCAGTCCCGCGCCTCTTGTTGTTGCCGCGTCCTGGGGGAAGCCGGATCACGACCGCCGGTAAGTTCGCCGGACCTGCACTGCTTGATAGACGCTGCCCGCCCCCCCACCACGAATTCCGCGGAGGTGAACGGATGATACGCCTGTGGCAAACCGCCCTGATCCTTACGGCATGGCTGGGAACCGGCAGCCTTTGCACGGTGATGGGCCAAGACCCTGCAACGGCCGCTGCAAGTGAATCGGCGCAGGAAGCCGCCAACTACCATACCGAGCGGATTCGCGGCAAAGTGGTCTGGTTAGCCGAAGCGATCCAGCGCCGACACGGCATCCCTACGGATGCCGACGCCGCGGAGTCGATGGTCGCACTTGAAACCGACGACGGCCAGATTATCCCTCTGCTCAAGGATGCTCGTGGGCGCGGCTTCATGCTGGACGACCGGCTTCGCAACCGGCCAATGGAATTGTTGGTGCGGCGTTACGAAGGGCTGCCGGTTGTGCAGGTGATTACGGTTTACACGCTTCACGACGGCAGGAAGTTCGAACTCGATTACTGGTGCGACATCTGCGCCATCGCCATGTACGAGCTGAAGGTGTGCGAGTGCTGCCAAGGTCCTAGCCGGCTGCGCGAGCGCGAAGTGAAAGAAACAAAATCTGGCCAGTAGCGCTGCTGCATGTCGGCCGCTGCCATCGTTCGTACCGCACCCGCTATGGTGCCTCTCGCCCCGTCCATGCGTTACTTGTTCGCGTTGCTTCTGGCCGCCGTGCTGATTGCAGCCATGCTAGGGCTGGCTGCTGCGGTCCGGGCACAACTGCCAATGCCTGATTCCGTGGAACCGACTGTGCCCTACTCGGGCGGGCAACTGCTGCTGATTTCGCTCGCCCGGACCATTGAGCGGTTTGCCTGGCCGCTGGCAACCGTCGTCACCATCTTTTGCCTGGTTGCGGCTGCGTTCAGCCATCCTCGGGCTGGCCGGCCAGTACCGCGCCAAGCGCTCGACGCCCGGCGCGAGCCAACCTCCCAAGCGAAGGAAAAAGAATGAGCCAACTGGTGGAATTGGTAAAGGCCACGACTGCGGACGGCATCCGGCTTGATGGCGCGCTGCAACAACCGGCCGAGCCTGCCGAGCACCCGGCCTGCGATGCCGTGCTGCTGGTGCATGGGACGGGCGCGAATTTTTATGCGTCGTCGCTACTCTCCGCCGCGGCACAACACTTTCTTTCCCGGGGTGTCGCCACGCTACTGGCCAACACACGAGGGCACGATATCCTGTACACGGCCAGCACTGCGGCCGGGCCGCGATTGCTGGGGGCCGCCTTTGAGCGGGTGGCCGATTGCACGCACGACCTCGATGCTTGGGTTGAATTGCTTCGCAGTCGCGGCTTTGGGCGGATCGGCTTGTTGGGCCACAGCTTGGGAGCCATCAAGGGCGTGTATGCGTTTTCCCAACAGATTCCCGCTGAGGTGGCCTGGCTGTGTGCGGTTTCGCCCGCCCGGCTTTGTTACCGGCACTTTGCCGAAGGCCCACACCGCGACGAATTTCTGGAAACCATCGCCACGGCCGAGGCCCACGTAGCCCAGGGTAAGCCCGATACATTGATGCAGGTACGATTCCCGATCCCTTACGTGGTGACCGCCGCCGGTTATCTCGATAAGTATGGGCCGGAGGAGCGTTACAACGTGGTGGCCCTGGCCCCGCAGTTGCGGCTTCCTACCCTGTTCACGTTCGGCAGCACCGAGGTGCAGCAGCATGCCGCCTTTGCTCGGATGCCCGACGACGTGGAGGTGGTGGCCAAGACCAACCCCCAGGTGCGCGTGGATGTGGTAGCCGGGGCCGATCACGTGTATTCAGGCACCCGGCCGGAACTCTTTACCCGAGTCGATTTCTGGCTGAAGCGGCTTGCGAAGTCGTAACGTGGGTCTTGCCGGCGGCTTCAGTCCTTGATCGGTTCGCGGTTGCGATTGATGAGCCACCCCGCCGCCATAATCGGTTGCTCGATCCATGCGCCGACCGGGCTACGCCCGCTTCAGCGGACGCGCCCGGCGAGTGGCATCTCTTGCTGGTCGAGCTAGTTGGCCGACTTCGCGTGCTGGTTGTTATTCTCGTTAAGTTCAGTGATTTGGTTGAACGGATCGACACGGGCCATGACGATCCGTGTTGCGTCGGGCATGCCGAACGTGACCCTGACCGGCTTGACTTCACCGGCATTGACTGGAGGGACCGTAAAGGTCCGTGTGGCAAGTTCCCGCGAACCGGCAGCGAAGGCCCACAGTTGCACGACGGTCGTGCGCGACGTGGACGAGCCACCGTTGGTTACGAAGACGAAGACGGAGTCCTTGTTCTTGTCGATTTTGGAGATGGCAACATTAAGGTCGGGCCGCTGGCGGCTGTCGCGCAGCACTTTCGTGACGCGATTGTTGCGCTCGTCGCTCTCGGCGACGCGATTCTCGAAATCGACGTGGGCAATCAACGTTCCGTTACGGAAGACTTGAGGGAATTTGCTGGTGATCGACTGGCCAGGAGCGAGTGACCCAATCGAAATCACTTGGCTTCCACCGGCATTTCCGACGTCGGGCTTTATGTTGACCAGTTTCACCCTCGTCGCACCGGATCGCGCAAAGCCCCGGTAGCGAATTCTGACCTGTGAAGTGGTCCCGACAACGGATATCTGCTGGATTTCCACGTCGGGCCTGGTGGGCGCGGGGCCTTGAGCGCGGCAGGGCGATACCGCAAACAGA
>CAZEEG010000134.1:0-15125 GCA_964511065.1 uncultured Pirellulales bacterium | reverse complement strand
ATCGGGTTTTCGTCGAGCACCGTTTGAATCAGCGCATCAACGGCCAGGTGACTGGTGAACGGCAGCCCCTTGCGATCGGCCTGCCAGATGGCCCAGGCGAGGAACGCCCGGGCCTCGGTATCCTTGGGAAATTCATACTGGATGGCTTCAAGGCTGCGGATGAACGCCCGCCAACGGTCCTTCGCTTGGCCCTTGCCTTCTTGGAAGGCGGCGGCACCTTCGATCCAGAGCCGCTCGCGGCGGCTGACCTTGTCTTTCCGCTCTACGGCCTTGGCGATGAAGCCCTTGGCCCGCCGGGCGTTGTCCCAATTGGACATGGCCATGCCCCAGTAGAGCATGGCGCAGTCGGGATCGATGGCCGCGGCGTGGCGGAAGGTACGTTCCGCCTCGAAGTACCAGAAGCCGTGCAACTGCCCAATGCCCTGGTTGAACAGATGCTGAACCTGCGGGTCCTTGGTGGTGATTTCAAAGTGAACGTCACCCGTGCCGCCCATCAAGTAGGCCTTTTGGCGCGGGCCTTCGTTAAACACCTCCCCATGGGCGCTGTGGCCGGCAGCCGGGTCGTCTTCCCTGGAATCGCTGCTTTCCTTGGGTTCGCTTGGCTGCTCGGGTTGAGGCGATTCCGACTTTGAGGCCTGCGGCGGGGAAGTCTCAACTGGCGGCGCGGCCACCGGCGCTTCGTCAGCAACATCTTGTGCTGCCGCAGCCGGCACACCAATCAACAGCAGCGACGCAAACAACAGGACCGGTACGGCCGCACGACACCCAAACGGGCGCAGCGATCCGCACATGGCGACGAAAGACAGCTTGGACATGAAGCATCCTTCGCGGGGGGGTGGGAACGATTGGAGGCGATCACCGGAGAAGGCCAAGCGGAACCGCCCAAGGGGTTCGCAGCGCGGCATCGCCGGGCGGCAGGGCACCAACGCACGGTAGCCGCACCGCGAGAGCCGGTCAAGCAAATGGTCGCCGCCCAGTGGTGCTATCCCGGCAGAAGCCGTACCTGTCTGCGGTAAAACTGGTGCAACCCGGGAAGCTGCCAGTCGCCTCGGCAGGAAAAGGCGGCCAGCCAGAAAAGCGAACCCATTCCGTGGGCTCGGCTGACCGGCCCCTTTGAGGGGGGGCGGATGAGTGCAGACCGGCGACGAAGGTCTATGCCGTAAGTGCCACGTGCGCCAGCGGCACCGTCTCTCTTGCCGCGGCGGCCGAACCTACGGAGTCTTGATCCCAAAGGCCTCGTTAATGGGCCGCTGGTATTCGCACAGGGCGCCTTCCAAGACTTCGGCCACTTCGACCTTGCGACCGGCATGGGCCGATTCGAGGATGGCATACGCCGCAGCCATGTCGCGCAGACCTTCCCAACCGCTGGTTTCCGGTTCGCGCCGCTCGCGAATGGCTTGCAGCCAGTCGTATTGGTTCAAGGCAAAGCTGTTATCGAGCCCCAAGGGGAACACCTTTTCCCGTTCGGCCGCGGGCACCTGCTGCTGGTACAGGTCGGGCAGTTGATACCCGGTGCCATCGGCAGCGGTAAAATCCGGCCCTGTGATGCGGCCGCCGCTGCCGTAATACACCGTGCCATGCCCGATCTTGGTGGCCGCGCCTTGCCCTGCCCAAGTGGCAAACAGATTGCCAAAGGTTCCGTGCTGGGTGACGATGCCGGCCTGGAATGTGTCGTCGGCATCGCAGTCGATGGTCTCGGTGATCTGACCCGTTTGGCGGTCGATGGTGACCCGCTGCGGTTCCACCACGGCCGTTTGGGCGGTTACGCTTTGAATCTCGCCCGCCACGTAGCGAATCTGGTCGAAGAAATGCACACCCAGGTCCAGGGCGATCCCGCCGGCCTCGATCAGCCGGTGGCGCCACGGGGTTTCGGCCACGATCCGGTTGGGAGCCCACCAGACGCCGGCGAACGCCAAGAGCACCATCTGCAACTTCCCGCCCGGCCCGCCATTAAACGCCCAGTGGAGCTGCCGCGTGATCGGGCTGTTGCGGAAATTCTCAAACACGCCGAAGGTCAGCCCGCGCGCTTCGGCCTGCTCGCACATTTGCCGGGCGGCAGCCACGGTAACCGCCAGCGGCTTTTGTGTTAGCAGGTGCTTGCCGTGGGCGAACGCTTCGGCCGCCACCTGGTGATGCAGGGCATGCGTGGTGTAATCGTTGACGGCGTCGATGGGGCCCTCGGCAATCATCTGCCGGTAATCGGTGTAGACCTGCACCTCCACATCGTCTTGCATGTCCGAAAGGTACTCATCGCCGATCGCCAGCGGATCGCCGGGTATGTCGCTCACCGCCGGTCGCTGGGGCGGTCCTTCGCCGCGGCGAATGTACATGAGCGCGTCGCTTTCTTTCCGCGCACACAGGGCCGTGATCCGGAAGTCGTCCACGCCCGCCTCGCGCAGCAGGCGGTAGCCTCGCAAGTGGGCCGCCAGGATGCGGCCACAACCGACAATGCCAATCCGAATCATAGATGGCGCCTTTAGCAGTGAGCAGTGAGTTGCCGTGAGTGGTGAATGGTCGAACGGGCCGGGGAGCCATGCCGAGGTCACCCGCCCTTAAGACCGGCGAAACACCGGCGCGGCAGCCGGCAGAATATCCACGTTCACGCACGCTGGCAGGTTGGAAGCAAACGCGCGCTCCAGCGCCTGAGGCAGTTGGGCCAGGTGCGTCACGTGTTCGCCGTGCCCTCCCAGTGCCGCGACGAGTCGATCGTATCGCGTCGGCAGCAGATCGCAACCATACTGCCGATCTGACCCATAGGCTTTGGCTTGAAGCTGGCTTTCGGCATTCCAGCGGGCGTCGTTGCCCACCACGGCAACAAACGGCAGGCGATAGCGCACCGCCGTATCAAACTCCATCGCATGAAAGCCAAACGTGCCGTCGCCCAGCGTGACCACCACGCGTGCCTGGGAATCGGCCAACCGGGCCGCCAGGGCGAAAGCAAGGGAACCGCCAATCGAACCCGACGGGCCATTGATCAGCCGCCTCCTGGTGTGCAGCACGGCCTGGGCCCATTGGCCGAACTCGCCTCCATCGGAGATGAAGATATCGTCCGGACGCAGCCACTCGCGGAGCGTAAGACAAACATCCACTGGATGAATCCGCCCTGGCGAATCCGCCACGGTCCGGTATGGCGAGGTGGGGTGTGGCGCGGCATCCAATGTCCAATCGCGGGGCCGCCAGCAAAGTGCCTCGGCAACCAACTCGGGCCACCCAGCCTCGATTCGCGGCACAAGTGGCTGGCCGTGTTCTTGCAATGCGGCCAGCAGTTCGAGCGGATCGCACCGAACGCTCAGCAGGTTTGCGCTTTGCCCGCGGTTCGCGCGCCCCTGTTCGATTACGTGGCCCTCGGAATCGACCTGGATGAACGTGCACTCGGTGGCAAAGGTCGGTGGCTGGCCGAACTTCAGACTCCAGTCGAGTTTCTTGGCCAACAACAGCACCAAGTCGGCTTGGGCAAGAACCTCGGCCAGGCAGCCCAGGTGCGGATCATTGATACCGCGAGGGCTTTCCGTGGCGATGGCGGGAATACCTGCGGCCCGGGAAAACAGCTCCAGTGCTGCTGCCCTGTGGCCGCGGCAAAAGGCTGGTCCCGCCAACATCAGCGGGCGGCGTGCCGGCGCCAAATACTGCCGCAGCGGCTCAACGGTTTCTGGCGCGGCTGGCAATGGCTCCGTTGGGATGAACGGAGCAGCGCCGTGCTGCAGCACCGGCAACGCCTCGAGCAGATCGCCCGGCAGCGTTACGGCCACTGGACCGGATCGGCCGGCGATCGCGGTTTCCCAGGCCCAGTCCAAGAGCGGTTCCAACTCGCTGGGATTGGCCAAGGTCGCGGCGGCCTTGCAAACCGGCGCAGCCAGCGCTTCCTGCGGCATTGCCTGGAATCCGCCGCGCGGGGCCGTTGCGGCAGGGCAAGCCCCACTGAGCAGCAGCAGCGGGGATTCCGCTTCCCGGGCAACATACAACGCCGAGAGCCCGTTCGCATGGCCGGGACCCGCGGTGAGCAGCGCCACGCCAGGCATACCGGTCAATCGGCCCCAGGCGTCGGCCATGTGGACGGCGGCCGCCTCGTGACGAACATGAATGATCTCCAGTCCCTGTTCGAGGCAAGCATCGTAGACTGAGAGAATCTGGTTGCCTGAGAGCGAGAACAACCGCTCGACGCCGCGGCCGGCCAAGAATCGAACCAATTGCCCGGCAACCGTATTGTGGTTTGGCATCGCACTGGCTCGGGTACCGGAAGAAGATCAGAACTCCGGCTATCAAAACATAAAGCCGCCAGCAGAGCCAGCGGCTTTGAAGGTGGATATGCAATGCTGAATCAGTCCGGCCAGGCCAACCGCGATGACCGGGCAGATCTGACCTGGCCAACAGAAGCAAAGTCGTGGCCGGCGCGTGGGGCCGTCAGGCGATTCCGTTGCTAGCTGCGCGCCTCGGCGGCGGCGGGGCGGACGCGCTTCTGCACGTCGGTTTCAAGCGTGCCGAAGGCCGCTTCATGGCGCTGGATCGTGAGTTGAAGCGCCGCCAGCATCCGCTTGGCCGTGTAGTAGTTGACCACCAGACGCTGGCTGATCTTGATCGGGTTGGCATTCTGGCCAAAGGGCTGCGCGTTCAGGCCGAAATCCAGCAGCACTTCCTCCGGCGTACCCGTCACCCGGCAGAAGTTGGCGTAGGTCGCCACCGTGGCCGAGTCGTCGATGTCCATCCGGGGCCGCTGGTGCGATCCGTTTGAACCGTTGCCGGGAATGGTGACTTCCGGCGATTTTGTAGCGGTTTCCATGGCGATCCTCCGTGACGTTGGCGTTGGAATGGCAGGGCGAAGCCGGGCGGTACAGTAGCCAAAACCAGGTTGCCCGGCAATGCGAGCCTGTACCGGCCATGCCGATTCAGGGAGCGGCCGGCTTCCGTCAGTGCCATCGCCAGCATGACAGCAATCCAATCCGCAGCGCCGCGGGATTAGCCGCTGGCCAGGAATTTTGACAACGTGCGCCAAAACCCATTAAAATCCTCCGATGAATGAGTGTGCGGAATCCAGCTTTCAACCCTCGGGGGTTCGCCATCATGCGCCGACCAACAGCCGCCGTTGTCGCACTGGCGATATGGCTTGCCCTACCGTGGTCGATGACCACCAGGCAAGTCGCTCTTGCCGAGGCTCCGGTCGCAGCGCCGCCGGCCGAGGAGGCGCCCGTTGAAGCGCCGGAGATCGAGGCTGTTATCCCCGACGACGGTTTGCCGGCCGGGGCCGTGCAACTGGCCAATGAAATCGACCGCCGCCTGGCCGACCACCATCGGCAAGTTGGAATGGTGCCGGCCGAGCCCGCCGGGGATTTGGAGTTTCTGCGCCGGGTGTCGCTCGATTTGCTGGGGCGCATCCCCACGGCCGAGGAAGCCCAGGCTTTCGCCAACGACCGGCGATCCGACAAGCGAGCGGCCCTGGTTGCGGCATACCTTGCGGCGCCGGAATACCCCATGCACTTGGGCCGTGTGCTTGATGGGATGATCCAATCCAAGCATGCCGGCGATGCCGCCTTCTTGGCGTTTGTTCGCGAAAGCGTGCGCGAGAACCGCGGTTGGGACGACATCTTCCGCCGCGTGCTGATCGGCCCTTGGGAAAAGCCCACCGACCGCGGCGCGGCCAATTTTCTTGCCAGGCGAATCCGCAGCTTGGACGATCTGACCAACGACACCTCGACGGCCTTCTTCGGCATCAACGTCAGTTGCGCCAAGTGCCACGATCACCCGCTGGTGGCCGACTGGAAACAGGCTCACTTTTACGGGCTCCAATCGTTCTTCGCCCGAACCATCGAGGACAAGAAAACCAAGCTGCCCGGCGAGAAGAACTCGGCCCAAGTCCAGTATGTCGATGTCGACGGCAAACAGCACACGGCCGAATTGATGTTTCTCTCGGGCACGGTGATCGACGAGGCGGAGGCAAAGGAGAGCTCGTTCAGCGCGAGGCAGGCTCTGGTAGAAACCGCCCTGGAGCAGCGCGTGTACTTTAGCCGGGCGGCAGTCAACCAACTTTGGGCCTACTTCTTGGGGCAAGGGTTGGTTGAACCGGTCGATCAACTTCACTCGGCCAATTCGCCTTCGGTACCGGGCCTGCTCGACTGGCTGGCCGACGATTTCGCCGCCCACGACTACGATCTCCAGCGGTTGGTAGCGGCGATCGTGCTGAGCGAGGTCTACGGCCGCAGCAGTCTGTGGAACCGGGAAACCCCGCCGCCTTCGTCCGAGCATTTCGCCCTGGCCGCAGTGCGGCCGCTAACTCCCGAACAGTATGCGCTTTCGCTGCGCCTGGCCCTGGGCGATGGCCGTTACGGAACCGGGGATGCCACTTCCAAGCGGCTCGAACAGTACCTGCAGTTGGAGAAATCGGTCGCATCCATCGCGCGCTATCTGGACCCGGCCGGGCCTGAATACCAGAGCAGCGTGTCCGAGGCCCTGTTCATGTCGAATCATGGCGAGGTCTACCAAGTGACGGCCCCCAGCAACGGCAATCTCACGGCCCGACTGCTGGAGCTGCCCTCGCCAGAGGCGATCGTGGATGCGGCCATGTGGAATATCCTTTCGCGGCCAGCAAAGGCGGAAGAACAACAGCGGCTGACATCGTTCCTCAAGTCGGCTCCGAACCTGGAAGCCGGCGTGCGCGACATGGTCTGGGCACTGCTAACCAGCGCGGAGTTCCGTTTCAACTGGTGAATCGCGACAGGCCGGCGGCCGACGATCGCAAGCTGCCTCCACCCCGGCGATGCGAAGCGAATATCATCCCTGGGGCAGCGGCCGGCAAAATCTGACCAAACCGTTTCCCAAACATCCCAATGCAAAGGACGCCGAAATGGCTGCCACTTCACGCCCAGGGATCGGCGGTAGCAACCTGAGCAAGTCGCCGTGCGGCGGGCACAGTCGCCGTTCCTTCTTGCAGCGCAGCCTGGCCGTAGCCAGCAGCGTGAGCCTGGGAGGGTTGGCCGCTGGTTATAGCCCCCTCTGGGCCGACGACCTGCGCCGCCGCGGCAAGCGGGTGCTTCTGATCTGGTTGGCTGGCGGCTCCAGCCAATTGGAGACGTTCGATCCCAAGCCGCGCCGGCCGACGGGCGGCCCCTTCCTTGCCATTCCCACGGCTGTCCCAGGCGTGCAACTGTGCGAGTTGATGCCCAAGACCGCGGCACTGATGGACCGGATCGCGATTGTGCGGTCGCTCGATACCCGAGTGGGCGCCCACGCACAAGCTGCTGAGTTGATCGACACCGGCCGCGGCCGCGAGCCCGGCCTGGTGTATCCGGACTGGGGGACCGTCATCAGCAAGGAACTGTCGCAGCGCGATAGCCGGGTGCCCGACTACGTTTCGCTCTACCTGGCCACCGAAGGACACCGCGCACCCAACCCTGGTTTTCTCGGCGGCAGCTACACCGCCATGCATCTGCGCGACGGCCTCAAACCCGCCAACATCACGCCGCCCGAGGGCCTCGACCACAATCGCCACATCGCCCGGGAACACCTCCGCGAGTACCTGACCGCCGAATTCCAGCGCTCGCGGCCTTCCGAACCGGTGCGAGGGTACAACAGCGCCTACGCCCGGGTGCGCGGCCTGATGGCCAGCGACGCCCTGTTCGACCTCGAGCAGGAACCGGCCCAAATCCGCGACCGCTATGGCTCCACCGAGTTCGGGCAGCAGGCCCTGGTCGCCCGGCGGCTGCTGGAGGCTGGCGTGCCGATGGTGAAGGTGGCCCGGGCGTGGTGGGACAGCCACCACGATAACTTCGAAAGCCACCGCGAACTGGTCACGGAATTCGACCACGTATACAGCGTTCTGCTGGCCGACTTGGCCGAGCGGGGCCTTCTGGACGATACGCTGGTCGTCACGCTCAGCGAGTTTGGCCGTACGCCAACCATCAACAAGAACGTGGGCCGCGACCATTTCGCCTCGGCCTGGTCGTTTTCGCTTGCCGGTTACGGCGTCCGTGGGGGCACGGTCCACGGCAAGACCGATCCGGACGGCAAGGAAGTGATCGACGGCAAGGCCGGCCCCGGCGATATCTTAGCCACCATCTACCAGGCGATGGGCATCGACCCGCACCAGTATTACGTGGTCGGCGCGCGGCCGGTCCCCCTGGCACCCGAGGGTAGCCAGCCCATCACCACCGTGTTGGCTTAGGGGCAGCCGGCATCCATCACCGATCGCGTTCTCCCCGGCGTCGTTGATTCGCGACCGGCAACCGTTGCGCCGCGCTGGGCACTGGCGGAACCAAATATTGTTCGGGGCCACCGCCAGGGTTATCGTGAACGCAGGTGGGACTCGCGGACCGCAGCGGCCCGCTTGTGTCGGGCGGAACCTCGACCAGGCACAGCGGCTGAAGGGAATGGCTTCCTTCGCGGTTCCAAGGTCCCGGCAGCACGTCGCCGTTGGCTCCCCAACCGCTACCTCGCAAGGATCTGCTCACGTGCCCATCATCGGCATCGACCTGGGAACGGTAAACTCAGTCGTCGCCCATCTCGACGAAGATGGCAAGCCCGTCACCATTCACAACGCCGAGGGCGACCTGACCACGCCCAGCGTGGTCCTGTTTGATTCGGCCGGCATCGTCGTGGGCAAAGAGGCCTTGAAGGCGGCCGCATTGGAACCGGAGATTGTCGCCGCGTATGCCAAGCGTGAGATGGGCGAGGCGGCATATTCCAAGCCGATCCGCGGCCACCGTTTGCCGCCGGAGGTCGTCCAATCGTTCGTGCTGCGCAAGCTCCGCGAGGACGCTTCGCTGGTGTTGGGCGACGTGTCGCAAGCCGTGGTTACCGTTCCGGCGTTTTTCAACGAACCGCGCCGCAAGGCCACGCAGGACGCCGGGCGCCTGGCCGGCCTGGATGTTCTCGACATCATCAACGAGCCGACGGCGGCTGCCATTGCCTTTGGCGTCCACCGCGGATTTCTCTCGCCCAAGGGCGCCGCGCTTCAGCCCGAGCGCGTCCTCGTGTACGACCTGGGCGGCGGCACGCTGGACGTCACCGTCATGCGCATCCAGGGCACGCAGTTTGAAGCCGTGGCCACGGCGGGCGACGTGTACCTGGGAGGTGTCGATTGGGACCGCGCCCTGGCCGACCTGGTGGCCGAGCAGTTCGTGCAGCAGTTTCAACTCGATCCGCGCGAGGATCCGGTCGCTCTGGGGCGCCTGATGCAGGAAGCCGAGGATGCCAAACGCTCGCTCTCGCAACGGACTGAGGTGACGGTGCCGCTGGAATACGGCGGCCACCGCGGGCGATTCCGAGTGAGCCGCGCCCAGTTCGAAGCCGCCACGGCGGGCCTGCTCGACCGCACCCGGTTTACCACCGCCAAGGTGCTGCAGGAAGCAGGCATGCCATGGAGCGAGCTCACGCGGATTTTGCTGGTGGGTGGCAGTACCCGCATGCCCATGGTTCATGCCATGCTGGAGCGCGAGTCGGGGATCAAGCCGGACCGCTCCATCTCGCCCGACGAGGCCGTGGCACACGGTGCGGCCATCTACGCTGGCATGTTGAGCCGCCTGGCGGCGGGGCAGCGGCCCCCGCTCTCGGTGGTGAATGTCAACTCGCACAATTTGGGCGTACTGGGAATCGAGCCCGATACCGGCCGGCCGCGAAATCGCGTGCTGATTCCCCGCAATACTCCCTTGCCGGCTTCGCAGCGCAAGAAGTTCAAGACCTACCAGGACAATCAACCCAACGTGGCCGTCAAGGTGGTGGAAGGCGGCGACTCCAGCGGACAACACGCAACCCAGATCGGCAAATGCGTGGTGCGCGACCTGCCGCCGGGTCTGCCCAAGGGAACTCCGGTGGAGGTGGCGTTCCGCTACCAGCCCAATGGCCGATTACTGGTCGAAGCGCGGCTGCCCACGGTGGATCGCAGCGCAGCGCTTGAGATTGAACGTTTCAGTGGTCTCACGGAAGCCGACTTGCTGGAATGGCAACGGCGGCTGGAAAACCCCGACTGGCTGCTGATGGCGGCCGAGGCCGAAGAAACCGTCCCTTCCGCCGAATCGGTCACGGTAAGCCCGCAGGAGACAGGACCGCCGCAGGCAGAACCTGCAGCGGCCGGCGGCGAGCGTGCTCACGAGTCCCAGGGCGCATCGAACGAAAGCGGCGAAGCATTCGACAAAGAATATGATGATGACGAATACGAATACGTGGGGGACGAATACGAAGATGATGAATATGAATACGAATATGAGTATGAATATGTAGACGGCGAAGAAGATGACGGCGAATATGATGAGTATGAAGACGAATACGAGGAAGAGGACGAAGCGGAGGTCGCCGCCCATGAAGGGGACAATCTCAGTGAACCAGGCAGTGGCGACGCGCCAGGTGGCAAGCCGCCCCGCGAGCCGACCCCATCGCCAGGTTCCGGGAGCGGCAATCCGCCCGAGGGTTCCAAGCAGGCAAGTCAGAAGCCGGCCGCGAGTCCGCCTGCGTTTCATGCCGACGGCCCGCCGTCCAAACCCGTCTCAACCGATGACGACGCGCTGAACGACTTCCTCAAAGGCTTAGGCTAGCGGCAGCCCCCACACGAACGGCCAGCGATAAGCCACCGCAAACCATTACACATAAATCATTTAGGCCAGTCGGCCATACTCATTTCCGCGTCATGAGCCGTCCGGGGGGGCTTTGGAGGCTCAGTCGATACTGGCCTCGGTTTCGCCCCGCGGGGCCGAACTTCGAAAGCCATGTTAATCCGGTTGCCAGCCGACAGGGCCGCGCCGGTACAGCTTGCCGCGCAGCGGGTGGGAAAGCGTGTGCGGCGACATTTTCGGCGGAACACGGCCCGCCGCGTAACCGATACTTCCGGTGTGAGCTGAAAAACCGCGACTGGCCCCTGGGGCCGCAGACGCGCGTGAATACAATAGGAGCAAAGGGTTGGTCGCTTCGTCTCACGTCAAAAGCGTTGCATTGCTTCGGGCACGTACAAGGCTGGGGAAATACCGCATCGAACGGCGTCTGGCTGAAAGCCCCTTTGCCACGGTCTTTCAGGCCTACGATACGATCGAGGGCATTCGAGTTGCGCTGAAGATTCCCCACGGCAACTTCTCGTCGGAACAGTTGCTCGACGACTTTCGCCGCGAGGTGCGGCTAGCGGCCCGGCTGGACCATCCCAATATCCTGCCGCTCAAGAATGCCACCTTTATCGACGGCATTTTTGTGATCGTCTTCCCGCTGGGCGTCGAAACCCTGGCAGACCGCCTGGCCCGGCGGATTTCACTCCGGAACGCCTTTGAACTGGCCGATCAGGTTCTGGATGCCGTGGCGTACGCTCACGAGCAGCGGATCATCCATTGCGACATCAAGCCGGAGAACGTGATCTTGTTCCCCGGCGGTAAGGCCCGGCTTACCGACTTCGGCATCGCCAAAGTCGCCCTGCGGACGCTTCGGGCGTCGGGTTCGGGTACCGTGGGATATATCGCCCCGGAACAGGCGATGGGCCGCCCTTCGTTCAAGTCCGATGTGTTTTCCCTGGGCCTGATCCTGTGCCGGATGCTGATTGGCAGCCTGCCCGAGTGGCCCTACCGCTGGCCGCCGCCGGGGCTTAGCCGCCGCCGCCGGCGTCTGCACCCAGACCTGATCGAGTTCCTTCGCAAGGCCACGGAGGTTGACTCCCGCCGCCGCTATACCGATGCCCGGCAAATGCTGGTGGCATTTCGCCGCTTGCGCCCCCGGTCGTTGCGCTACGCGGCCCGCGTCGATGCCCGCAAGCCAAGTGGGACCAGTCGCAAGGCGGGCGGAACCAGTCGCCGCAAGGCGTCGTAAGCCCCAATTGCCGCCATGCGCACCGCCGCCCGATCGGCCCCAAGGCGGGACCAATGGCGCGACCACCTCGAACCGTTTCCAGCACGAACATGCCACCGACGATTCCACCCGATGGCTGCCGCGGCACCAACGCGGAGCAGGGCCGGCCCTGCCCGCTGCAATGCCGGTACAACCTGTTCCAGCGGGATGCCATGCGGATCGACTCCTGGGAACTGAAGTGCCCTGACTGCGGATACCGCGCCACGCAAGCCTGCCGGTCCGACGATCCGGCCGCAACCGAAGTCGCCGATCCTGGGCAATGCCCTTGGTGCGGATTGCAGGGAGCATCCTCGGGCATCAATCCCTGCCTGCGGTAGCAGGTAACCACGGCGGCCGGCGCGGCTGCGGGGACTTCTTCCATCCGGCGCGTGCTTTATGGCCCGCTCACATTGAGCGGCCCCAGCGGTTCGCTCCGCTCGCGGATCACCCTCTGCACGGTCAGGTAGATGCCACCCCCGGCAATCGTCAACAGGATCACGGCCAGGACGTGCGGCCGATACGGGCTGTACGCATAGGTGGGCGTGCCGGGCAGCATCGCAAAGAGCACCACGCCCAGCAGCAGGCCGAGCATGGCATAGGCCCCGACCTGGCGGAGCGCCGAAATCATGCCGATCCGGCGGGCCGGGGTGAAATTCAAGAGGGCCGCAAACGCGCCGAGTGCCGAGCAGGCAAAATATGCGTCGGGGCCGGCGAGGATTTCACCCCAGAAATTCCGAAAGGGATTGCGCCCGACGGGAATGCCCATCAACCAGCCGATCCCGAGAACCGCCATCAGTGGAATATAGAAGCCGTAGCAACCGCCCGCGATGGCGAACAACACGCCGCGGCGCCAACTGATCCGCGGCCGAACCGGAACCGTGACTGGCGGTTCGGACGGAAACTGCGGCGACTGGTAAGGGTTGGCCGGTGGTTTCACGGTCTTGATTCTAAGGAATTTAGCCAGATGTTCGCGTCTTTCGGCGCTAAGCCAGTTCACATGCCGGCATGGCTGACACGTCCTCGTTCAATTGCTGCACGGTCGTGGCGAATCTGCCTGCACGTGGCTCGGACACCGCCGAACACCATCACCGCTGCGAATGCCGAAGTGCCAAGCAATAGCTTTCTCAGGTCGGGCGATTCTCGTCGCTGGCGAGACGGAAACAACGGACTGAATACAAAAAACAGTAAGATGGCCAGTAATCCGTACGTGCCGACGCGCCGCAACGAACGGATCATTTCCTGCCGCGTTGCCGGCGTGTAGGTGACCAGGGCCGCCATTGCGAACAACCAGAACATGGCATAGCACGCCCCGGCGAACTGCCGCGTTACCTCAGAGAAATCCACGGCGTCCCAATTTCGTCTGCCAGGCAAGTCGTTCACCGCGGTACTCCCCCCCGGCCCACGTCCCGACCGCCGCGAGCGTACCGGCCAGGATTGCAGCGACGATGCCGCGGCGCCAACTGATCGAGCGCGCAAGGGAAGTCCCAGTTTGAGATGGCTCACCGCCTGGTTGCTGCGGCGCCTGATATGGATTCGCCGACGGTTGCATGTTCCCGCCCCCCGGAGCCAGGCCAGCGGTATGCCGAGAGCCGGCATCGACCTGTGCATCATAAGGCCCGGCCGGTGGAACCGGCCCTACCGTTCGAAGTCCGCATGAGCGGGCCTTACGTCGCTGTGCGCCATTATGCCCGGCGGGCGGGGGGAATTCAAAACCGCATGCCGGTAAAGCCGCCGTCCACGTAGTAACTGGCGCCGGTGATGAAACTGCCGGCCACCGGCGCGAGCATCAGAATGGTCGCCCCCACCAGTTCGTGCGGTTCGCCGAATCGGGCCATCGGCGTTTGGGCCATGATGGCGGCCACACGCTCGGGATCGAGAATCTTGCGGTTCTGCTCGGCCGGGAAGAAACCAGGGCACAAGGCATTTACCCGCACGCCGTGCGGAGCCAACTCGCGGGCCACGTTCTTGGTGAGATTTTCGACGGCCGCTTTAGAGGCCGAGTACGCGAACACCCGCGACAGCGGCAGATGGCTGGTCACGCTGGCGATATTGATGATGGAGCCGCCACCGTTCTCGGCCATGTGCCGGCCGAAGATCTGGCAGCCCCAATGGACCGCGGTCAGGTTGCTTTGGATGACACGGTCCCAGTCCTCGTCGGTCACGTCGAAATAGCTGCTGGCTGAATTGACGCCGGCGCCGTTGATGAGGAAATCGACCTTGCCCCGCTGCTCGACCGCCGCAGCCAGGAGTTGCTCGATCGACTGCCGCTGGGACACATCGACCGGCAAATAGGCGGCTTCGGCTCCCAGCGCCTCGATCGCTTCAACCCGCTGCCCTCCCCGCTCCGCGGAACGGCCAGCGACGATGGTGAATGCGCCGGCCTGGGCGATGCCTTCGGCCAGCGCTCCGCCCAACACGCCTGTTCCGCCGATCACGACCGCGGTTTTTCCGTCCAGGCCAAACAACTGGCGAAGGTAATCAGCACTCATCAGGGAACGGCCTCAACGGGGGGGCAAGCGGAACGACTTGGTGAGTAAGAACGAGAGCGGCCTTCCGGCGGTCGCCGGTGCAAACGGCCTCAGGGGCCGGCGCGATTCGGCAGCGTCATTTGCAGCGGCGCAGGGCCAAGCGCAACGTGCCAGCCGCCGGTGTGGGCGCGCGACGGGTAAAACGCCGTCTGGGCGTACCAGTTGCGGCATCAGTCTTTGGGCGTTCGCCGCTTGGCGATCCAGTCGGTGTGGAACGATCCGGCCTTGTCCACGCGTTCGTAGGTATGCGCGCCGAAATAGTCGCGCTGGGCCTGGAGCAAATTGGCCGGTAGCCGCTGGTGGCGATAGCCGTCGTAGTAGGTCAGGGCAGTGGTGAAGGCGGGAACCGGCACTCCCAGGTTGATCGCCGCGGTGATCACGTGCCGCCAGGCCGGCTGCGCGTTGGCGACAGCCTTGGTGAAGTAGGGGGCCAGCAGCAGGTTTTCCAATTCGGAATCGGCATCGAACGCTTCTTTGATGCGATCGAGAAACTGGGCCCGGATGATGCAACCGCCCCGCCACAGCAGGGCGATATCGCCGTACTTCAGCGGCCAGTCGTGCTCCTTGGCCGCGGCTTCCAACTGCACAAAACCCTGGGCGTAGCTGCAAATCTTCGAGGCGTACAGCGCCTGCCGCACCTGCTCGATGAAGCGCTTCGGGTCGCCTTCGTACTCGCCGTCGGGACCGTGCAGCACCTTGCTGGCCCGAACGCGCGCATCTTTCATCTCCGAGAGCGAGCGGGCAAACACGGCCTCGGTAACCAGGGTGCTGGGCACGCCCAGGTCCAGGGCCAGTTGGCTCATCCATTTGCCG
>CAZEEG010000133.1:7797-15218 GCA_964511065.1 uncultured Pirellulales bacterium | reverse complement strand
ACCACGGCCTTCCGCATCACCCGCGATAGCGATCTGAACCTGCTGGAGCAGGAATCCGACGATATGCTGCGGCTGATCGAGGAACGCCTGAAGGCGCGTGCCCGCGGCGAGGCCGTCCGCCTGGAGGTCTCGGCCAACGCGCACGAAGAACTGATTGGTACCATTGTCGCCAGCGAAGAGTTGCGCGAACCGACGCGGACCTCCGATTACGACGAAATCTATCGGATCGACGGCCCCCTCGACCTGACGGGACTCTGGGAACTGGTCAAGGTGCCGGGATACGCGCACCTGCGCGACGAGCCGTTCATTCCCCGGCCACTGACGACGCGTGGCCGCCGCGACGAAGACCTGTATGCAGCCATCCGGCAAAGAGACATCTTGCTGCATCATCCGTACGATTCGTTTGCACCCGTGGTGGAGTTTGTCGCTCGGGCAGCGACCGATCCCAACGTCTTGGCCATCAAGCAGACGCTTTACCGGACTGGTTCCGATTCGCCCATTACCAAGGCGCTGATTCAGGCCGCTGAAAACGGCAAACACGTCACGGCCCTGGTGGAACTGCAAGCCCGGTTCGACGAAGAGGCCAACGTCAATTGGGCGCGGCAGATGGAGCGGGCAGGCGTACATGTGGTATTCGGCTTCATGGACATGAAGACCCACTGCAAGCTGTCGATGGTCGTCCGCCAGGAAGGCGACACCCTACGGAGATACGTCCACCTGGGAACGGGCAACTACAACCCGTCCACGGCAACGGTTTACACCGACCTGGGCCTGTTCACGGTGGACGAAGCGATCTCTGACGACGTTTCTGCCCTGTTCAACCTGCTGACCGGCTATTCGCAAGGGCACCGCTGGCGCAAGTTGATCGTGGCCCCGCAAGATCTGTTTCGCCGAACGGTGGAATTGATCGAGGAACAGGCAGAACGCGCCCGGCAAGGCAAGCCAAGCTGGATCTTTGCCAAGCTGAACTCACTGGTCGATCATCGCATCATTGAGGCTCTGTACCGCGCCAGCCAAGCCGGAGTTCCGATCGATCTGGTCGTGCGCGGTATCTGCGGCCTGCGACCGGGGCTGCCAGGCATCTCCGAGAATATCCGCGTGCGGAGTATCGTGGACCGGTTTTTGGAGCACAGCCGGATCTACGTGTTCAATCCGCCGGAGGAAGCCAAGGTCTTCCTGGCCAGTGCCGACTTGATGCCGCGCAACCTGTACCGCCGCGTGGAAGTGATGTTTCCGATCGAGGCACCGGAACTGAAACATAAAATCCTCAATGAGATCGTGCCGGTGTACCTGCGCGATAACGTGCGAGCGCGAATCCTGCAGCCAGACGGAACGTGGTACCGCGTGACGCCGGGTGATCAGACACCGCACCGCTGCCAGCAGGAATTCCTGGAGATGAACGGCTGTTTGAAACGCAGCACTGCCATCGAGGCCAAGGAGCAAAACCCGCGAGGCAACAAGCGCACCAGCCGCAAACGGGCCAGCTAGGCGCGTGAACCAGTACCGCGCGATTGCGCGTGCGCACGATTTGGTTAGGGCACGCGTGCCATGGCTCTGCAAGCCGTATACGGCTGGGAGAAACAATCTGCGGGGCCGGCTCTCGCCGGATTGGCTTAGAGAATCGCCAGGGGATTGCGCCGTTCTTCCAGCGTACCGCGTGTAACGCCCACGCGATTGGCGGCCTTTAGCTGTGTCCAGACTTCCTTACCGGTGATCTGCCCGGCAAGCAGGTCGCGGTACAGGCTGATCACATGTTGTACAGCGTCGGGCGTTTCGTCGACCAGTTCGATGCGAAAATCGCGCAGTCCCCGGGCCAACAACGTGGGGACCACCTCGGCCGCGCTTTGCGGCACGGCGTTGAACAGCGTGTTGCGGCATCCCACGTCGGCATGGAGCGGATGTTCCATCCCCACCCGATCGCGAAGTTCCACGCGATGGCGGTCGCAAGGGCGGCCGCAGTTGGTCTTGTTGGTGCCCGGCGACAGCACGGCGCAAAACACGCAATGCTCCATGTGAAACATGGGCATGTGCTGATGGACGACCACCTCCCACCACTCAGGCGGCGTGGCCGAAACCAGGTCGAGCAATTGATCGCGGTTGAGGTCGTAACTGGCCGTGAGCCGGGCGGCACCCCGCTGCTTAAGCCAATCGGCCGTCAGTTCGTTAGCCGCGTTGAGTGAGAAGTCGGCCACGCACGGTACACTTTGCTGGCGAAAGAACGCCAGGCCCGAGTGGTTTCGCACTAGGATGCCGTCGGCATGGTGCTTGGACAGAGCCCGAAAGATGCCGATTTCGCCCGGCTTTTGAATCCGCGGAGTCGCCAGAACGATGGCCGCGCGGTTCGCCCGGGCAATGGCGACGGCCTCGCGGTACTGGCGAATGTCCTGGAAGTCGGCATATACGTCCGCTACCCCTGCGGACAGTACCGCCTCCAGTTGCGGCAGTGAGCGGCACAGTACGCGCAGCCGGGGCGTTTCGCGGTCATGGTGCCGCGGAGCGGTTGGCCGCTCGATTGGCCGTCGAATGGATTGCACAAGGCCGTCCAGCGCGCCCAGCGGAGCAATCGAACGCCGCACCGGGGCTGCATGCGTTGCCTCCAGTTCGTTGGCCATGGCTTTGCGAAGATGCCCTAGCACGCTGAGCGGCGCCATGGGGTTGCCATCGATATCGGCTGTCAGCCGCCGCAGGGCATAAACGGTGCCGCCCAACCGGCCCAGTTGAGCTTCCAGCAACTCGGGCGTAAGCGGATGCCGCCTGGCTGCTTCCAGCGGCTGAGAGGTGGTTACGCGGCAGCGAGCCCCGTTGGCCGCCCTGGCCTCCACCATAAGCGGTTCGCCCACTGCGGCCCGCACATGCAGGTCTAGCGGCACGCGGCGGATTGGATCGGCAGCCGTGAACGACTTGCGCAGCCGGGCGGTAAGTTGGGGATCGTCCGTTTTCCACACTTCCTGGCCGATGTGCAGTTGCCGCAGATCGACGGCGCCGCGGCCGAACTCCAGTTCTGCCTCACCACGCTCACACGGCTCGCCGGCCCGGGCGCCCTTGACCCAAACGGCGAAAACACGGCCGCCCTGTTCATGGCCTTCCAGGCGATTACCGGCGAATACCACGCCATCGCCGGCCGCGAGGCTCGCTTCCAGCTCGACGAGCACCCGGCGGCCCTGGAAACCCGTTACCCGGCCGGCACGGATTCCGCGCTTGGCCGAACTGAGCCCCGGCACGAGGGCTTTGTGGTCGCAGCCCCCCAGCCAGCCATGGGAAAAGCCACGCGAAAATGAAAGTTCAAGCTCCCGGATGTCGCGCCGGTTGAAGTTGGCCTCGCGGCCAGCCAAGGCGGCATCGATGGCTCGGCGGTAATGTTGCGTGACGTTGGCCACGTATTCGGGCGTTTTCAGCCGCCCTTCAATCTTGAACGAGCAGACGCCAGCCTCGATCAACTGGGGAACCAGGTCATACGCCGCCAGGTCTTGAGGGCTGAGCAGGTACTGAACCGCACCCAGGTTCACATCCTGCCCGTCGCACACCAGGTCGTACGGGAGGCGGCAGGCCTGCGCGCACTGCCCCCGGTTGGCGCTGCGCCCACCCAGCGATTCACTCGTAAGACATTGGCCGGAATACGCCACGCACAGCGCGCCATGGACGAATACTTCCACCGGTATCGAGGTGGCCGCGCGAATCTGCCGGATTTCTTCGATGGAGAGTTCCCGGGCGAGCACCACGCGCTGGACACCAAGCTCGGCCAGGGCGTCGATTGTTTCCGCACTGGTCATCGTGGCTTGGGTCGAAGCGTGAATGGCCAATTCCGGGCAGATGGCCCTGGCCAGCCGCATCACGCCGAGGTCTTGAATCAGCACGGCATCCGTACCGGCCTCGGCAATCGCACGCAGCGTGGCCTCCGCATCAGCCAATTCGCCGGGAAACACCAGCGTGTTGAAGGTCACGTAGCCCTTCACGCCCCGGGCGTGCAGGTACTGCATCACGCCGGGCAGTTCGTCCAGCGACAAGTTGGCCGCCCGGGCCCGGGCGTTGTAGCCGCGGTTCAGCCCGAAGTACACGGCATCGGCCCCGTTCTCCACGGCGGCTTGCAGGCAGACGCGGTCGCCGGCCGGCGCCAGCAGTTCCACCGGCGGGGCGATCGGGCCGTTCTCGGGCTGCGGATGTATAAGTTGGGAAGAACCCATACTGGTGTGCAAATCCTGGCAATGTGGTGACCTGTGCGGTGGTCAAGGCCGAGGTGGTCGACTGCTTTCGGTTATAGCATCCCATGCCCGAGTACGGCATGGGGCTGCGCCTGGGGTTTGTGTCCCATTCGCAGGCAGCCCCGATGCTGGCACGCTGAGCATGCAATTGCCGTTGGGGAGTTGCCAGCATTCGTGATATAAGCTGAAGGCTGCCGCGACGAGGGACTGCGGCCCACCCCACCGCGAAGGAACGCAAGCCATGGATGGTTGGCAAACGGAAACCGTCGCGACACTGGCGACGGCGGTACCCGTCGAACCCAAGCTGACGGTGCTGTTGCCAGCATACAACGAAGAAAACGCCATCGGGACGGTGCTCGACGAGATCGTGGCGGCGTTAGCCGAGGAACCGTACGGTTACGAGATTGTGGTGGTCGACGATGGCTCCACCGACCGCACGCCCGAGGTGGTTGAGCAGTTTGCCGTCAATTCGTTCAATGTTCCGGTGCGGCTGATCCGCTGCCCGCTCCGCCGCGGTGCCGGCGCGGCGCGCAAAGTTGGCATTCGCCACGCTCGGGGCGAAGTGGTGGTGATGCTCGATGCCGATGGTTCGTACGATGCAGGCTGCATCCCGCAATTGATGGAATACTTCCCCGCGTACGACCAGGTCAACGGCGCTCGTACCAGTGAACAAGGGACGATGCCGCTGCTCCGGTCGATGGCCAAGTGGCTGATCCGCCGCCTGGCCTGTTACCTGACCGGGTGCCGCATTCCGGACCTCAACACGGGCCTGAAGGCTTTCAAACGCGAGGCCATGCTGCCGTGGATGTGGGTGATCCCCGACGGCTTCAGTTGCGTCACCACTATGACGCTGGCCCACCTGACCAACGGTTACGCGGTCAAGTACGTGCCGGTGCCATACCGCAAGCGGATCGGCAGCAGCAAGTTTCATCCGATTAAGGACACGCTGAGCTATCTCAGCACCGTGTTGCGGATTGTGCTGTACTTCAGGCCGCTAAAGATTTTCTTACCGCTGGCGGCCCTATTGATGGCTGCCGGTACGTTCAAGAGTTGGTGGAGCTTTCACACGACGGGCAGCATGCAGGAGTCGGACATCGTGGTGCTGGTGGCCGGTTTCATGACCTGCATGCTCGGACTGCTGGCCGAAGTCATTGTCGCCCATCATCGCCGCTAGGTATGGGCGATGACGCTCCCCGGGAGGCGGCGGCGAGAACCACCTCGGGCAGCGTGTCTGGCCGGCGCCCATCACCCCCCGGCCGGAGGATGATCGGACTCTTATTGTCTATTTTCGCAAATTGCAGGTTTCATGAGCGTTTGGACCGATTCATCTGTCGTGCCGCGTACCGCTCTCCTCAAGTGGCAACGTATCGAGCGCTGCGAGGCAGGAAAGGCGGACGAAGCCCAATCGCTCGGCCGCGATAGCGGGCTGCGCGATCTTTACCTGGCGGCGGCACTGCCGCATATTCCCAGGCTGTGGGGGAACATCGACCGCAACCCCTACCGGTCGACGTACGGTTGTCTCGACCGGCAATTCTGGCACTACCGCACCGCCAGTTTTCCCTCGGAGATGTACCAGGAGGGCGTGCTGCCGCTAGCGCTGGTGTTTGCGCATCCATTGCCCGGCAATCGTTGGCATGGCGATGAACGGCTCCGCGAACTGGCCGTGGCTGCATTGAAATTCGCCGCCCGAAACTGCCATCGCGACGGTTCGTGCGACGACTACTATCCGTTTGAACGGGCGCTGGGGGCGGCGGTATTTTCGCTGGCCGCCTGCACCGAGGCATACCGGCTATTGCGGCTGGAAGACAGCGAGGTGGTGGAGTTCTTTGAACGCCGCGCCCGCTGGTTGATGAAGAACGACGAGTCGGGGCGGTTGGCCAATCACCAGGCGCTGGCGGCGCTGGCGCTGGAACGCGTGGCGATGATTACTGGCGACCGCGTCTGCCACGATGCGGCCGTCGAACGCATTTCCAAGGTGCTGTCGTGGCAACACGAGGAGGGCTGGTACGAGGAATACGGCGGTGCCGACCCCGGTTATCAGACCGTGACCATCGATTGCCTGGCCAAGTGGCAGCGTCTCACCGGTTGCCGCCGTACCGACCGCTCGCTCCGCAAGGCCCTGGAGTTTTCTCGCCATTTTCTGCACGGCGACGGCAGCTATGGCGGTGAATACGGCAGCCGCGGCACCCACCATTTTTACCCGCACGGTATGGAACTGCTGGCCGCCGAGCACGCTGCCGCCGCCGACCTGGCTGATGGGTTTCTGAGGGCGCTGGCCAGCGGGCGGCAGGCGTTTTTCAACGACGACCGCCTGTTCGCCCACCAGTTGGGAAACCTGATCGAAGCCTGGCTCGATTGGTCGCCCCAGCGGCCTCCCGCCGAAGAGGCTTCCGGCCAGGCAGCCTGCTACCTGCCGGGTGCGCGGCTGTTGATTGCCCGGGGGCCGCGGCAACAAACCATCGTTTCGGCCGCTCGCGGCGGTGTGTTCAAGCACCTTTCCGATGGCAAGCTCGCTTGCACCGATGCCGGCCTGATCGTCCAACTCGAAGATGGGCGGATCGCGGTTTCGCAACAGCACGATATGAACCGCCATGTCACCTGCGACGTTGAAGCCGGCGACGGTTCAGTGTTCGAATTGGGTGCCCAGCAAGCGCCGTGCGCAGCGGGCGGTGCCGATGCGAATCATCACTCCCCTGTTCCGGCGTGGACGGAGGGCCGCACGCTGCGTTTTCACGTATCGGGGCCACTGCACTTTGCCCGCTGGGAGACGGCCACACCGGCCAAGCAGGCCGTGTTTCACGTGGGGATGATTACGGTTGGCCGCTGGTGTCGGCAACTGGTGCGGCGGCTTCTCCAGCGGCGGCTAATCACGGGCCGCCGTGAAGCCCCCATCCATCTGACGCGGAAATTTGAGTTCGTCGCCAGCGAGGGGCAGTGGCGGCTGCGCGTGACCGATACGATCGAACTTACGTCGCCGCGCGTGAAGGTGGCCCGCATGAGCTACGGCGTGGACCACCAAAGCGCCTACGTGGCCGCGACTGGCGTGTACCAGGAGGGGGCACGCCAATTGTGGACCCACCTGGATACCGAAGTCGCCAGGTTGAACGACAAGCGCCGAGTGACCGTCGTGCGCGAACTTGAGACCGTGTGACGGTCACCGCCTATGCGGCAATGCAACCAGGAGTCCAAGGTATGGTATGGGGGCCGGGCGAACGAGCAGAT
>CAZEEG010000133.1:0-7697 GCA_964511065.1 uncultured Pirellulales bacterium | reverse complement strand
CTGCGAAACGGCAATTGGCTATGCGGCCCCGGGGTGGCGCAATGGCCGCATCGCCTCCGATTCCGGTGACCGCCGAACGGGGTGAACCGATTCCTGCGCCAACTTCGACCACGGAGCAGCACGTCGCTAAAGCTGCCTGGCCCCGATTGTTGAAGTTGGCGCTGGCCGTGGCGTTTCTCGCGGCCCTGTACTGGGCGGCTGATTGGCGCGCCGTGGCAACGGTTTTGGGTTCTCTGGACGGTGCCTGGCTCGCCGCGGCCCTGGTGATGTTTGTGCCTCAGACGGCCGTATCGGCCTGGCGGTGGCAAGGGCTGGCCGGCGGCGTGCATCGGCTTTCCTTCACCACCGCCCTACGGCAAACGCTGGCGGCCTCGGCGGTGAACCTCGTGGTGCCGTCCAAGCTGGGGGACCTTTCCAAGGCGGGCATGCTTCCCCGCCAGGTGATGAAGCAAACGGCTGGCCTGGTGATGCTGGAGAAAGGGAGCGATGTCGCCGCCCTGCTGGGGTTGCTCGTGTTGGGCTGCTTGGGCATTCATCCGGCGGCCCTGGCAGCGATGGCCGCCATGGCGCTCGTGGCAACCGCCTGGGGCTTTGCGGGACGGCTATCAGGTGGCCCTTCCGCCGCGGCAAACGGGGCACTCCGGAGCCTGTCGAGTGTTCGCCGCGCGGCGGCGGTGGCGTCGTCGTCCATGCTGTTGTGGATGCTGCATTTGGCCCAATTCGACCTGTTCCTTCGTGCGGCGGGCGTTGAGGTGTCAGCGGCCGATGTTCTGGCCCGCGTTCCAGTGGCCATCTTCGCCGGACTGATACCGCTGACCTTGTGGGGGGTGGGGACGCGCGACGGCGCACTCGTGTGGCTGTTTGCCGATATGGCCGCGCCTGCCGTCATGGCCGGGGTGGGGTTGCTGACCGCACTGCGGTACATCGTGCCGGGCGTGGCTGGTATTGCCTGCCTGCGCGGCGTGTGGAAAACCTGGGCCGCCGCCTCCTCTTAGAGGGTCGCTGCGCCACATTGTTTGGCACGTTCGCGAGCCACGAAGCCCATCCGGGGCGACGTCGCCCCCCTAAAAATGGCCGCTGCGCAGGAATTACCTGGTTGGCAGTTCGTAACAGGCGGCTTCTTCTGAGTTGCGGACCAGGAGCCGATTTCCGGCGATGGCCATGGTGTTCCACGTCTTGCCTTCGATAGCCTGAATGCGGCCAAGCTCGGTAAATTTCTCAGGCGTAAGTTCCAGCAGCACCAGTTCGCCGTCTTCGCTCACCACGAGGGTCAGGTCGCCCACCTGCAGAAGCTGACCATGCCCAAACCGGCCGCCTTTCCAGCTGCGTTCGCCCGTGTTCAGGTCCAGGCAGGTCAGGATCACCATGTCCAGCCCGTAGGCGTGGTCGCCCAGCACGATGGGGTTGCTGAACTTGGCCTTCAGGTTGCGGTTTTTCCAGAGCAGTTCAGGGCGGAACGTACCGTCGGCTTCGGCATGCAGTTGCAACAGCGCGCTGCCGGAACTGTAGGCCGCCGTGATGAGGATTCGGTCGCCAGACACCAGCAGGGGTTGCGAAATCTTGGCGTGCTTGGCCCGTTTCCACGGCCATTCCTGCCGCCAAAGCCGGGCACCCGTATCGGGCGCATAGCCCTCGATGCTCTTGTCGGTCACGATCAGGATTTGCGGTACGCCGGCCACCGTGACCAGGGTGGGGGAGCTATAAGCGTCGCTGCACTCGCCGCCATCGCCGGCGGTCCAGATCACCTCGCCATTGGCACGGTTCAGAGCGATCAGCGTCGGGCCCTGCTCACCGCCACCGGTGACGATCAGTTTGTCGTCGATCACCAGGGGCGAGATCGAGTAGCCCCATTCCGTTAGTTTTGCTCCAAACCGCTCAAGGACGTTGATACTCCAGAGGCGTGTGCCATCGGCCGCATCAAAGCAGTCGATGGTGCCGATGGAGTCGGCAGTGTAAACGTGACCGTCGGCCACCGTGGGAGTCGCCCGGGGGCCGTCGCCGGAGATCGCGGAGATGAAACCTTCGGTCTTGGGATCATCGTTTTGGAATTGCCGCCAGACGAGGTCGCCGGATTTGAGTTCCAGACAGGTGACCATTTCGCGGCGGTCGCGCATTTCTTGGGTATAGACATAATCGCCCACCACGGCGAAGCTCGACCAGCCGGCCCCCATCGGGATTCTCCAGAGCTGCTGGGGCGGCTGTTCCCAGGATCGGGCAAGCTCGGGGCCATCGACAATGCCGTTGCGATTGGGGCCGAGAAATTGCGCGTAATCGGGCCGTTCGTTGTTTTCGGCCGGAGTGTTCACCACGGCCCGAGAAACGGTTTGCGCCTCGGCCGCGAGTTGTTGGCGCTGCTTGCCCCACCAGCGGGGTTCCACGGCGTAGGGCACCAGGTCGCCGTCGAACAGCACGCGGAACAACGCAAAGAAGACGGCCAGCGCTGCCAGCGGGGTGAACACGGTGCCATACCGCAGCGGCCGGGGCAGCCGCGACAAAAACAGCATCCAGAGCCCCAGCAGGATCAAGCCTGAGCCGCCGATAATCACCGACCCGATCCAGCGGAAATCCCGGGTGAAATCGGTGAAGTAGTTGAGATAGATCAGCCCTGACGCTGTGAGCAGAACGATCGGGATCGCAGGCCACAGCCGCCAACGTTGCGGGGCGTCTGTCCGGGAAGAAGGCGCTGCTTCCGAAGCCTGGGGCGTTGGATGGGCAGTGGTCATAACGTGCTTGCAGCCTTTCGCGGGGGGAGGGGGCACGCAGCAGATGCCGCACAAATCGCCACTGGGGGCCGGCAACGTCCGCTGTCGCAGTGGGAATCTTAGGTAATCCAAGCGCAACAGGGCAAGGCAAGCGCTCTCCCGCGGGGGCAAGTCTTCCAGTGATGCAGTACCCCGGAAGCCTTGGCGACAGCCGCTGCTTACAGCGAAAAACGCGGCCGCTTGTTACACGCCGTGGCTGGCGGGGGAGGTGTGAAAGTTTGCGGGCCAGGCAAATTGCGAAGCCTGCGGTCCCTTTGCCGCCGCCTGGCAATTTCATGTAAAGGCCGTGGACGAGTTGCCGAAACTTAGAACCAGAAGGCAAGGATCAATGCCTTCGGCCAAGCAGACCACGGATGGAACACGCTCCGCGAGCGAGCGTACTTGCGCTGGTTCTATCCAAAGAGGTCTACGGTCATGCCACTTCCCTGGCTGAACACTCTGGTTGCTTCGGCGTTCTTCATGGTCCTGGCGATGGTGACCAACATTGTGATCCGCAATCGTTGAGCGGAGGTGCTGCGCGCCTTGCCGTATGGCGAGGTTGCGCTCGAGGCGTGCGCCACGTTCGCTGGCGAAGGGGCAACGGCCGGTACCGGCCAGCCAAGCGGGGGGAGGGCGCCACCATCCAGGCGGGCCAGCAAGGTGACTGCAAAATCGCACGATGCTTATAGGGGGGGAAATGATGCGTGCCGTCACGCTTCGCGGCTTCCCTGGACTTCATCCCATTGCTTTTGCAGTCGCTGGGGAGAGACCTTGATCGACGTCCCCAGTTCTTGCGCAAACAGCGATACCCGGTATTCTTCCAGCATCCAGCGGAAGTGACCCAGGGCCGGGTCGAACAGCCCTTGCGACTCGAGGGCCTGGGCCTTGTCGCGGTAGCGCTGGAGCCAAGGCCGCAGGGCTTGCATGGCGTCCTGGTCGCGTGATACGCGGGCGTTTCGCAGTTTTTCCAGCCGAACCAGGATCGCCTTCATAAACCGCGGAAGGTGCGACCGCCACGGTTCGGGCGTATCGACCAGGAAGTTTTCTCCCAGCAGTTCTGCCAGTTGGTCGCGGATATCGGCCACGGACTCGCGCCACGATGGCGCCTTGGCTTCGTCCAGCGCCACGCATGCCAGGTGGTAGTACTCCAGGAGCGGCGTAACGATCCGTGCCGCTTCGGCGGCCGCAATCCCCAAGTTGCGCCGGGCCGCTTTCATATCGGCTTCAAACGCTTCTGCGCTGCGGGGCATGGGGCCGTCGCGAAACAGGGCCTTGTCGGCGATCAATTCGGCAATTTGCTTGCGCAGACTCTTGGAGTGAGGCAGGTTCGCAGCGTACAACTCCAGTCGCGAAACGTGCGGCAACTTGCGCACTTGCCCTTCAATCTCCCGCCCGGCTTTCAACAGCAACAATCGCCGTAAGCCGGCCCGAGTTTGCCGCTGCGCGGCCGTGGCGTCGTCCAAGAGCCGCAGCGATACACTATGGCCCTTGTCGAGCACCGCAGGAAATGCCGTCACGGTGTACGAACCCCGGCTCACGGTCACCTGCTCGGGCAGGTCGCCGAAGGACCAATCTGTAAGACCATCGGTGTGCCACTCACCGCTGTGAATCTCAGCGCCGGCCGGTGTGACATCGCCCAGTTTGCTTCGTACGGCGGCTAGATCGCGAGCTTGGGCTACGGTTTGGCCGGTTTCGTCGATCACACGGATATTCATCCGCAGGTGTTCGGGAAGTTTCTCGGGCCGGAAATCGTCTGCCCGGATGCGGATGCCACCCAGGTTGCTCAGCACGTCGGCCAATTGCTGGAGCAGCGGGCCGCTGCCAAACTGAAGCCGTTTGACGGCGGCCGCGGCCGTATCGGGAGCAGGCACCAGCATCCGCCGCTGCTGCTTGGGCAGCGTACGGATCAAGGCAATCACCTTCTCTTGCAGCAGACCGGGCACCAGCCACGCAAGCTGGTCGTTGTGCAGGTGATTGAGCCCTTCACGGGGAACGGTGAGCGTAACGCCATCGTCGGCCGTGCCCGGCTCGAAGCGATAATCGAGCGTCATTTCCAGCGGGCCGGCGGCGAGCTGTTCGGGATACTCGTTCTCGCCGATTGCTTCGACATCCTCGCCCAACAGATCGGCGGGGGTGATCCGCAAGTGGTCTTCAACCCGCCGCCCTTTTTGCTTCCACCATCGCTGGAAGGTGGCCACGTCGTAGACGTCGGCAGGAATGCGGGCATCGTAAAAGCCGTAATAAGCGGCCTCATCGATTACGAGGTCGTGTCGCCGGGTCTTGGCACCCCAGCTTTGGATTTCTTCAACCACCTGCCGATTGTGTTGAAGGAATTCCACCCTCAGATCGCAGTCGCCTTCCACCAGCGCGTGGCGAATGAACAACTGCCGGGCCGCCGCCGGGTCGATGGGGCCATATCGCACCGGCCGGCGCACGACCAGCGGTAGCCCCAGCAGCGACACCTTTTCATAGGCCCGAACGGTGCCGCGGCGGCGCGACCAGTGCGGTTCGCTATACGAGCGTTTGACGAGGTGCGAGGCCAGCGGTTCAATCCACTCAGGCTCGACCCGGCCAATGGTGCGGAGGTACCGTCGCGAGGTTTCCACCAATTCGGCAGCGACGATCCATGCCGGTCGCGTGCCGAACGGGCCGGCACCAGGCCACAGGTGGAACCGTGTTCCGCCGGCCCCGATGTATTCGTGCTTGTCGCTGCGCATCGCTACGCCGGAGAGCAAACCGGCCAACAATGCCCGATGGATCGCGGCGTAATCGTCGCGGCGAGGCCGGCTCTTAAGGCCGATTTCCTGCGTGAGCCGTAGTAGTTGCAGGTGAATGTCCTGCCACTCCCGCATGCGGTTGTACGAGAGAAAGTTTTGTTGGCAGGCGCGGCGCAACTGGTTGCGGGAGAGGGTCTCCTTCAAGTGGTGATAGAAGTCCCACAACTTCAAATAGCCCAGGTAGTCTGACTCTGGGTGCAGGAACTTGGCGTGCTGCTCATCGGCTGCCTGTTGCTTGTCCACCGGGCGCTCGCGAGGGTCTTGAATTTCCAGGGCCGCGGCGATGATCAGAATTTCGTGCAGGCAACCTTCGTCCTCGCCAGCCAAGATGATGCGGCCCATCCGGGGATCCACCGGCAACCGGCTCAAGCGCTTGCCCACCGGCGTGAGGCGGTGCTTGTCGTCGATCGCCCCCAGTTCAAACAGCGTACGGTAACCGTCGCGAATGTTGTCGGGCCGGGGCGGATCGAGAAACGGAAAATCCTCGATATCGCCCAGGTTCAGCGCCAGGCATTGCAGAATGACCGAGGCCAGGTTGGTGCGGCGAATCTCGGGCGTGGTGTATCGGTCGCGGTTCTGATAATCCTCTTCAGAAAACAAGCGGATACATACGCCTGGCCCGATCCGCCCGCAGCGGCCCATCCGCTGGTCGGCCGAAGCTTGCGAAACGGCTTCAATCGGTAACCGCTGAATCTTGGAACGCGGCGAATAGCGGCTGATGCGGGCGGTGCCCGTATCGACCACGTACCGAATACCGGGCACGGTCAGCGACGACTCGGCCACGTTGGTTGCCAGCACAATCCGGCGATGCTTATGAGGTGCGAAGACTTTGTTTTGTTCGGCGGCAGAAAGTCTCGCATACAGCGGCAAAATCTCAGTGGCTCCAGGCGGCGAGCCGGGGATCGTGCGGCCGCGAAGCAATTTAGCCGTCTCGCGAATCTCGCGCTCGGTCGGCAGAAAGACCAGCATGTCGCCGGGACCGTGGCGGGCGAGTTCGTCGATAGCGCTCAACACGGCATCGCTCATGTCGGGCTCGTTGCCGGATTCTTCGTCGGCGTCCAAAGGCCGGTAGAGCACTTCCACCGGATAGGTGCGGCCCGATACCTCGATCACGGGCGCTGCACCGCCTGGGCCGGCAAAATGATCGGCGAACCGGGCGGCATCGATCGTGGCCGAGGTGATGATGACCCGCAGGTCCTCACGCCGCGGCAGCAACCGCTTCAGGTACCCCAGCAGGAAGTCGATGTTGAGCGAGCGCTCGTGGGCTTCGTCGATGATGAGGGTATCGTACTGGTCGAGAAAGCGGTCGTGCTGCGTTTCGGCCAGCAGAATGCCATCGGTCATCAGTTTGACGTACGTTTCTGGCCGGGTTTGATCGGCAAACCGGACTTTGAAACCAACCGCCCCACCCAGCGGCGTGCCCAGTTCATCGGCCAATCGGGCAGCGATGCTCCGGGCGGCAATTCGGCGGGGCTGGGTATGGCCGATGAAACCGTCGATGCCGCGGCCTACTTCCAGGCAAATCTTGGGGAGTTGTGTCGATTTGCCTGAACCCGTCTCGCCGCACACAATCACCACCTGGTGCTCGCGGATGGCCGCGGCGATCTCGTCGCGCCGTGCAGTGACGGGCAAATCTTCGTCGTAACGCAGCGCTGGCACATTCTCTGCGCGGCGCTGGCGCAACTCGATCGACCGAAGCAGAGCTTCTTCAAAGCGACTTTGGTTGCGGTCGCTGGGTTTGCCTTCGGATTCTGCCCTGGCAATGGATTGGAGCAGACGGCGCAGGCGAAACCGATCGGCCTGCATGGCCTGTTGAATCTGCTGTTCCCATTGAGTGATGGAACGTTGCATGAAGCTGGTCGAGGCGGGATGCGCTGGACGATGAAGCAATCGAGGCGGCGGGAGCGGCACGGCAGGCCGCGGGCGAATCGGCCGATCCTGGCGGCACACCCACGGTTGAGGGAACAGGCCTACCCTGTTGGCGATGCCCCCCAACCGAAACGGTCTGCCTTGAAAGCCCCATTCCGCCTCACAGGACATTTTCTGCCCTATACGACACGGGATCGGGCCGGTGGTTACCGTCGCTGGTGCTGAATGACTGCTGCGAATGGCACTTGCCGCAGGCACCTATGCGCCACCGCCGGCACTAAGCGATTACTGTACAAGGGAATAGAGTATT
>CAZEEG010000132.1:2897-15298 GCA_964511065.1 uncultured Pirellulales bacterium | reverse complement strand
CAGGATTGCCGTAGATCTTGTCCCAGGTGGGGTGATAGGTGCTGGAAATGCAGTGCTGCTTGAAGACCGGATCGGTTTGGGCATCTTCTTCGGCAAACGGATTCTTCTCGATCCCGTAATGCTCCAGGAACTGCTGCGCTTTCATCGGCAAGGCATCCTGCGCGTCGGTTTTTTTGGATTGGACGATGATTCGGAAAGTCGCTTGCACCCGCCACTTGAGACCAGTCGCCGGTGCAAACCGGTTGCAAGCATGCGCCCCGCGTCTGGCACCGCCTGATGCTCCTTGTGCCCCCCCCGTGGTGCCTGCCCATCGACGGGCTGTTACCTTTCGCCCGGCCAGAGGGCTTCCGGCCTGCCGCGGTGGGGGGGCTCCCCGGTCTTCGGACGGTTGGCACCGTGGGCTGCCGCGTGTCAGGCGCGGGGGCCCCGACAAAGTGACGGCATCGACGGACGGCATTATGGAACGTGAAGGGAAGGCTGTAAACCGCCGCCCCCGCAGCGCCTTAGGCGAGGCCAACGTCCCAGCGTCCCTTGGCTGCATTCCGCTGTAGCACCATTTGTCGCGCAACGCTATGCTTCTCAGCCCACCCCGAGGAAACCTCCCTCGTAACTCCTTCCGTCCCCCCTGCATGGCTGACTGGGAACCCCTACGATGCGCACCGTGGAACTGCTCGAGGCTGCCATGACCATTGCCCGGCAGGCAGGCTACAAGATCCGCATGGAATGGTTGGGCGATACCACCGGCGGAGCCTGCCACATCAAAGGGCAAAAGTGGCTGTTTATCGATCCGGCCTTGCCGCCCGGCGATCAGTTGGAGCAGGTGGTCGCCAGCCTTCAAGGCGATCCGCAAGTGCTGGAATTGCCCATGCCGGTTGAATTGCAAGAACTGCTCGTGTTCCGCCGCTCGGCATAACGGCACGGCGGCGCCTAGCCGTGGCGAGACTCAGGCACTGCCTGGTACCACCAAGAAGAGTTACTTCAAGAATCGCTTGCGCACGGCGGCCAGGCTTTGGACGGCCGGCTTCACACGGTCCTGGGCATCAAGCAGGCCGCTGTGGGGGAAGTGGTGCGGTTCAGCATCGCGATACTGGTTCCACACCACGGCTTGAACCATTGGCTTGGCGATCAGCAGCGGCACGTAGCGCTCGACGAGCGCTTGCTGTGCCTGGGGGCTCCAGCCCCCCGGGGCAGCAGCCGAAACCGGGGCCGCTTCGCCTTGGGCCAAAGGATCCTCCCCGGCGTCGCTGGGAAAGGACAAAAAGATGTGCAGCGGGGCACCAACCCAACTCCACATGTCGATCATCTGGCTGACATCCAGCAGGTCGCGCAGTGCGCTGCCGCCGGGATAATAGCCCATGTTGATTTCCAGCCCGATTGCGGACACGCCCAACCCGGCGCGAACCAGTGTATCGGCCAGGTAGATTGGCGGGTCGGCCGCCTCGCGGTTCATATACTCGGCCCAGGGCTGGTCGAACGAAAGCGTGATTGGCGTTTCGGGATCGACTCGTCGCGTGGTCTGGATCACCTGGACGGCCAGCCGAAGTTTTTCTTCTTGCGAAAGCCCCAGTGCCGTACCCGCGTTGAGCCTGGCGGCACATTGCCACCACAGGACCTTGCCTTTGTACCGTTCGACGGATTGCTCGACGAACTTGGTCACAAATTCCAGAACATTGTCGTACTCCCCTTCCCACAGGCATAGCCAGTCGGGCAGGAGCAAGTCGTCAAACGAAAGGAGCGGCCCGGCATACACGGGCACCTCTTCGGCCTGGCACCACTCAATGGTAGCGTCGCTCTCGCTGTAGTTTTCCACACCCTCGGCAGCTTCAATTTGCCGCCAGATGAGAGGAACCTGAACCAGGTTAAACGCCCGCTTGATGATGCGATCGCTTACGGGCACCTTGAGCGGGCTATGTCCAAGATTGACGCCGAGCCGGGTTTCCAGCCTCGTCGCGTGGCGCATCCGCGCCGCGGTCGCTTGTTCGGTGTAGAGGGTGCAGAGCCACTGTGCGGCCGAGAGGGAATCGGCCAGCGACGACTCGGCAAATTGTGCGGCCGCCAGGGGATCGTCGACCGCGGTGGTGGCCGCCTGCACGAACTGCTGCATCGCCCGGCCAATCAGGTCGCGCAATTCCTGGGGCACCGCCAGCCCGATCGTAACCCAATCGTTCAACTGGTTGCGGACCTGGTTGAGCTTTCCCCGCGCCATTTCAAGCTGCAGATGGTAGGGGCGTTCCCGCTCTACGATCCAGGCGGTGGAGATCATCAACTCGCCGTGTCCCTCAACGGTCCACGGCAGGCTGAAGTATCCAGAGTCCGAAACGTTGCGCTCGACTTCGAGACCTTCGTCGGTGAGCTGGGTACGGCTGGGCCAATGAAAACGGTCGCGGCCGGAGAAGCAAGCTCTGGCGGCTTGATCAGGCCCAACCCGGCCAGGCGGAAAGACTTGGAAACGAATTACGCCCATCAAATCCTCGGCCGGGTGGCCTCTGGAATGCGCTCACATTCATCGGAGGAATTCAACCAAGCGAGTCTACCGGAGGGGGTGCAGGCGTTCAAGCATGCCACCCCCTGCATGCAGAACGACACACTCAATCTAACACGATAAAACGAGGGGTGTTGGCAATACAATAGGAATGTGGATCACTCCAGCGCATCGCCTGACGGGAGGCCCGGAACCGTGTGAAGGGCACGAGCAGCAGGTGCCGGCGCCCAAATCGCTGGGGGTGGTTGGAGCCGATTGTTCAGAGCCCCGCCGCTGGGCGGCAGCCCACTGCACTACGGCGATTCGTGCCAGGCTGGCGGCGCGGTTTGTACCGGTTATAAGGCCGCCAGGTACGTGGCAAAACCGGCTCCGGCAGGCGAGGGGACGATGAAGGTCGCGTTGACGCAAGTTTTGAGCGATTTTAGTATTAGGTTAATTGGGTAGCGGTGCGTTGTCTGGAAACCACGTTTGGGTTGGCAGGCGGGATTACCCCCTTTCCTGGGTACGTTCCCTTTCGTCCTCTGCCCACCTGCGCACCTTTCGCGGAGTCCCAAGTCCATGACCCATGAGCCTGCCGAAACCATGCGCAAGCGGCTGCCAGCTTGGGCCATCTCCGTGCTGTTCCATGCAGGGCTGGTGTTGCTGCTGGGGCTGACGCTCAAGCTCGCGCCCAAGAGCATCTCCGGCGAGGACGTCCGCGAAATCGCTGGCGAAGTCGTTCTCAAGCACCAGACCGAGCAGGGCGAATACTTCGAAAGTCGCGAATCGGGATCGCCGTTTGATGCCCCCCATTCCGATTCACCGCTGGGCGCCCTCGATGATCAGGCTCCGTTGCAGCCAAGCCTGGAATTGCCCAATCGGGCCTTTGGTGCCGCGACCAGTAACGCGGCCGATGGCGGCTTGGGACGCGGCCTTACCGATGGGGTCAGCCAACCGCGCGGACCAGTCGGCGGCGGGGCCAAGACCAGCGTGTTTGGCATCGATAGCGAAGGTTATAGCTTCGTCTACGTGTTCGACCGTTCGGCCAGCATGGCCAGCCCTGGGATGTTGCCGCTCAACGCGGCCAAGTCCGAATTGCGAGCCAGCTTGAACCAGTTGGACGATATCCACCAGTTCCAAATCATTTTTTACAACGACACGCCGACCGTCTTCAACGTGACCGGCGTGGCAGGCCGGTTGCCATTTGCCAACGAACGCAACAAGGCCATGGCCAGCCGCTTTATCGATACCATCACGCCCGATGGTGCGACCAATCACTTTGCCGCCCTGCGGATGGCGTTGCGGCTCAAGCCCGACGTTATCTATTTCCTGACCGATGCCGAAAAGGAAGACACTCTGAGCGACTCGCAGTTGGCCCAGATTCGCGACTCCAACCGCAGCGGGACGACGATCCATTGCATCAAGTTCGGGCATCAGGATACCCCCTCGCAGTACGAATACCTTTCCAAGCTGGCCGAGCAGAACGGTGGGCGGTTTACCTATGTCAACGTTCGTGCGCTGGGGGGACGATGAGCCACGTAACGCATCATACGGCCGATCCGTCCCATGACCCGCGGCCAGTTCGACGGGCATGTCACCCGGTGCGCCGTGGGCCAGTGGCTGGACCATTCTACTGGCCGCCGATACTTGGCCCGTCAAAGCGGCCCGTGCAAGCCGCCATTTTGTGGGTGTCGGCAGCGATGCTGGCCGCCTGGTGCGCGCCGGTCCAAGCGCAAGATGTGGTGTACTACGGCGACGATCTTAGCCGCAGCACCAAGCTTCAAGGAAGCGTAGTCGATTACAACGGCAAAGAGTTGGTGCTGGCGATTCCCGGAGGCGCGGAACGGAAGTTTGCTTCCGGCGGCGTGCTGAAGATCGAAACCAAACGTACGCCCCAGCACGAAGAGGGCGATCGGCTGTTCGCGCAGCGCAAGTGGGACGAGGCTCTGCGGGCCTACATGTCGGCCGATACGCACGAAACCAGGGCGTGGGTCCGCCGCGAGCTTTGGGTTCAGATCATTTGGTGTCACCGCTACCTCGATCAGGACCACCTGGCGGGCGAGTACTTCATGGCCTTGTTGGCCAGCGATCCTGCGACACCGTTTTTCGATTGCATCCCCCTGGTGTGGATCACGCGCGAGGTGTCGCCCACCTTGGAAACCAAGGCCCAGCAGTGGCTGCAACACTCCCAAAGCGCGGTTCAACTCATTGCTGCCAGCCACCTCTTGGGCACGCCGCATCGGGCGCAGGCGATCGAACGGTTACGGGATTTGCGGTTCGACGGCGATACACGCATCGCCGCGCTGGCCCGGGCTCAACTTTGGCGGACCCAGGCGGCCATCACGCCGAACACGCTCGCTGAATGGGAAAAGTCGTTGGCCGAAATCCCGGAAAACCTTCGAGCCGGTCCGTATTTTGTCCTGGCGACGGGCTTTTCGCGGCAACTTCAGCCCGAGGCGGCCGCGCTGTCCTACCTCAAGGTGCCGGTGTTATTTCCCAGGGAGCGGCGGTTGGCGGCCCGGGCATTGCTCGAAGCGGCCCAGGAATCGACTCGACTGGGCCGGTCCGAAGACGCCCGATTGTTACAGCGGGAACTCATGCAACAATATCCTGACTCGCCCGAGGCATCCGAAGCAGCCAGATCGCAGCGGCGATAGCGCCGGGCCTTTCGAGTTGTGGCCGGTTTCGGCTGCTCGCCAGAACAGCGGCGGATGGCTGGGTTGTGCATCACGATGGCCCCGGCCCGTGTCGTATTGGAAATGCGAACGAACCTCAAGGAGGATCGGTGTTGAACTTACGTCATGCAGACGACTTGCTTCGGCGGCGTTGGTTGCTGGCCTTGCTGCTGATGTTGGCCGTTCCAGCGGCGGTGTGGAGCCAACCGCCTGGTCAGCCTGCGCCCCCCGGCCAGAACGCGGCGCCGGTCGAAAACGCACAGGAAGGTTCCGAAGCGGCGGCGTCCCAAGCGCCGGAAACGTTCTTCGACATCCTGGCAGCTAGTGGGCTGGTAGGGCTGATCATCATCCTGCTGTCGGTGGCGGCGGTAGCGCTGGTGATCGAGCATCTGTTGACCATACGCGCCTCGGTGCTGGTGCCGCGTGGCCTGGCGGATGAAGTTCTGGAAGCGCTGAAGGCCGGCAACGTGCCCGCCGCAGTTCAGCGGTGCAAGCTGCAACCCAGCCTGCTTTCGAGCATCCTGCTGGCAGGGCTCACCGAGCCCGACGCCAAGTGGTCATCGCGCGAGAAGGCGATGGAAGATGCCGCCGCGGCGGAGTCGGCGCGGCTATATCGCAAGATCGAATACCTGGCCGTGATCGGTAACATCGCGCCGATGCTCGGCCTGCTAGGGACCGTGATCGGGATGATGCTCTCGTTCCGCACGGTAGCCAGCGGGGCCGGGTTAGCCAAGCCGGAAGACCTTGCCGGGGGGATTTATCTGGCCCTGGTGACGACCGTGGAAGGGCTCATCGTGGCGATTCCGGCCTTGATGGCGTTTGCGTTCTTCCGCAACCAGATTGATAAGCTGGTTGCCGATGCCGCCGTGGCCGCAACCAGCATTTTTGCTCCGTTCCGCCGCGCCACCCGAACCGGCGAGAGGGAAGCCTGATGCGCATCCCCACCCAGGTGGGCCGGCGACCGATCGGCTTCAACATGACGCCGATGATCGACATCGTATTCCTGCTGTTGATCTTCTACCTGGTGTCCAACACGATGCAGCGGGATCAGCAGGAGGCCGGTGTCAGCCCTCCGGCCTCGGCCATCGGATTGCCGCTGGATACCGAAGGCCGCCGCGTGGTGTTCAACGTGTTCTCAGATGGACGGATTCGCGTCAGCGGCGAGGACATTGCAGCCGCTGACCTGTTGCCGCTGTTGCAGTTTGAAAACCAAAAGGCCGACGGGCGGTTGAAGGTCCGTATCCGCGGTGATCGCGCCGTACAGTATCAACACGTCGAACCGATTCTCCTGGCCTGCGCTCGGGCTCGCGTGTGGGACGTTGTTTTCGCCGTGGTTCCCGGCGGTGCAGAGGCCGGCGGCCCTTAAGCGCGGCGCGCGTGCGCTGCGCAGGTGCCCCCCCGGCAATCGCCCTGAAAACCGGCCGCAGGTTTTGCCGGTAGTTGCAACAGGCAGACGCTGGTTCTGACATGAGACTTCCAAGCCACCAAGACGCCCAGCGCGGACGGTTTGACGTCGAGATGACGCCGATGATCGACGTCGTCTTTCTGCTGTTGATTTACTTTGTCTGCACGGCCAGCTTTCAACCGCTGGAGCAGTCGCTGCGCACGCCGCTGGCCGTTCCAACCGGAGGCGCCAGCGCACAACCGGTCGACGTGGAAATCGACGATTTCGAGCCGATCGTGGTGCGCGCCCGGGCCGACGACACCGGGCGGGTTTCATGGCTGGTTGGAGAAGCGCCGTGTGTCAGCCTGGCACAGGTCCAGGCCACGTTAGCCGCTTTGCACCAAATCCACAGTGAACTTCCGGTGGTCCTCGACGTGGGAAGCACGGTCCCCTTGGGCGAGGTCGTGGGGCTGTACGACTCCTGCTGGTTGGCCGGTTATCGTAAGATTCAATTTGCCGCGTCGGTTCCGCTACACAGCGAGGGCAGTGTCCCCTAGCGGCCGGAGAACCCCCAACTCGTCATGGGCGCGCATTCTGCGGCCTGTTGCCAGCGCTCCCCTTCCCAATAAGGGCCGAAATGTCTGAACCCCACCCGGAGCACCGGTCGCCCCAACTGTCGCCTTCACCAGACGCGGCACTCCCATCCTCGCTACCGGCTGTGGACGGAGAGACTTCCCCACCCCTAAGCGAGGCCGATGCCGAGCGGTTGCGCTTGATGGCCTTCTTTCAGCGACTGCTGGCTTTGACGCCCACCCCCTGGGCTTCGCGCGCCCTGTTGGTCGCCATCGGAGGCTGGTACCTGGTGATGGCTGTGGCAGGAGTTGACGTATTCAGCCCCAACACCCAGGAGCTGATTACGTACGGGGCAAACTTTGGCCCCCGCACGCTGGCCGGCCAGTGGTGGCGGCTTGTGTCGTGCATGTTCATCCACATCGGGCTGATGCACCTGGCGCTCAACCTTTGGGCGTTGTATTTCATCGGTCCGTTGGTTGAACGGATGCTCGGCCATGTCGGTTTCGTGCTGCTGTACTTCCTCAGCGGGACCTTAGCCAGCTTTACCAGTGTGTGGTTCAGCCCGCTGGTGGTGTCCGCCGGTGCCTCCGGAGCGCTGTTTGGACTGGTGGGCGGACTGCTGGGCTTTCTGATTCGCAGTCGCCACAGCGTGCCGGCCTCGGCCTTTCGAGGGTTGCGAAACCAGCTCGTGATCGTGATTGCCGTGAACATTGGGTTAGGCTTCTCCATACCAGGGATCGATAATGCGGCCCATCTGGGCGGGCTGGCCAGCGGCTTTGTGCTGGGCCTGATCCTGGGACAACCAATCGACGACCATACCCGCGTCCGTCGCCACGGGCGCAACCTGTTGGCCTTGGCGATCGGCGGCGGAGCGCTGGGGGCGCTGATCCTGTTCGCCGCACCGCCGGCGCCGCCCGACGTGGCGGGCACCGTGACCGAGTTCATCCACAATGAACAGAGCTACCTGAAGCGGGCGCACGAACTGCAGCAGGAGCTGGTTGGGGAACGCATCACCAGTGCGCAATTTGCCGAGTCGCTGAAGCGCGATGTCATTCAGCCGTACCGCCGTTTGCATGATGCGTTGATCGAAGGGCGCCCTCATATGCGGCACCTGCCGGAGCAACAGAAGAATAACTACGACCGCGTTCTGCGATATGCGGCGGTCCGGCTCAAAGCCTTGCAAACGCTGCTGGAGGCATCGCAAGGCGGGCAGTGGGAGCGGATCGAAAAAATGCTCGAATACCGCCGGTTAATGGATGAAGGCAACCGCCTGGCCACCGAACCAGAACCTGGGAAAGCGGATGAGTGACGATCGGGCCGCAAAGGGTTATCGGTCACGACTCGCCGTGCCGTCGGCCTAAGGATCTAACGGCGTCCAGCGGTCGAACGTGGCAGCTTGCCCTACGTATTGGCCCGCCTCATCGACCACGTTCCAGACGATGGCCTGCTCGATTCGGAACTGTTGCCCGGTGCTGCTGATGCGGATGCCCTGGTAATCGTCGACGTATCCTTGCTGGGCGGTTCGCTCCAGGAGCTTGGCGCGCTCGTCGCGATGGACCGGTTCGGCGGTCTTGCGGCTAGGCATGCTTCGCAGCGTGGCAGCGTCGACTTGCCAAAGCCGCAGCGCTGCCCGGTTGCCGTAGTTGATGATCGGGTCGTCTTCGCAGCCATGCGAGACTACGACCGCCGGCCATTCAAACAGCGCCAAGGCCTGCTGCTCAGGTGTGCCAGAGCGCGGCATCAACTCACGGCCCAGCCATTTCTGGTACGAGTTGAGCAGGCGTTGCACGTGGATGATATCGCCGCTGGTGGGGTGATACTGCGTTTCGGGCATGAAGGTTCGTCTTGAGCACGCGCGCGGCCGGTTACGATCACAATTCAAAGTGACCACTAAGCCGCTTGTATTCGCCGTTCATCCAGCGAGGGATGTCACTCTTGTACCATCGGCTAAAGCGGCTTTCGCTGGGGCCGCCCGGCAGGTTGGTATAGACTTCATCGGTATTCATATCGGTGGTGAAATGGTACGAGGGCGCAAAGGTCGATTCCCGCCGTGCGACCCGCAGCAGGTGCCCTTGGAACGGCGTGGCGAAGCACCCCCGCATGGGAAGGTCGCCACTGTGGAATCCCAGCGCCCAGCCGACCCTCTGGCTCTCGAAGAAGCGGTTGGTGAACGAGAAGGCATTGGTCTTGCCCCAGGGTTGGAGCGGTTCGCCTTCCAGAATGGTGGCGGCCCGGCGGATCAGTTCTTCCTTATTGCGGCCGTGCAGCCATACGGATTCTTCCTGCTGCAGGAGCTTATCGACACGGGTAATTACCATGATGGAGAATCCGGCGCGGCTGCACAAATAGACCATCCGCCGCCAACCGATCCCGCCGTCCTTCTCCGGTTCCTGTCCGAACACTTCGAGCAGCACCCGGCGATACAGATTGTTAAACAGCGTGGCTTCTTCGCTTTCAGGGGCGTAATTGCAGTCCCATTCCGATAGCCGGCGCTTGACTTCACCCTCTGGCAAGTGAGGCAGAAAGACTTCGAGCAGGTCGCGGGCTTGCAGACTGATCACGTCGTATTGCAAGGCCTGCATGTCCTCGATGGTGGCCTGGGGCAGTTCCGCAAGCCGCTCGTCGATTCGGCGTTTGCGATAATCGGGCACCGGGGCCGTAACCAACAGCGGACCTTCGGGCGGGTTCAAGGCTTCATTGGCCGTGGCAATGAAACCTTCGGGCGGATCATACACCCGGGGGAACAGGTCGGAAGGCAACCGGCCGCGCCAATGGTTGGCTTTGTCCCAGGCCGGCACCGGTAACAATCCGTGAATGTGATCAGGCCGGCGTGGTACCCAACCGGCGGCTTGCATCCCGATATGGCCGTCGCGGTCGGCGAAGGTCCAGCATAGCGTGGGCTGGGGACAATCGCGGACCAAGTCCATCGCCTCAGCGGCCGTGCGAATGTGCAGCAGCTTACTCCAGGTGGCCACACTGCGGGCGGCCCCGCTGTGCAGGCCCATGATCGCCATGTTCAGGTGGAGCCCCTCGCCCAACTCGTCCGGGTCGCATTCGAGCGTGCCGATATCATTGTCGAACGCCTGCAACTGGAACGCGTCCTCGCCCTTGATGATGATCGGCTCCTCGCGGACGACAAAGTCGTGCCAGGTATTCTCCCGGCGGTATTGCCAGCGGCCGTCGACCTGACGGCATTCTTCAATGAAGTAATCGGACGTGTCGCCCTTGAGATAGGTGACACCCCAGGCAAGGTCGTTGGTCCGCCCCACGCCCATGATCGGGCAGCCCGGCAGCGTGGCGCCGATCGCATAGCGATTGTCCCAGCGGAGAACCACTTCGTACCAAATGGCAGGCAGGCGGTTGACTTCCAGATGAGGGTCGGAAGCCAGCAGCGCCCCGCCGGTAGCGCTGCGCTGGGGGCTAACAGCCCAGGCATTGCTGCCGGCCATGTAAGGCAGGTCGGCCATCAACTCCAGGGCCTCGTCCGACAGGCGCCGGGCCATCTTCACTTGCCGCAGCATGTCGAAATCACAGTCGTTGAGCAGCGGACTGAACAACTCGCGCATCCGGTCGTCGCTCACGCCCGACTGGATCAACTCGACAATCAACCGCTCGTGCCGCTGCTGCCCCACCGCCAGGCCGTTAAAGGCCAGCAGCTTGCCCAGCAGCATGGCCGACTGCGGATTCCAGGGTTCGATCTGGAACCGCGTGGCCCACATCGGCAGCGACCGGCCCGCCTGTTTCATACCGTCGGTGACGCCTTGGCAATAGGCGTCGAACTCGCCGCGCTCCGTGTCGCTGAGCGATTCGACTTCTTCATCGAGCTTCAGGTGCAGCCCCACCCGGCGAAAGAAGCTGTCGGTTTCAAACAGCTCGGGCTTGTTGGCGATCAATTCGCACGAACGCCCGCTGGCCACGGCCCTGGCAAACAGAATCTGGGTGGAGCGATCCATCGCGTGCATGTAGCCCAGCCCATAAAGGACCGAGTGCCAGGAATCGGCCACGATGTGGGGCACGCCGGCGTCGTCGCGAGCTGCCAGGAACGGGCGACGATTGTACTTGATGCGTATGCGGTTCATCCTTGGCCGTAACAGCAAAGGGGCGGTGATCGGGGGTGATGCAGGTCCATTGGCGCAGGCGGCTGGCTAGGATTGCGTCTCGCGGCGGAGCGCAGCCGTGGCACCGTGGCGATTCCGCCTGGGCGCAGTGGCCGTCCATCGGCGCCAGTGTATCGCAGCGGCTGCACGCTGGCGAGTCGCCATCGTGGAGCATTTGGCGGCCACCCCGGCTGGCCGTATAAGAAGGAGGCAAATACCAGGATTCTTAACCGCGTCGCCAGCCAGGCTCGGCTGCCCGCCCCGGCAAGGGCGGTTCCACAAGTTACGCAATGGTACCGCTCGCGGTATGTTTCGGCGAAGTACCGGTTTGCCCAATCGCAGGAATGTAAGGTATTTTGGAGTAGTCGTCCGCGGGCACCTATGCCATACCGTCATCCAACGCGGCTTTCCGGGAGGGCGGATGGCAACTGGCCTCTCAACCCCACAGGCCGCGTGGATGGAGCCATCGCGGCTTCGCTGGTGAGCCTCGCGGGGAATGGACGAACCGGCGGCCGCTTGGCAGTGCTTGAACCCTGCTTGTTGAGAACATGCGATGGAACACGACGATTTGGTAACCGTCTACACGCTGCAGGATGCCATCAAGGCCGAGATCATCAAGAACTACCTCGAAAGTGAAGGCATCATGTGCCGCCTGGACGACGAGCGGCAGGCGGGATTCACCGGTATCTTCGAGATCGGTGTGCTGGTCCGCGCTGAAGATGCCGACCGCGCCACCAAACTCATCCATTCGCATCTGGACGAAGAACGCGAATAGCGCTTGGCCGCTGGTAGCCTGAAGACACGGCGCACCGCGGTCAGGATGGCTAAGTGCCTTTGCAAGCAGCCAGCACGACCCTGCGACGGCCCCCCGTTCAATGGCCGCCAAGCCGCCATGCGCGGCCCTCCCGGGCCAGGAGATTGTCGGCTTCTGGAGGGCCCCAGGTTCCCGCCGCATAGTTCGGAAAATTCCGCGGTGGAAGCGATTGCCACACGTCGAGAACCGGCGTCAGGATGTTCCAGGCGGCATCCACGAAATCGACCCGCTGAAACAGCGTGCCGTCGCCAATCATCGCATCGTAGAGCAGCGTTTCATAACCGGTGACAGGGTAGCTGCCAAAGACGTCGTCGCTGCGGAATTGCATCTCCACGGGCGCGGTTCGCACGGTGATGCCGGGCAGCTTCGCCTGAAACCGGAGCGAGATGCCTTCCTG
>CAZEEG010000132.1:0-2797 GCA_964511065.1 uncultured Pirellulales bacterium | reverse complement strand
CCCGGCCCATATTGGCCGCGTACGGTATGCGTGAGGACTTCGTCGTCGCGCAAGGGACGGACGGCGCGGAGCACCTTCGCTTTTTCATCGCGAACAGCGTCGGCATCGAACGAGATGGGCGATTCCATCGCCACCAGGGCCAGCACCTGGAAGATGTGGCTGGGCACCATGTCGCGCAGCGCCCCGGCATGATCGTAATAGGCCGCGCGATGCTCCACCCCCACGGTTTCCGCCACGGTGATTTGCACGTGGTCCACGTAGCGGCGGTTCCAGATCGGCTCGAAAATCCCATTGGCGAACCGGAATACCATCAGGTTCTGCACCGTTTCCTTGCCCAGGTAATGATCGATGCGGAACACCTGCGATTCGTCCAGGCAACCGGCAAGCGCGGCATTGAGTTCGCGGGCCGACGCCAGATCATGTCCAAACGGCTTTTCGATGACCACGCGCCGCCAGTTCTGGGGCTTGCCTTGGTTGGCTGCCTGGGTCGTAAGGCCGGCGGCAGCCAGTTGCTGGGCGATCGTGCCGAAGAAGCGCGGAGGCGTCGCCAGGTAAAACAGGTAATTTCCGCCGGTCCCGCAGCGGGTATCCACATCGGCCAGCAGTTGCTTAAGCTGCTGATACGCCTGCGGATTCTCGAATTCACCCTGTTGGTAGAACAGTCGGCCCTGGGAAAGTTCGTCCCAGCGTTTCGGATCGAAGCCCGGGCTAGCCATTTGCCGAACGCCCTGCGACATGTGCTGCTTGAAGCCGTCGCCATCCAATTTGTCAAAGGCAAAGCCGACCACCGCAAACTGATCGGGCAACAGTTTGCGGTCGGCCAGGTTGCACAGGGAAGGCAGCAGTTTTCGCTGTGTCAGATCGCCTGTGGCTCCAAAAATCACCATCGCACAGGGGCCCGGCGGCGACGGCGTATCGGCAAACGGCGCGGCGTTGGTGCTCATATCGGAGGCCTTCCTGCGCGAAATACCCAGCGTGGTGATTGGAGATGAAATGCCGCCGCCAGGCCAGCCCTCCGGCGCGGTGCCCGGCGAGGTTCATCGGCAGGGCAGGTCGAAAATGCCTGCCAGGCTCCTGGTGGCCGGGCTGCTGTTATCGGGCCGCCTGGGCAGCAGTGTACGTATTTTGCAGCAGCATGGCGATGGTGAGTGGGCCGACACCGCCGGGGACGGGCGTGATCCAGCCAGCTACGGCTCTCACCGATTCAAAGGCCACGTCGCCTTTGAGGCCCTCTTCGGTACGGTTGATGCCGACGTCGACGACGGTGGCTCCGGGTTTCACCATGTCGGCAGTGATCATTTCGGGGCGTCCCACGGCAGCGATCAGGATATCGGCCTGCCGGGTCAGTTCAGCAATATTTTGCGTGCGGCTATGGCACACGGTCACCGTGGCATCGCCGCCGGGGCCGCGTGCCAGCAGCATGTTCGCCAGCGGTTTGCCGACAATCTCGGACCGGCCGACGATAACAGCATGCTTACCGGCCGTCTCGATGCCGTAGTGCAACAGCAGACGCTGGACGCCGGCGGGCGTGCAAGGCAGGAACCGGGGCCGGCCCTGTACCATCAGCCCCACGTTGACCGGATGGAAACAATCGACGTCCTTGGCCGGGGCGACATGGTCGAGCACGCGTGTGGTGTTGATGCTGCGGGGAAGCGGCAACTGCACCAGGATGCCGTGGACCGTGGCATCGGCATTGAGACGGTCCAGCAGGGCAAGCAATTCGGCCTCGCTGCAATCGGCCGGCAGTCGGTGCAGTTGACTCACCATACCGGCCTGCTCGCAGGCCCGCCGCTTGTTACGCACATAGACTTCGCTGGCCGGGTCATCACCTACCAGCACCGCTGCCAGGCAAGGTGCGGGGCCGCCGGCGGCGCGCAGCGCTGCCACCTGCTCGGCTGTCTCCTGCCGCAACTGCGCGGCCAGTGCTTTTCCGTCGAGGATGTTCGCCGTCACTGTACTTTTGCCTTCCTCATCCGCGGGGGCGCCACCGTAAGCCGCCCTCGATCATTGATTGAAAAACTCCAGCATGCCGATTGCCAGCAGCCCGTGCAACGCCAGGCATGCATAGATGGCCGCCACGGTGTCGTCGATCATGATGCCCAGCCCGGCCGGTTGCAGTCGCTCGAACTGCCGCGCCGGCGGCGGCTTGGTGATGTCGAACACGCGATGCAACAAGAAGCCCACCACCAGAATGGTGGCAATCCGGCTAGAGGGGCCGGTCTGCAAGTCGACCAGCAAAAAGACGATGGGCATGCTGGCGATCTCGTCGAAGACCACGGCCCCGGGATCTTTGCGGCCCAAGGCTTCAGCGGCCCGCCCGCAAATGGGAACCCCGATCATCAGCAGCGCGACGATCGCTGCCACCTGCCAACCCAGGTGCAACTGCCCTAGCCCCCAGGCCAGCGGAACGCCCCACAGGGCGCCCACGGTGCCCGGCGAGTACCGCACGTAGCCAAAGCCCAATCCACATGCCACCAGGACAATGGCCTGCCCCAGCAGCGTCGAAGGCTTGCGGCCTTCAGGCGAGGCAGGTTCGGCAGGCGGGGAGATCGGCGTGGTCATGCTCGGCATGCTAGCAATCGCCACCAGGGCCGACAATGGGGGGAGCGCCCCCCGTGCCCGCAGCAGCAGCGGCGATCAACTCCGCTGCGCTACGACGCCGTACACCAGCATCGACAATGCCGCAACATTGCCGATTTGAATCAGGATGGATTGGATCCGAAACCGGGCAATATACGCTTCAGGAAGCGCCAAGACCCTAAGGTGGCGCACGATCACGAGTTGTAACCCGATGGAA
>CAZEEG010000131.1:0-15404 GCA_964511065.1 uncultured Pirellulales bacterium | reverse complement strand
TCTCCAGCGGGTCGCGGGCGACGTGATCGGCCGGGATATTGAGGGCCTCGAAGTTATGCCATTCGTCCTCCACCTCGGGCCCCTCGGCCACTGTGAACCCCAACCGGCCCATGATCTCCTGCAGTTCCAAAATGGTCTGCGTGATCGGGTGCAACCGGCCCACCCGAAGCCGCTTGGAGGGCGGCGTCTCGGTGGGGTCGAACAGGCCGGGAAGACTGGAGGCCGCCTGCTCACCGCCCGCCGGCTTGGCCTTGTGCGCCTTGGGCACGGCGGGACCGGCGGCCGAAACCCGCTGCTTGGCCGCCTCGAAGGCCGCCTCGATCGCCAGTTTGGCCTGGTTAAACCGTTTGCCGGCCTCGGGCCGGTCGGCCTTATCGACCTGCCCTAGCCCTTTTTGCGTCTCCTTGAGCCGGCCGCTCTTGGCGCCCAGGAATTCGATCCGTGCCGCTTCCAGGGCCTCGGGATCGGCGGCCGATTCGAACGCGCGCACGGCAGACTGTTCGAGTTCGTCCAACTGACGGATGAAATCGCTCAGCGCCATGGCTCGTCGAGAAACTCAAAGAACATGCCGGATTCCAACCGCGCGTGGGGTACCAACCCCCAGAACTGCGGTGTCCACCCGGCGGGAGGGCCTGAAAGGGCAGGCCACGGCTCAGGCGGCCAGGGCTTCCTTCACCCGGGCGACGACAGCATCGAACGCCTCGGGGTCGTGGATGGCCATTTCTGACAGCATCTTGCGGTTCAGTTCGATATTGGCCTTGAGCAGACCATTCACGAACTCGCTGTACCGGATACCGCGTTCGCGGCACGCGGCGTTGAGCCGGATAATCCACAGTTGCCGGAAGTTGCGCTTGCGGACGCGGCGGTCGCGGTAAGCGAATACGCCGGCACGAACCAGTGTTTCCTTGACGGTCCGCAGCAGATGATTGCGGCCGCCGCGATAGCCCTTGGCGCGGCGGTACAGTCGCTTCTTGGCGCGATTACGGGCGGCGCCCTTGGTGGTTCTCATGGCAGTGTGAACTCCTGTGCGGAATCAAGGCCCTTGCCTGCTGGCAAGCGTTTGGTACCCGTCCCGGCGATGCCAATGTGTGGTGGCAAGCCCTGGCAGGAGGGAGTGGTCCCGCCGGGCAAACAATGTGTGGGGGGCTTGGTTGCCGCCCCGTGCCGCCTGGTTCTGTGAGCCGTGCTCGTCAGGCGGCCGCTACAGCCTATGGGCGGTTGCAAGCCCTGCGGACCGAGAATCCGTGCAGGGCACGGCCACCGGACTTAGTAGCTGTACTTACCCAGCGCCAGCTTGATCTTGGGAACCTCCGCCGAATCGACCACCGATGTCCCGCGGAGCTGACGCTTCCGCTTTTGCGACATCCGGGCGGCCAAGTGGCTGGTGCCGGCGCTACGGTGCTTGACCTTGCCACCGCCAGTCAGGCGGAAGCGCTTCTTGATGCCTTTGTGGGTTTTCATCTTGGGCATGGTCGTGCCTTCCCCAAATCTTCTCGGCAGAATTTGGCCGATACGGGCGGAAACCAGCTATTATAGAGCCTGTGCCACGGGGCGGAAGAGGTATCGGCACGAAATTCAATCCACGCCAGCCGCAGGTGGCTGCGGCGCGGGAATCCCCCCCAATGCCAAGCGCCAGGCTGCCGAAGCTTGCCCCCTGAGGGACACTTGCCCGATGGTCGCCCGCGGCCATTACAATGAGTGAGTGGTGCGCCCGCCGTGGCCGCTGCCTGGACTGGTGGCCGAGCGGCCGATGGTAGCATGTCCCGCCGCCGGCTAGCACGCAGCCACGAATCCCCCCCAAGATGTGACCAAAGCCCGCGAACCGATGCCCATTCCGCTAACCTGCCCTGCTGGCCACCGCTGGACCGAGGCGGATTCTGCGGCCGGCCAGGTCGCGGCATGCCCTGCCTGCGGGGCGCAGGTGGCCGTTGCGGCCCAGAGCGGGGCGAACGTCGGACGCGGTCCAGGGGGGGAACCACGCCGGCGTCGATGGCTGCTGTGGCAACCGGTCCGCACCGAGGAAGAACAGGCCGCCGGCTACTTTGCCGAACGCGACAAGGTGCAAGCGGTCCGGGTACTCGCCATCGCCCAAGTGGTCCTGGCCCTGTTCTCGGCCGGGCCGGCGCTCTCGCATCTCAACCTGGCAACGGCCCCCGCCTGGGCGAAAGTCCTTCTGGTGGCCGCCGGCTTCCAGATTGCCTACGCCGTTTGGATGGCCCTGCTGGCGGACTGGAGCACCGTTTGGGTGACGATGGCCGTATGGGCCGTGACCGCGGCCGGGTATGGGCTGTTCTGGACGGTCATCACCTTCACCGCCATTGGCGAACCGATCGAACTGCTGGATATCGACCCGGTCCGCGGCAAGGCCGGCGGTTGGTGCCTGGCAATGCTGATCTTCTCGGGCATCATGACCGGAATATGCGGCCGCCTTGCCGCCCGGTGGCGGCGCCTGCTGGCGCTGCGATCGCATTGACGGCTGCGCCGCCATTGTCCGGTGGTCGAACGGGTCGGCGCCGGAAGGCTTCCGTTGTCCAGCGCAAGCTGGCCGCTTTTCAGAGTGCCAGCACGAACGTAAGCGTACATTCGCTCCGCGGGGGCCGGTTGCGGCAAGTCTTGTGTTTTCCCGCAGAGTCAGCGGCTTCGCGGCAGATTGGCATGACGTGAAGTAGGCATTCGCTGCCCGGTATCAAGAAAGGAACCAACGTATGGGCTGCTGGTACGAAGACCTTCTCGCCGGTCATGCGGTCGATCGGTTCGAGCCTGCGCAGCCGAACCCTCACGGCTTTACGCTGCTCTACTTGCACGGGGTCCACGTGACGCGGCTTTGCGAGAACGCGGTCTATAGCGAACTGTTCGACCGGCATGGCCTGCGAGTCGCCGCGCCGATCACGCAGCGAAGCTGGTGGACCGACCGCATCTGCGACGAGTTCGATCCCGAGTGCTCGGCCGAACGGCACGTGCTGGAGCGGGTGCTGCCCTACCTGGCCGAGACCTGGGGGGTGCAACCGCCGCAGATTGCCGTGTGGGGCACCAGCATGGGGGGCCAGGGCGCTCTGCGGTTCGCATTCAAGTATCCCAGCCGGTTTCCCGTCGTGGCCGCCATCGCTCCGGCGATCGACTACCAGGTGAAAATCGACGAAGGCGACGAAACGCTGTGGGCGATGTACGGCGGCGACCGTGAACGTGCCCGGCAGGACACCGCCACCTTGCACGTCCATCCGCTGAACTGGCCGCGTCACACCTGGTTCTGCTGCGACCCGGCCGATCACCGCTGGCACGAAAGCGCCGAGCGTCTGCAGATGAAGCTCTCCAGCTTGGGGATTCCTCACGAGTGCGACCTGGAAACCACCGCGGGCGGCCATAGCTGGGAGTATTACAACCATATGGCCGAAACGGCCGTGCATTTCATGGTTTCTGCCCTGGAGCGCGAACGCCTGCGCGTGGTGTGAAGCGCTGCCAACTCCCTTCTGATGGGCTGCCCGCTGCCGGCGCCGGAGCGCTGCCTTCGCAATAATCGCTCCGATCGATTTGCTTTAGCGGAACCGCGACCTACTTTTTAGATGGCTTTGATCGGTCGGCCTCGGACCGGTCCGGCCGTTCTCATCCAAGCAGCCGCTGGCATCTAGCCGGCCCTTCAAAACCGGGGCAACGCTCGTCCTGCCCCCCCCGCTTCGCCAGGCGGCTCGGGGGCCAGGGGCGAATCGTCAAACGGAAGGGGCACCTCGTTTCCAGCCACCGGCAGCGCCAGGCCCTGCCGGCAGCCACCATTGCACCGCTTTATGAGGGACTTCCATGCTACGCGCTCACGCTCCGGTGCGCCTTGCGCAACCCATCCCGATCGCCCTGCATCGCGGCCATCCATCCCTGCGATGGCAGGTGATTGCGGCCCTGGTCGGGGGCACCTTGTTGCTGGGGGGATGGAACGCCGCGCAAGCGCAGTTCCACATCACCAAGATCGAGGAAGAATGGGAACTGGTCATCGCCGAGCCCGACGCCAATCTCACCGCTCCGCAGATCACCTGTGTCATCAGTCCTTATAGCCATACTGAATGTTTCCATGCCGCCCTGGAATTGAACTGCCGCACGCTGCCCGAGTTCGCAGCGGGCGGGTTGCAATTGCAGGCCTGGCAATGCGAGGAACCGTTGGCTTATGTGTCGCACGGCAACACCGGGGTGCTGAACACGCCTAACGAAACGATCCGCTGGACCCAGCGGATGTACGTCCAGGAGGGCAAGCTGTGGTTCGAGGTGGACCACTTCACCTCCACCACCTGGGGTAACTTCGCAAACCAGGGCCAATTGAAGGTTTCCGTGCCCTTTGGCGGAACCAACCTGCATGGCTACCGTTCCAGCCATTCCGTCGAGCGGTCTGGCATCGGTTACGCATCCAACCGAGTCGGTTCCCTCAAGCTGAAGGCGGTGCGGTACTACACGCCGCTGGGGCTGGCGTTCGTCGATAACTCCGTCCGCACCGTGTGGCCGACCGAATCGGCAATCCCCGTCGACGAGTAGAGCCGCGTCCGCGCCATTTCGCGGCGCAGCCCTGTACGGAGCAATCGTTGCCCCCCGTGGCCAGCGGTCCTGTCCGCCCGGTTGCTCCGTATGCGGCCAGCGCCCTGAATCCTTGAGCACAGGAACCTGGTTGCCATGCAATCTCCCAAACTGCCGATCCCAGCCCGCCGTCGCCAGCGCCGCGGTGCCGTGCTGATTTTCTCGCTGTTGATGATCGTCGTATTCCTCGGGGTGGTCGCCCTGGCAATCGACTTGGGCTACTTGATGATCGCCCGGACGGAAGCCCAGCGAACGGCCGATGCCGCGGCGATGGCCGCGGCATGGGAACTGATCGATGAAGGCGCGCTGTTCGGGACGCCGGAGGCCGGAGCCATCTACCAGGCCCGCAGCCGGGCCACCGAATATGGGCTGTACAACAGCCTGGCTTCCAAGGGAACGACCATCGATCCCAATTTGGGGAACGATCCCAGCGGCGACGTGGTGCTCGGTACACTGCCCTCGCTCACTGCCGATGCGATGTCGTTCCTCGATCCCAGCACGTTTAACGCGGTCCAGGTGCGGGCGAGGCGGACACCGGTGCATCACCAGGAGATTTCGCTCTTCTTCGCCCCGATTCTGGGGATCAGCTCCTCCGGTATCCAGGCCGATGCCACAGCGGCCCTGCTGCGCAATATCGGCGGCTTCAAGCTGGAGGGTGAGAACGCCAAGAACCTCGACATTCTGCCCTTCGCCCTGGACGAAGATACCTGGGAAGACCTGCTGGCCCGGCGGACCACCGACCAGTGGAGTTGGGATCCCGATGGGGAAACCATCCGCTCGGGCGGCGACGGCATTTACGAAGTGAACCTGTACCCGCAGGGAACCGGGAGCCCCGGCAACCGCGGCACGGTGGACATCGGCCCCAGCAACAACAGCACGAAGGACATTGCCCGGCAGATTGTCGAGGGGGTGAATTCCAGCGACCTGGATCACCTTGGCGGCAGCTTGGAGTTCGACGAACACGGCGAACTGCTGCTCAATGGCGATACGGGCATTAGCGCCGGGGTGAAGGACGAGTTAGAGTCGATCAAGGGCCAGCCGCGGATGATTCCCATCTTTCGCAAGGTCGTCGGCCCCGGCAACAACGCGATGTATACCATCGTCAAGTTTGTCGGCGTCCGCATCATGGACGTGAAACTTACCGGCAGCATGAACAGCAAGCGGGTGATCGTGCAGCCGGCCATCGTGCTGACGCACGGGGCCATTCCCGCCCCGCCGGGAGAGCAAAAGAGCCACTTCATCTATACGCGCCCCATCTTGGTGAAGTAACCGTTGCCGCGACTCAGGGCGCGCGGAGCCGGCGCCGCAGTGGATGGCCCCACTGCGGCTGCTGGCATGCGCTCATTGCTGCCACGCCGTGCCCATGCGGCCCGGCGTAGTGCGGATCGCGGTCGTTAGCGGCGTTTCATCCCCAGCGTTTTCCCGCCGGGGTTTCCCTCCCGTGTTTCCTTATAGGGCTTGTCCTTGGTCCCGACCGACCACGGCTCGCTCGCCCGCCAGGGGGGTGCGCTGCGCGAACTTTTTAGGGAGCCGGTTGCCCCATCGCAGCTGCAAACCCACTATAATGTTGAAGTGGCGCAGGCCAGGCCGCGGACCGAGTGGGCGGCGGTTTCCGCCTGGTGCTGCCATCCGTGCGGTCTTTCCGCCCTCCCAGCAAGGGATTGTTGGGGCAAATCGTTCGGGCATGCCACGACGTAACCGGGCATGTCTGCCAGCAAGATCAGGCTGCGGCGCGAGGGTGCTTGCCCCCGCGGTGCCTGATGCCATCTTCCGAAAGGAGTCCGGGCTTCGTGTTGCGCCAGTTGATAAGTGGTGTCGTGCTGTTGGCCGCCGTGGGCGCTTCTGCCGCTGCCACGGTCGAAGTGATCCGGCAAGCCGTCCAAGGCCCAGCGCCCGTCACGATCGACGGCCAGGTCTATGCCCGGGATGCCCATCGCGACGGCGTATTTGGCCCGTTACTGGAGTATCGTTTCGAGATCAGCGGCGACCGCTACCAGAAGCGGGTCGTGTTGGACGTTCTCGAGGATCGGCTTTCCCGGGGTGGCAACCTGATCGCCGAGTGGAAGGCGCTGTCGCCGGCCGAGCGGCAGATTGTGCAGCAGAACCTGGCCGCGCTGGGGCCCGTGTGGCTGTCCGACCGGTCCGATGAATATCATAGTCTGCCGGACCAACTGCGGTCGCGCTACCTGGACCAGCAGTTGGGGCAGATGCTGGCTTGGGCCTCGCTGTATTCGGCCGTCGGTTCCGACGATCTGCGGTCGCTCCAGCAAGGCGTGGACCTGGACAGCGTGCGGTGGGAACTGGAAATGTGGCTCCAGCGGCTTCATCCCGAGGAACGCCAGCGGCACCTGGCATTTCTCCAGGCATTGGGCGAGCGGGTGAACCTGGGCCGCAAACGGTTGCGGTTGCCACTGGGAGCGATGGGCGGAATTTCGCGGTAGACCGAGATTTGCGGTTGCGTTAGTTTATCACATCCAAGTAGAAACCATCGTTCCCCGGCTGCCGGGGCCTCGCACGCGCGTTGTCCCTTTCATCCGCGGGATTCCAACAATGACATAGGGAAACCCATGAGAGCGATTCGATTTGCTTTCCCCCTGCTGCTAGCATGGCTGTCGGGCAGTCTCCTGGCGCAGGAGCAGAACGTTAAAGAAGACCGGTACTACCCGCTCAAGAAAGGCAGCACCTGGGAGTACGTCACGGCGGGCAAGTCGTTCCGGATCGAACTGGTCGATTTCGAGATGGTGGGCGACACGCTGTGCGCCAAGCTCGAGTCGATTCTCAACGGCAACACGGTGGCCTCCGAGCACGTGGCCGTGAAGGACGACGGCGTATACCGCTACAAGTACAACAATATTGAGATCAATCCGCCGTTGAAGTTCCTGGCCCTGCCGGCCGCACCTGACAAGTCGTGGCAGGTAGACAGCAGTGCTACCACCCCTAACGGCGAAACCTTGAACCTCAAGGGCTCGTTCTCCACCAAGAGCGAAACCGTTAAGGTTCCTGCCGGCGACTACGAAACCATCACGTCGTCCAGCTCCAGCTTCGAAGTGATGGGCCAAAAGCTCGAGATGAGCTACTCCTTTGCTCCAGATGTCGGCATGGTGAAGCAGGTGGTCAAGGTGGGCAACAACACCGTGACCGTCGAACTTCAGAAGTACACGCCCGGCGAACAGCAGTAGCCGCTGCCGGTTCGCCCTCCCGCGCATTGGCGGAGCGCAAGCGGACTGCACCGCTTCGCCGCGTGACGCGAAAAATCCAAGCCGCCCCGCACCTTGATCGCGTGCGGGGCGGCTTTTGCATGCGCAGGCATGGGCCGGGATCGCGGCACGGACGGCACGGCCATCTTGCCCTGGCGGCCATCCCCCGCGACAATCGCAGCACCACACCAGGGGGGAGCCCCCCGGCTGGCCCGCCCCGCGCGACTGCCGTTGTTGCGTTGTTGTGTAATTGTGTTGTTGCAGTGGCGGTTGCCGTTTGACCCATCGGGAGCGCAGACAGGCGATTATGTCGTACCGTTCACTGGCCGAATTTATCGACGACCTCATCAGGGCAGGTGAACTGGTCCGCATTTCTGCTGAAGTCGATCCCCAACTGGAACTGGCCGAGATCACCCGCCGCCTGCAAATGCAAGATGGCCCGGCGGTGATGTTCGCGGCCGTTCGGGGCTGCGAGTTTCCGGTAGTTGCCAACCTGTTTGGTACCGAGCGCCGCGCCGCCTTGGCCCTGGGGGCGCCTTCGCTTGAAGAAGCCACAGCACGGCTGGAAGCCGCCTGGAAGGAGCCCGCCCGAAGTTGGTTCGACCAGCTTCGGCAATTTGCCGGGCTTTCCCAGGAAAGCGGCACCGGCGGCCGCGCCGACCATCAGCCGCGGCTCATCAAGCAGGGGCCGTGCCAGCAGGTGGTGCGGCTGGCCGGCGATGTCAACCTGCAGGCGCTACCGGTCTTGCAGCTATGGCCGGATGAACCCGTCGGCCGCATCAATGCTGCGGCCCTGCTGACCGCCGACAGCTTGGGCAACGCTCGGGCGGCCGCCAAGCGCGAGGGCCAGCACCCCACGGCATCCGGCCACGCCGGTGAGCCACTCGCTGCGGCCAAGACTCAGGCGACTTCGGGAACCGCCCTGGTGCCAACGGTCTTTGCTCGCCACGACGGCACGGTGATTGCCCGCAACCGCCTGGCCGTACATTGCCGCCCCGATGACCACCTGGCCGAGCAACTGCGACAAGCCGAGATGCGCGGAGAGGCGCTTGCGGCGGCCCTGGTGCTGGGCGGCGATCCGGGAACGATGTTGGCGGCGTCGGCGCCCCTCCCGCCACGAGCCAGCCCAACGCTGTTTGCGTCGTTCTTGCGCGGCAGGCCGCTGGAGTTGGTCGAGTGCCGCACGATCGCGCTGGCCGTGCCCGCCGATGCCGAGTGGGTGATCGAGGGGCGGTTCCTTCCCGGCGAGCAGGCGCCGCTGGGCCGGCTTTGCACCGCTGGCGGTACGTATGCCGAGAGCCGGGCGATGCCGGTGATGGAAGTCACGGCGGTAACGCACCGCATTAACCCGGTCTTTCCATGCTTGATCGTCGGCCCGCCGCCCAACGAACTGTCCGTGATGAACGACGTGCTGCTGCGTCTGACGTTGCCGCTGGTTCAACGCCAGGTGCCCGAGGTGGTCGATTTATCGTGGACCGATTTTGGCCGCGGGCCGCTGCTGGTGGTGGCGCTGCGCAAGTCATTCCCCTACCAGGCCCGCAAGACGGCGGCCGCGCTGTGGGGGTATCTTCCGCTGATGCGGACGCGGCTGATGGTTCTGGTGGATGCCGAGGCCGATGTCCGCGAACCGGCTGAGGTCATGGGCCGGATTGCCGCCCACTGCGACGTAGCCCACGACGTCTTTTCTTATTGCGGCCCCGGCGGCGATACGCGCCCCGCCGGCACGCCAGGTGCAACCACTTCGCTCGCCATCGACGCCACGGCCAAGTTGCCGGAGGAATGCCCTGCCGGGTATCCCGCGCCGGCGACCATGACGGCGGCGGTGAAAGCCCTGGTTGACGAGCGCTGGGAAAATTACGGCTTGGGCGGTTCTGCTTGAACCGGCGGGCGGTTTGCTGTGTCGCTTGGTGCAGTCCGCCGCCCCTGGCCATTGCCGGCCCCGCCGTAGGATTCCCGCCCCAGGTCTATGCTGCACCGGAGCTATGAACACGCCGCGCTCCAGCCCACCCGCCGAGTCTGAAACCGCGTTCGATTCCCCAGCATCCCGAGGAGTTGTATCGGCCGCGCGGCCCGCGCGCCGCAAACGGCATCACCTGCCGGCCGCGAATTTGTCCAGCGCGGTTGCCCGACGGATGTACTATGGCTGGCTGATGCTGCCGTTGTCGATCGCCGCGCTGGTGGCCAGTTCGCCCGGCCAGACCTTTGGCGTTTCGATCTTCAACGAACCCATGCGGCTATCGCTCAAGCTGTCGCATGGGCAGTTGGCCGCTACCTATACGCTGGGCACACTCCTGGGCGCGTTGCCGATCACGCTGTTTGGCTGGTACATGGATCGCCACGGAATCCGCCGAGCGATGCTGCTGGCCGTTACGCTGTTTGCCGGCGCTTGCCTGATGACATCGGTCGTGCGCGGCTGGGCCAGCCTGCTCCTGGCCTTCTGGCTGCTGCGCATGCTCGGCCCTGGCGCGCTCTCCTTCGTGAGCGCCAACACGCTGGCGTACTGGTTTGAGCGGCGGCTAGGGCTGGTGGAAGGCATTCGGCAACTGGGGATGGCCGCCGCGATGGCCGTGATCCCCGCATTGAACCTCTGGCTGGTGACGGCCTATGGCTGGCGGGGCGCCTATGCGGTGTTGGGTATCGTCATTTGGTGCCTGCTGTTTCCCACCATCTGGCTCTTGTACCGCAATCGGCCCAGTGAGTTGGGACAGCAGATCGACGGCACGCGCCGCCACGCCGCCGACGAGGACCAGGCACGCGGCATCGAACCCGTTCCTGGCGAAATGGCGGCCCTTGAAAAGACTGACGACGAACCATCGGACGAAATCTACTGGGGCTTTACCCTCTGGCAGACCCTGCGGACGTTCGCCTTCTGGATCGTGGGTGGCGGCAATGCCGTGTTTGGGCTGATTCATACGGCCGTGTTCTTCTGCATCGTGCCCATCTTTGCCGAGCGGGGCATGTCCGGTGCCGACGCCGCTGTGATGCTCACGGCATTTGCCGGCAGCCTGGCCGTGATGCAACTGGCCGGCGGCATCCTGGCAGACCGCTGCCCGGCACCGCCGCTGCTGAGCCTCTCCCTGGCTGGCCTGGGTGCCGGGGTTGGCTTGCTGTACTTGTCCAGTTCGTTGCCCTTGGCGATCTTCTCGGGCGTGGTGCTGGGGGCTGCGCAGGGATTGTTCTTTGGCACCTCGCAACCGCTGTGGCCGCGCTATTTCGGGCGGCGTCATTTGGGCAAGGTCCGCGGATTTCTGATGACGCTCACCGTGGCATGCTCCAGTCTGGGGCCGCTGCTAGCCGGCCTGACACGCGATGCACTTGGGAGCTTTAGCGTGGCGCTGATTATCTTCGCGCTGACGCCGTTGGCGATGGCGGTACTGGCCTTGGCCGCCGCACCGCCGGCCCGAGCGGCAGCCGAGGGCGAGCGCCTCGAAGCCCCGGCAGCCACCCCCGTGCCCGCCTCCAGCCAGTAGTCGCTCAGCCTGAAGGGGAGCCCGGGCGGCAAATCGCCCCGCACACACGGACACCAACCGCGCACGGATTCCAACCGCGCAGTGATACCGGCCGTGGCGCGGCAAGCGGGGCCTGCGCCCGTGCTTACCGCCCTCCACGTTGCAGCGGGGCCGCACCATTGGTAGGGTGGGGGGAGCTGTTGCGCGGGGGCCAGACGCCAAAGCCCCCGGGTCCGGCCCGCTCTCCCACCTCCCTTCTTACAGGACGTTTGCCGTGAAAGCCTTGGCTGTCGCGTTCTGGCTCGCGGGTGCGCATATGGCGCTATCGACCTGCTTGCATGCGCAGGATTACGCCGCCTTCTTCCGCCAGCATTGCGTGAAGTGCCACGGCCCGCAGCAGCAACAAGCCGAGTTGCGGCTCGATACGCTCGGCGCCCCCGCTTCCTCCGCCCAAGCCGCCGATACCTGGTCCACCCTGGTGGCGATGGTCGAGTCGGGCGAAATGCCGCCTGCCGGGCAGCCACGCCCCAACGCGGCCGAAGTTGCCCGGTTGCTCGACTGGGCCACCGGCGAGTTGGCCAAGGCCATCGAGCGGCCACCGGCCTTGCGCCGCATGAATCGGGTGGAATACGAAAACACCGTCCGCGACCTGCTGGGCATTGATACCGAACTGGCCGACTTGCTGCCGGCCGACGATTCCGTGCAAGGTTTCGACAACGTGGCGAGTGGGCTGGGGCTATCGTCCATTCTCCTGGAACGCTACCTGGAAGCCGCCGACCTGGCGTTTGAAAGCACCATTCGCCGCATTCGCCCGTTGCCCCCAGCACCCCGCCGGGCCGTTCTGATGGAGGACAAGAACAACATCGAGTCGGTGAAGCTCCAGCGGGGTGGCGTGATCGAAAAGGCCGGGGCGTTCGTCGATTTCACACCCGGCTGGCCCCCGGCCCGCGTCGATGCCTCGCACCCCATCGAAGGCGGCATCTATCGGTGCCGTATTGCGGTATGGCCGCACGAACCCAACGAACACCGCACGCTGGTGGCCGCCGTCTACGTAGGACCGCTGTTTGGGCCGGGCAAGCGGCATTTTATCGGCATGTTCGACGTGACCGGCACGCCCGAAAATCCGCGGATCATCGAATTCACCACTCGCCTCGGCGAAGGGCACGCGATGCACATCCTGCCGTGGGTCTACCCCGAACACGTCACTTGGCGCGACAAGGAGGAAGCCCGGCCCGGCATTGGCATCGTGTGGGCTGAAACCTACGGCCCACTCGATCAGGAGTTTCCCTCGCCGGCCCAGAAGCGGTTGTTCGGCGAGTCGGAAACCATCGCGACGGTCGAAGGGCCGCCGGTCTACATTCGTCACCGCCGGGGTGTCAAAGCGCATGTGGTCGAATCGTCGGCGCCGCGCGAGGACGTACGGCGGATCATCACCCAGTTCGCACCCAAAGCGTTCCGCCGGCCCGTAGACTCCGCTGAAATTGAGCCGGTGGTGCAGTTGGCACTATCGCGGCTAGACCAGGGCGCCTCCTTTGAAGATGCGGTGCGCGTGGGCATTACCGCGGTACTGTGCTCGCCACAATTCCTGCTGCTCAATCAACGGCCGGAAGTCGACGACTACACGCTCGCCAGCCGATTGTCGTACTTCCTCTGGTCGTCGATGCCCGACGACGAGCTATTGCGGCTGGCCGCGCAGGGCAAGCTGCGCGATCCCCAGGTCCGCCGGGTCCAGGTGGATCGGATGCTCAATGATCCCAAGATCGAGCGGTTTGTTGATAACTTCACCGGGCAATGGTTGGACCTGCGGGAGATTGAGTTCACCACGCCCGACAAACTACTCTACCCCGAGTACGACGAACTGCTGCTCCGCTCCATGGTGGAGGAAACACGGGGCTTTTTCCGCCACGTGCTCAACCACAATCTGAGTGTGGCGAACTTTATCAAATCCGACTTTGCCGTGCTGAACCAGCGGCTGGCCGACCACTACGGCATTCCCGGCATCCGGGGCCACGAACACTTCCGCGTGGTGAAACTGCCGGAAGATAGCGTGCGGGGCGGGGTGCTCACCCAGGCTAGCGTGCTGAAGGTCACCGCCAACGGCACCACCACCTCGCCCGTCACGCGCGGAGTTTGGGTGCTGGACAAGCTCCTGGGGCAGGCGCCCTCGCCACCTCCGCCGGGCACTCCGGCCGTGGAGCCCGATATCCGCGGCGCCACCACCATTCGCGAACAGTTGGAGAAGCACCGCTCCGTCGAATCGTGCGCGCGGTGCCATAGCCGGATCGATGGCCCAGGGTTTGCCCTGGAGGAGTTCGACGTCATCGGCGGTCATCGCGATTGGTACCGCTCGCTGGGTGAGAAGGGCGAGCGCGTGGCCAAGACCCGGTATCGTGTCGGCCCGCCCGTGGAAAAAGGCGGGCAACTGCACGATGGCCGCACGTTCTCAAACTTCCTCGAGTTTCGCCAACTGCTGCTGGATGATCGCGAAGCCGTCGCCCGGGCTTTGGCCGAGAAACTGCTCATCTACGGTTGTGGCCGCCCGGTAACGGCCGCCGACCGCCGCTCGATCGAAGCCGTGGTAGCAGCAGCCCGGGCCGACAACTTCGGCCTCCGTTCCCTGATTCACGCCGTTGTCGAAAGCGACCTGTTCTTGGCTCCGTAGCGGGAGAGAAAGCCGTGCCCAACCGACTTGCTCGCCGTACCTTCTTGAAGGCTTCTGGGGTTGCGCTGGCGCTGCCCTGGCTGCACGGAATGCATTCCGCCGTGCGGGGCGAAGATAACGCCCAACCCACCGATTCCCCGGGCGATGCGCGGCGCATGGTCGCCATCTGCGCGCCGCTGGGCATCCACACGCCCTACCTGTTCCCGCAGACGGCCGGGCCCGACTACGATGTGACGCCGTACCTGGAACCGCTCCAGCATGTCCGCGACCATTTCACGGTGGTATCGGGCTTGATGCACCCGATGGTCGATGGCGGCCACGATGCCGAAAAGAGCTTCCTCACCGCGGCCCCGCACCCTGGCCAGCCCAGCTTCCGCAACACCATCTCCGTCGATCAGTTTGCCGCCGAGCGGATCGGCCATCGGACGCGGTTCCCGTCCCTGGCCCTCTCGGCCGATAGCCGGGGAATCTCCTACACGCGCTCCGGCGTGCTGATCCCGGCCGAGTCGCGGCCGTCGCGGGTGTTTGCCCGGTTTTTCCTGGAAGGATCGGCAGAAGAGAAGGCTACGCAGTTGCGGCGCATCCAGGACGGCCAAAGCATCCTCGACCTGGTAGGCGACCAGGTGCGGGCGATCCAGCGCCGCACCAGCCGCACCGATCATGACACGCTCGACCAGTATCTCTCCAGCGTTCGCGAACTGGAGCAGCGGTTGGCCTCGGCCGAAGCCTGGGCCAAACGGCCCAAGCCGGTCGTCGATCAGAAACCGCCCACGGATATCGAAGATCGGGCCCAGTTCACCGCCCGGCTCGAATTGCTGTTCGACCTGGTCTACCTGGCCCTGCAAACCGACTCCACGCGGCTGATCACCCTGAAAGGCCCCGGCGGTAACGAAGTGGTGCAGCTATCGGGGGTGGGCGATGGCTGGCACAACCTCAGCCATCACGGCCGCGACCCGGGCAAGATCGAGCAGTTGGCCATCATCGAGAAGGAAGAGATGCGGGTATTCGGCCAGTTCCTCAAGAAGCTGCACGAGACCCGAGAGGGCGAACACACCCTGCTGGAGCAAACGGCCATCCTGATGGGCTCCAACCTGGGCAACGCCTCCAGCCACAGCACCAACAACCTGCCGATCATCGCAGCCGGCGGCCGCTTCCGCCATGGCCAGCATCTGGCGTTTGAGCCGGATAACGCCCCGCCGCTGGCCAATCTGCTGGTGTCGTTCCTGCAACACCTCAAGCTGGACGTCGACCGTTTCGCCACCGGCACGGGCACCCTGCGGGGCTTGGAACCCGTGGCATAAATGCCGCGACAAACCGGAGGCCGGGGGCTTATCAGCTCAGGCATCGCCGCACGCTACGTGCGTCACAAAATAGACTGCCGCGGAGATGGTGGGCCGCGGCAGCTTTATTCATGCCCGCGTCGCGGGTATCTGGCATACCTTACATCAACTCCCAGATCACTTTGCCGTCGTTGACGATCTTCACCGGGCGGCCCTCGGGCGTGTGGAACTCCTCGTTGTAGTTGATGCCCAGCAGGTGATACAT
>CAZEEG010000130.1:7931-15916 GCA_964511065.1 uncultured Pirellulales bacterium | reverse complement strand
CACCAGAAAATACCGGTGAAACTCGGCATATCCCCAGGGCCCCATGTTGGGAACGTGGACGTATCCCACGCGACCGCCGCTGGCCTCGTGAACGTACTTGCGGTTGTTTTCGACCCATTCGCGGTATCGGGCGGCGGACTCATCCTTGAGCGTCTTGACCACTACCGTCCGTACGGGTCCGCGCCCCCGCTGCACGGTGAGTTGGATTTCGCGGCCCGCCTGGTTCACCAGCAGTTCGGCCGGTGACACGGTGGCCGAAAGTTTCCGCCCCCCCACGGCCAGCAGGTAATCGCCGGGCTTCACGTTAACGCCCGGGGCATCGAGCGGGCTGGTGCGGTTTTCGTCCCAGGCATCGCCATGGACAATATGCACAAACTTATAGGCGCCCTTGCGGCGGTCGAACTCGAGATCGGCTCCCAAGAAGCCGCTGTAGTACCGCGGCGGTTGCCGGTAGTCGCCGCCCAGTTCGTAAGCGTGCGAGGTCCCCAGTTCGCCCTGCATCTCCCACATCAGGTCGGAAAACTCCGAGCGGGACGCGATCCGGGCCAGTAAGGGTTCGTAACGGTCGCGGACCTGGTCCCAGGCTACGCCCGACATGTCCTCCGTCCAGAAGTGATCGCGCTGTAGTCGCCAGGCTTCCCGGAACATCTGCCGCCACTCGCTGGGCGGATCGACGGAAATCCGCACCCGTTCCAGGTCGAGCCAACCACTGCGAATTCCAGGCGGTTCCTTAGCGGTATCGACCGGCGGCTTGCTGGCCGGATCGACCACGCGCAGCCGCGAATTCACCCGGTAGATCAGCGTCTTGGCATTGGCCGAAAGTCCGAAGTCGGTGACCTCGTCGAGCCAGCGTTCCTGCCGCCGGGTTTTGAGGTCGTACATCTCCAGCGTGCCCTTGGCCGAATCGGTAATCCGCCAACTGCTGCCCAGGCTGCCCGAGATCGGGTACCGCGTGAACAACACGCGGCCGCCGGGCAGGCCGAGGATGCGGCCATATTTGCCTTCCTCCACCGGCAGGGCCACAATCCGTCGATCGATGCCCTCCAGATCGATCTTCACCGGCGGCGGTTCCCGCTTGCCATCGCCGCGGTCCTTGCTCTCGGCCTGGCCGCTGGCGGGGTCCGCATCGGCAGCATCGCCCGTGGACGCAGCCTCGGCTGCCGCTTCGTCTACCGGCGTGGCATCGCCACCACCTGGTTGCTTGTCCTGGTCGCCGGCCGCATTGCCTTCCAGCACCGCCGGATCGAAGGCAAATGGCGAAGGCATATCGGCCTGGAGCGTGACCAGGTACGGTCGCATCCCCTGCGGAAAGTTCAAGTCAAAATGCAGGTTGTCGTAAACCGGGTCAAACTCGCGGTACGACAGAAAATACAGGTACTTGCCTTCCGGATCGAAGGCCGGGCGAATGTCGCGCAGCACCGCCTGCGTGACGTTGAACGTGGCCCCATCGCTCACGCGGCATAACCGAATGTGCGAAGTGCTGGGCGATTCTGGCATTCCATAGGCAATCCAACGACCATCCGGCGACCAGCTCACACCGCGAATGCGACCGTGCGAACTCTGATCGAGCAGCTTGTGCCGCTTCTTTCCGAGATCGACGAAGATCAAGTCGCCGCGGTGATTGTACAGCACCACCTGGTCCTTGACCGGCGAAGGGAACAGCCCAATAGCCCGGCCAAGATCCCAGGCCGGCATCAGCTTGGGCGACTTGCTGCCATCGGCCTGGAAGATCACCAGGCGTTCCTCGCCGTCCTCGTCGGTCAGGGCCACCGTGCGGGTGCCATCGTGCAACCACGAGAGCAGGCGGTAACGTACGCCATCAGGCTCGCCGTGCTGGACCACGGGACCTTCCCAACAGGCCATGGTAAACGGCCGCCCCCGGCAGACCAGCGATACGGCTTTCCCCTGCGGATGCAGGTCGGCTGATTCAAAGAACCGACTGGCCGGCACAAACTTGCGATGGCACTGCGGCCGCGAACTGCGCCAGTCGATCTCAATCAGCCGCGGGGCCGATTCTCCATCATTCGCCGCGGGATCGAGCAGGTACACGTTGCCACCGCTGACATACACAACCCGCCGGCCATCCGACGAAGCCATCCGGGCGTAGAACTCCTCGTGATCGGTATGGCGACGAATCTCGCTGCCATCGGGCCGGCACGAATAAATGTTGCCAATCCCTTCGTGGTCCGAAATGAAATACACCCGGTCGCCAAGGAACATGGGCGAGGCCAGGTTGCCGGGCAGATCCAAGAGACGCTCGAAGTTGCCGTTGCCGTCGTGGTCGATCCAGAGCTGCCCGACGGTGCCGCCCCGATACCGCTTCCACCGCGCCGGGTCGCGGGTGTGGCGACCGATCACCACCTGGCCGCCGTCGCCATAGGCCACGTTCTGTGCCGGACCATAGGGGAGCAACTCCGGCAGCCCGCCGTCGCGATGAACTTTCCAAAGCTTCTGGTGGTTGGCAAAGGGCTGGCCGGCTCCCGAGGTGAACACGATATGCTGGCCATCGGGCGTCCAGCCGGCTACTTGCGTGGTGTTCACTCCCAGGTAGGTGATACGCTGGGCCGGTCCGCCGGCGGCATCCATCACGTACACTTCCGTTGGCCCTTCTTCCTGGCTGGTAAAGGCCAGGAAATCGCCGTAGGGTGAGAGAGCAGGGTAGGTGACATCGCCCAGGTTCGCAGTCAGACGCCGGGGCACGCCGCCGGTGTCGTTCACCGTCCATAGATCATCTTCGCACACGAAGACAATTTGCGATCCATGCAACGTCGGGAAGCGATAATATCCGGCGAACGTCATAGAGCGTGCAACTTCTCAGAGGCGCGGCGCCGAACATCCGATGGTTCGGCTCGAAGGACCGGTTGGATCGCGAGGTGCCGCAGCGGCCCCGGCCGCGCGAATCCGCGCACGCTCGCTGGGTTTATCGTAAGGATGCCGCCACAGCATGGGTAGGGTGCTTGCCGGCCAGGCGGCAGAAAGTGGGTGCTGCCTCGGCGCGCATCGCCCCCCCGATCCGCCCTGCTTGATGGTTGCGCCGCCAATGTCCGGTCGTCGAACGATCGACATCGCAAATCGTCGGTTTTCCCGCGCGATTGGCCACGTTCCGGTGGGCCTGTGCGAAAGAGGCGGACATAAACTGCGCAGGTGTCAATAAGGAGAAATCGCCGCCGAACCGAGATTGGATTTGCGGGGCGATCTGATCGCATGGGGCGATCTGATCGCGCCGCGCAAGCAATCCCCGGGCGGCGCTGGACAGCACCGCCCGGGGAACCGTTTCGTTATAGAGCGTACTTTCACCGCCTGCACCTTTGTGGCGCACCCGCACCGCGGCAGTCCACAAGGCCAAGCGAACCGGCGTGCTGCTACTCACTCCCTGAAGCATGAATGGCTGCCGGGATGGCGGGACGCAGGAAGGTTATTATTCCTCATCGTCCTGGCGGAGCTTGGCCAACACGCTGTAGTCTTCCAGCGTGCTGGTATCCTGCACCGTTTCGCGGCCGGCCGCGATGTCGCGCAGCAGGCGCCGCATGATCTTTCCGCTGCGAGTTTTCGGCAGGGACGCGGCGAAGCGGATATCGTCTGGCGCCGCGTGCGCGCCGATCTGTTCGCGCACGTGCTGCCGCAATTCCTGGCGGAGATCTTCATCGGGATTGCCCGACGCCAACGTGACAAACACCGCAACGGCTTCACCCTTGAGATCGTGCGGCCGTCCTACCGCGGCGGCTTCAGCCACTTTGGGGTGGCTCACCACGGCGCTTTCGATCTCGGTGGTACTCAGGCGGTGGCCGGAGACGTTCAGCACGTCGTCCAGGCGGCCCATGATCCAGTAGTAGCCGTCTTCGTCGCAGAAGGCGTTGTCGCCCGCCAGATAGTTGTGCGGAACAGTTTTCCAGTACTGATCCTTGTAGCGTTCTTCGTCCCCCCAGATGCCGCGGAGCATCCCGGGCCAGGGCTTGGTAATCAGCAACATGCCCTGCTGGTTCCGCTCGGCGATCTCACCCCGTTCGTTGACGACGGCCGGCACCACGCCCGGCAGCGGCCGCGTGCAACTGCCCGGCTTGGTGGCGATGGCGCCGGGGATCGGGCTCATCATGATGCCGCCGGTTTCGGTCTGCCACCAGGTATCGACAATGGGGCACCGCCCCTTGCCGATCTTGTCGTGATACCACAGCCAGGCCGCCGGGTTGATCGGCTCACCGACGGAACCCAGCAACCGCAGGCTGGAGAGGTCGTGCTTCTCGACGTGGTGCTCGCCCCATTTGATGAAGGCCCGAATCGCCGTGGGCGCTGTGTAGAAGATGTTGACCCGGTGCCGCTCGATCATGTCCCAGAAGCGGTCTTCCTCGGGCCAGTTGGGGGCGCCTTCATAGATCAGCACCGTGGCCCCGGCCGAGAGGGGCCCATACACGATGTAGCTGTGCCCGGTGACCCATCCGCAGTCGGCCGTACACCAGTAAATATCGTCGTCGTGATAGTCGAACACCCATTCAAACGTCTGCCGGACGAACAGGTTGTATCCTGCGGTGGTGTGGCGGATGCCCTTGGGTTTTCCGGTTGAACCGCTGGTGTAGAGGATGAACAGCGTCTGCTCGCTGTCGAGCGGTTCGGCGGGGCAGTCGGCCGAGGCATCTTCCATCAGGTGGTGCCACCAGTGGTCGCGGCCCTGCTGCATGTGCACATGCACACCGCAGCGGCGCAGCACGATGCACTGCTTGACCGTGGGGGATTTTTTCAGGGCCTCGTCGACATTGTGCTTGAGCGGCAGTTGGGCGCCCCGCCGCCACCCGGCGTCCGCCGTGATGATGAGCTTGGCCGAGGCATCGTTGTTGCGGTCGGCAATCGCCTCGCTGGAGAAGCCGCCGAAAATGACCGAATGGATGGCCCCGATGCGGGCACAAGCCAGCATGGCGATGACCAGTTCGGGCACCATCGGCATGTAAATCGAAACCACGTCGTCGCGCTGGATGCCCAGGCTCTTGAGCACATTGGCGAACTTGCACACCTCGGTGTGCAGTTGCTGGTAGGTGAGCGTGCGGATATCGCCGGGCTCACCTTCGAAGATCAGCGCGGCCTTATTCCGCCGCCAGGTATTCAGGTGCGCGTCCAGGCAGTTGTAGCTGGCGTTGGTCTGGCCGCCGACGAACCACTGGGCGAATGGTTCGTCCCACTGCAGTACCTTGTCAAATGGCTTGAACCAATGCAGCATCTCCTTACCGCGCTGCCCCCAAAAGCCCTCCGGATCCTCCGCTGCCTCGTTGTACAACTGCTCGTATTGCTGCAGCGAAGAGATCGTGGCCTTCGCTGCAAATTCTTCAGAAGGAGGGTAGAGCGCCTTGTCGGGCTGGACGCTGATTTGATCCGCCATCGTACAATTACCTCAGTGGACGTGCGTAAAGTTCGCTTTTAGCTTCCCCCGGGAGCAAACCTGGATTTTAGAGCGTGCCGTTCAGGGGGTCAAACCGCCCCAGGCAAGGGGCCACCCCCCGACGGCAGCGGGGCGAACGGGTGGCCAAGTAATAGTGCGCACCATTAAGACCGCCCCCGATACGATGTACCGTCTTGATTGCAGTGCCCTTAGCGCTGCGGCCCGAAAAGCAAATCGCGATTTCAAACCATTCCAACCGATCGCCGGTTCGTGGCCACGAGGAGGCTTGCTGCCCGCGGTCGCCACGCACCATTGGGGAACCGGTCTGAAGGCTTGTGGGCACATTGATTGTGGGTGCGGGCGCTCGGCTTGCTTATTCGTCCTTGCGCTGCATCTTGGCGACTCGCGCCTTGAGATGTTCGGCCGGCCAGAAAACGAGCTTGTTCTTTACTTTCGACTTGGTGACGAAGCTTTTCTCGGCCAAATCCAGAAGGTCGTTTCGGGCGGTTTGATGCGTTACGCGATACTGACCAGCAAATTGCGCAATCGTGATCGGGTAACCGCGATTCTTCAAGAACTCATATACCAGGGCCGCTTGACGATTGTTCAGTTCGGGATGCCCTTTCAATAGCTGTGCAGCTTCGCGAATCTGCCTTCGCTCTGATGCGAGGTATTCGTGCAAATCCCTGATAGCGCGGCGAATGACTTGCAAAGGGTAGTGGATAAAATAGACGACATCTCCCCCGTCCGTTTCCACATACAAATACGCTCGCGCATACTTCGCCGGAGGGTAGCGTCCGTCAAGTTGCGCACTTTAGTTTTCAGGCAGTTTGGGGTTGGTAGCTGGGATAAGGGCAGCAGGCATGGTCCTGTATCGAAGTTTGTTCCAATGCAGGTAGTCGTCGTTCGCCCGTCGGACAAACTCCATCAGTTCTTCATCCTGCAGGCTCAACAACAGCTCCGGCTGCGCACGAAGAACCTCGCGCCAATCCGGGGGCGAAGGTGGCACACGCATGCAAGAACTCCGATGCAAACAAACTGCAAAAACCACAACCCATTTGTACTAATCTCACAAGAAACTGCAAATCTCTGCTGCGTTTTTCAGCCAAGGGTGACAACGCGCAACAAATTGGCCCTAAAAAACTTGCGACCAACAAAGAATGGCACAGATGGCAACCATTCCGGTGACTGCGCCGCCCAAAAGCCACCACGAAAAAGGGGGAGCCCCAAGACCACCCGCACGGGGCGGCCTACCCCCTTCTTAGCCAATGCCACCTGCGCGGCGCGCCAGAGATGGGCATGCGCTGCGCGAACCCTTCGTCAATCCTCGTTCAAATGTCGGGATTGAGGATTTTCCGGGCCCAGAAGTAGGCCGCCAGATTCAGCACGATCGCGATACACAGCAAAATCTGCCCCGGGACGGTGGTAAACAGCCGGGCCGTATTGACCGGGTCTACGAAGGCGTACACCAGCAGGATCAGCAGTGGAGCCAGTGCCATGTACAGCGCCGAACGCCGGGCCTGAGCCGTTTCCGACCGAATCTTGCGTTCCAGCCGCTGCATCTCCAGCACGCTGACCGCGATGCGATCGACCGTTTCGTTCAGCTTGCCACCGCTCTCCCGGCTGGCCATCAGCGCCGCGGCAAACAGGGCAAAGTTTTCGCTATCGAGCCGCTCCTTCGCTTCGTCCATCGTGCGATCCAGCGGCTTGCCCAGGTTGTATTCTCCGACGATCTGGCGGAATTCGTCGCGCATTGGCCGCGGGCCCTGCTCGGCCAGCAGTTCCAGGGCTTGTGGGATCGAGAGGCCAGCGCGAATGGCCGCCGAGAACGATGCCATGCCGTCGGCCAGTTGGTCCTCGATCTTGTCGCGGTAACGCTGGGCCATTCGTCGCAGCACATACCACGGACCGCAAAACAGGATGATCGCCGCCAACAACGCCAAGGGAAAGCTGTCGAACGCCACCCACAGGGCGCCGGCCCCGCCGACGATGATCACGCTCCAGGCCAGCAGATAGGTCCGCAGGTTGACCGTGGAGATGCGCATCCGCCGCAGTTTCTCGTTGAAGTCTTCCTGCACAAAGTCCAGAAAATGCCCGTAATAATCGCGGCAGAAATACACAAACGTGGCAATCGACGCGCCTGCCAGTCCGCTCGAAATCAGGGGCTGAACTTCCATTGCTGCTCGCGTGCGTGGAAGGGGGGTTATCGCTGCCCTTGCAGCAGCGTGGTGCTGCCGGCGGGGAACCATTGGCCGCTGGCTCCTTGCCGCACGAGGTCGTGAGCGGCCAATTGGCCCGAGCGATAGATGTTCACCAGGTCTTCTTCGGTCATGGGGCCAAATTCATTGCCCATGATTCGGCAGTACCATTCGGCGGCCCCCTCAGCAGCCGCAGCGGGAACTGCCGCTGGCCGCGGTGCTGCGGCGGCCGGTGCGGGACCGCGCGGCTGGGTGGATACCGGCGTAGCCCGGCGCGGCTGACCCGCCCCCGGGCCAACCGGGGGCGGCAACGGCGCTTTCGCTGGCTGCCCATCGGGCGAGGCAACGGGGCGCGGCTTTTGGGGTGGCTCTGGTGGTCGCTGCGGGGCTTCTGCCCGGGCAACCGGGGCGCGTGGGACCTC
>CAZEEG010000130.1:0-7831 GCA_964511065.1 uncultured Pirellulales bacterium | reverse complement strand
TCGGCATGCGGGCCCGAGACAGCGGCGGGCTTGCGAGGCCGCGGGGGTTCCGGCGGTGCAATCCGCTCGTGCGGAACCGGCCGGGCATCGTGCCGGCTCTGCCAGCCCGCGTACAGAAACTCCAGCTCCAGCAGGGTTTTTTCCACCAGCGAGTCGATGAACGACGGCAAGTGACCTGTCGGCTTGAGGCTCTTGCCATCGCGAAAGTTGAAGATATCGGCCAGGATCACGTCGTGCGTTTCAGGATCGACGCCAGTCACTTCCGCAATCTGCGTCACCACGCGGCGACCGCCGGGCAAGCGGGTAATCTGCACGATCAGGTCGATGGCCGAGGCAATCTGGCGGTGGATCGAAAGCACCGGCAGATCGGCGGCCATCAACACCAGCACCTCCATGCGTTCGATCACTTCCTCGGCACTGTTGGCGTGGATCGTGGTGAGGCTGCCGTCGTGGCCGGTGTTCATCGCCTGGAGCATGTCGAGGGCTTCGCCGCCACGGCACTCGCCGACAACAATCCGGTCGGGCCGCATCCGCAGGGCGTTGCGAACCAGGTCGCGAATCGTGTACTGGCCCGTGCCCTCCACGTTGGGCAGTTTCGATTCCAGGCTGACCACGTGCTCCTGATGCAACCGCAGTTCCTGGGTATCCTCGATCGTAACAATCCGCTCCTTGTAGGGAATGAAGCTGCTCAACACGTTCAACAGCGTAGTCTTACCAGTGCCGGTACCGCCGCTGATCAGAATGTTGCGGTGGTCGATCACGGCCGCCCGCAGGAATCGCGCCGCCGGCTCGGTGATACTGCCCAACTCGAGCAGGTCGTCCATCGTCATCCGCTGGACGGGGAACTTGCGGATGGTAAGGCACGGCCCCCTGGTGGCCAGGGGCGGAATGATCGCGTTGACACGCGAACCATCGGGCAGCCGCGCATCGACCAGCGGAGTGCTTTTGTCGATCCGCCGCCCCACCTGGGCCACGATCCGTTCGATGATGCTTTCGGTAACCTTCTCAGAAATGAAGCGGCGGCCCGAACGCTCGATCACGCCGCCCCGCTCGACGTAAATCTGGTCGCTCTTCACGACCATGATTTCCGAGATGGTGGGTGCCCGCAGCAAGTCCTGCAGGGGCCCGAACCCAAAGACGGTGTCTTTGAGGTCTTTCTTCAGGGTGCGCAGCAGGATGTACTTGCGCAACTCGGCGTGCAGGTGAATCCGCACGGCCCCGGCCACTTCGGCAAACCGCTCCTCCAGGAAGTAAATCTGCTCGCTGACATCCGGAATGCTGTCCAGGTTCAGCTTCTCGCGAATGTACTGCAACAAGTTGTGGAGTTCGGTTTCGCGCTCGGGCACCAACGTGGCAGGCACGTCGAACTCGTTGGCGGTGATGCTCGCCAGATCGAAGTACCCCTCGTGGCGGGTTTCCATGATGAGCTGGTTGACGAGCAGATCGCGGAGCGTGAGCACCGTCAACTCATCGAGCAGCGATTCATTGTGCTGGCCGAACACTTCCAGTTCGCGGCACACATCCTCGATGTTGTTCTCCAACAACAGGATGTTGTCGCGGTTATGGATGCGGTTGTTCTCCAGTTCGTAGAGATCGAGCCGCTCCAGCAGCATTTGGTGAATGCGCAGCTCCAACGAAGCCAGCACGCTGCGAAGGTGGGCTTCCACCTCCTGGGGCGTAACGGTGGCCTCCACCTCGGACTCGAACGTCAGCGTGTACGGCCAGATACGCAGCTTGATGCCAGAAGAAAACTCGGCTTCCTCGCCGCCCAACAGTTCGCGGTCGCCCACCAGGCAGCTATTCAGCCCCACGTTCTGGACCGACAACTGCCCATCGCGCCAGCGAATGATGGCATGCCGCCGGGAGACCAGCGGGCTGCGCAAGACAATGTCGTTTTCGGGGTCGCGGCCGATGGTGACTTCCGTCGCCTCGGTTTCGAATAACGTCCGCCGACTCTCGTTGACCTTGTTGTACCAGATCTTCACGTTGACGCTTCTCGCTGCGCGATGCTCGCCGGCAGCCGCTGACAAGCGGGCTGGAACGGGCGATGCGGCCTAAATGGCAAGAATGGATACGGTGCGCGGCACCGTTCCATTCTAGCCAAGGTAGCAGCGGTTACGCTATCGCCATATGCAGCGAGCGAGAAGTCCCTTGCGCTGGCGGCGCGCCGCGGCGCTGAACGCCGGGCGCGACAGCACCTCCATCAATACAGCTTGGGGGGCGTGAATCGTGGACCCGTCCCATCCATGACCTTGGCACTGGACCAGTCGCCCGAATCCTCACGGGTGGGCGGAGGCGACGGCAGGTCCACTTCCGTTTCGTCCAGCGAAACGGCCTGGCCCGACTCCGTCCAGCCGACCCAACCGCGGTCGGGCTCACCGTTGGCATAGCGGCCCTCGATCCGGCGCTGGCCGTTGGGATACCACCATGTCCAGGTGCCGTGGGGCTGGCCGGCATGGTAGCTGCCGCGCGTCATCCGCTGGCCGTTGGCGTGCCACCACGAATGAACGCCGATCGGCTCCCCCTCGTGATATTCGCCTTCGTACATCTTCTGCCCACCCGGGTAATAGTAGGCCCACATTCCGGTGCGGAGGCCGCCCTCGGTGGGGGCGATCACGTCGATCAGCACTTCGCCTTTCCACCAATCGTAGCCCAGGCGGTGTTCTTCCACCGGGTTCACCTGCCAGCCTTCGATGCGGACGCTGCCATCGCGGTAATAGTGAGTAACCGGGGTAAAGCTGCGGCCATTCTCGTAGCGGATGTGGCGGGCCACATCGCCATCGGCTTGCCATTCCACGAAATCGCCGTCGGGAACGCCGCGCTGGTAGTTCGCCGAACGCATCTTCCGGCCGTTGGAATACCACCAGATCGCCGGGCCGTGCAGTTGGCCCCGCTCGAAGTACCAGGAAGCAACCGGACGGCCGCGGGCATCCACAATCGTCCAAGGGCCGTGCAACTGGCCATCGGCAAAATGGAGCGTGGACACAACCGGCCGCTCAAACCCTCGCAGGCTCGGAAGCTGGAGAATGCCGTCGCGCGGAGCGACATAGCGGCGAACCCACTGGCCCTCCTGCCGGCCAAACTGGTACTTCCCCTTGGCGAGCAGGTTGCCCTGCTGGTCCCACATGGTCCAAGGGCCGTGGTTCACGTAGTTGCGTTTTTCGTCCTGGGTGACATGGCGCTCAATCCGCACCGATCCGTTCGGGTAGCGCTCTCGGATGATCTCCGTTTGTCGGCCCAACGGTTCCAGGGGCTCTGCCTGGCCGCCGTCCAACAGGCTTTCGATGGCGTCGGGCGCCGCCGTAGCCTCGTAGTTGGGAATTTGCCGGGGCTGCTCCCGCGATACACTCGGTGGGAGAACCTCCTCGGGAACGGTCGGCGCCTGCGGCAACCGCTCGACGGGCACCGCGCGCTTGGGCTTCATCCGATTGGGCAGATTGGCTGGCCCCTGGGTCGAAACGGGCGGCGCAGGTGGCTCCTCCGGCAGCGAAGTGGCCGGTGCAGGTGGAGCTGCCGGCAGTGAAGCGCCCGGGGCCGGTGGTGCGTCCAGCAACCCAGCCGGAGGGGCGGGCGGTTCGTCGGCGTGCGTGGCCGACGGGGCCGAAGGGGCCGAAGGCCGCATCGCCTGCTCGGCAATCGGCCCCACGGTAGCGGCCGGTGAGGACGGCACCGGATAAGCGCTCCGCCTGGATGAGGTCTGGACCTCCACAGGCGAGTAGGCCGGCGCGCTTTCCTGAACGTCCGCGGTAGGAGCAGGCGGTTCGTCGGCCCATGCCCCCAGTGGCATCAGCCAGAGGCAGGCCAGGGGAGTCAATACCTTGCGTCTCATGGAATCGGCTCCTGAGGTCGTTGGCTTGGGCATGGAGGTAAGCAAACGCACGGCGCCGCCGCAGGCGAAGCGACTGCCCCCAGGCCGGGCGGGATTCATTGTTATGTTCAGGGCAATCGTCCAAATCGGACCGTCATTTCGAGAGAAAACCGGTCTACCCGAACCACCGTTGCAGCCGGCAGCAAACCCCTAAACGCCGCAGCTTCGCTGAGTTGCAAAGCAGGGTAAGAAAGTGCTTGCTTGATTGGTCAGGGTGGCTAGAATACGCCCCTTAGGCGTTTTGCACTTGATGAAAGTGCTAGCACCCGGCGGGCAGCCAACCAGACATTCCTTCGCGCTGCCATGGCGTGCGGCGTTTCCGTCTGTTCCGCTCGCTCTCATTGACGGTTGCCTGGTTTGTTTCACCCCCCAGGCGCGGCCCTTGATGCCTCGAAGGTCGCATTTTTTGGGGATCGAAACGCAACCTGCTCCCCCCTCGCGAGAGCCATCTTAGCGCTTCCTGTTGGCTACCCGTACGCGCTCACCTGGCCTTCGCCTCTGGCGAATGGATTTCCTTCGGCCTTTCCTTTGACTGTAAATGGAGACCTGGCATGGCAGCACATTTGTTGTCCGCACTGATGCAGGTAACCCTGCTGGCCAACGGCAGTGGCGTTTCGTACACCGAGGCCTACACGGCCTCGGCAGAAACCGGCAAACCAATGCTGGTCCTGATCGGCGCGGACTGGTGCCCTCACTGCGTGACGATGAAGAATCGCGTCATTCCGCAGTTGGAGAAACAGGGGGCACTCAAAGATGTGAGCTACGTGGCGCTCAACAGCGATCACCACCCGGCTCTCGCCCGACAAATGATGCAAGGAGGCTCGATCCCCCAAGTGGTTCTCTTCTACCGCACGGCCGATGGCTGGAAGCGGCACCGCACCGTCGGCGCCATGTCGGCGGGCAACCTCAGCAGTCTTCTGCAACAGGCCGTTGATGCCGTGGCCGCCAATCCTCCCAAGTCGCCCAAGGCCGTGCCGGTGAGCGATCAGAACACCGCCAAGGCCTCAGACACCGAGCGCAAGTAGTCGCCGCGAAGCATCGCGGGGCGGCAGGCTGCTCTCAAGCGGCACCAGATCCCCCCAAGAGCGCAACACAACGAGCCGGGCCGTGAAAACGCGGCCCGGCTCGTTCGTTTTTTTGACAGGTTACTGCCGCTTACTGCCGCCGCAGCGATCACCCGGGGAGCACCCCCCAAGGGGCGGCTACTTGGTCAGCGCGGCCAACTTGTCTTCGCTCAGTTGGTAGGCCCTGGCCCGGAACAGGAACTCGACGATGTTCCCCTCGTGGGGCTGGAGCCAATCCAGCTTGATGGTGGGGATCGGGCCAATGTTCAACCGGTCGATGTGAACGGCGTCGGTCAGCGCCTGCTGGAAGGACTCGTCGTTGGTGATCGCCGTGCAAACCAGCGTGGGACCGATCGATTCCAGCATCTTGTCCTGCGGGCACTCGACCACCGTCGAGAACGGGAACATGTACTCCTTCTTGGCGATGCTGTTCTCGGGCGACTTGCAGTGGACGATGGTCGGACGCAGGTAGGTGCAGCGTTCCTTCTCAACCAGCCGCGGTCCGTACTTCTCGGTGACGTGCGTCACGCCCTCTTCGTTCAGTTCCGCCTCGATCATCTCCCAGACCAGCGCGCCCATGTTGCGGCCGTTGATCACGGCCGTGAAGGCGGCCAGCGCTGCATTGGGATCTTCTGGCGGTAGCGCGTCCACCGGGCCAATGCGCTCGGCAATGGCTTCGGCGATTTCCTTCGTGTGCCGCGAAGCCCAAATGCCCGAGCAGTTGATGCAGCCGCGACCGCTGTTGAGGTAAATGCTATCGACCATCAGGTCGAGGTATTTCTCCCAGTCGTCCACGCAGTCGTCACCCAGCAGAATCTTGCTGAAGCCAGGACCGTGCGCCTGCACCTTGGGATTGCCGCGGTAGCGTTCCACGGTGGGCGTGCCGCCAAAGATCATGCTGCGGTCCACATGCTCCAGCACCGCGGCGCCGATATCGGCCCCGCCGGGATAGATGGAGATGACCTCGGGCGGAATGCCGGCTTCAACAAATGCGGCCGTCATCCGGTAGGGCGTCCACGGTTCCTGCGGCCCAGGCTTGAGTACCAGCCCGATCTGCATGGGAATCACCGGCAACCAGAGCGTATGCACGCCAGGGCTGTTGGAGGGTAGCACCAGTCCAAGCACGGGCGACTGCGCCTGGTAGCTCACCACCACGCCGCGGCTCTCGATCCCGTAGCCACGGCTGAGAATCTCCAGATCCAAGCCGCGGGTGAGGGCATCGAGCATCCGGTCCATGTTGGTCAACACGAAGTGGTTCTTCTGCATGTTGAACCGGCACATGTGCTCGGGCAGACCTGTCGATGCGCTCTGCGAACGCACGAAGTCGTCCGGGCTTTGGGTGCCGTCGCCCAGCGGCAGGTTGCCGTTGAGATACAGGTCGGCCGCTTTCTTGATCCGTTGGATGAGGTCTTCCGGGGCAATCTGGCGGAGCAGGTCGCGGGCCCGGGCGGCGTGGCGCATGTCGCGAGCGAGCATACCGGGATTGGCCTGGCCGACTTCGGCGATCACTTCGCCCGTATTGAAGTGAACGACCTGATCCTTTTCGAGCGAGTCGTACGGCTTACCCCAGCGTAGGACGGGAAGCGTCAGCATGGTTTGGGTACTCCTGCGGCCACGGCGGCCGACACGTGATGGTGCCAACGGTTGTCTCGCGACGGCCAGCTCGTTAGCTGTACGTTGACGATGGAAAACAGGCAAACAAGGGTTCAGGGATGCAAGCAGATTGGCCGGCCGTGTAGCGCGGCCGCCAGCGCGGCCTCAAGGCGACCAACCATGCGGCAACCACCGGCGCAGCCAAACGGTTCCATAACCCGCCAGGGGCATGCCCACTCCGCGCCGCGCAAGCGCGCCAAGCGATCCCCCCCGGCCCGCTGGCGGCCCCTGGCTTTGGCGGCCGTTTCGCGCCGCACGGTCGATGGATGTGCCGCGGGGTTCAATAAACGCCTACGGTGGTTCCACCGGCAAGCTTGCTGAAGGGCCGCACGCCGCTGACGCCGTCCCAGGGGTACTTCTCGTACGGCTGTTCGCGTTCGCCTTCGTCGCGCTCGAGGAAACCAGGGATAAACAGTTCCTTGGTCAGCGTGTATAGCTTGACGCGGCCGGTAGCACCGTAATCGACGATCTTAAGGTGGTTGTCCGGATTCACCACTTCGACCACCGCCCGGGGCTGCGGCGCGTAGTAGCTGATTTTGTAACCATCCTCTGGCGAGACGGGCTTGCTGCATGCCAGGCCCATCAGGGTGTTGCCATAGGTGGGTGTCATGTACACCCGTTCGTCGAGGAACTCTTCCATACAGAACCGGGTCCACTGCGGCGTGAACTCGGTGCCGCCGGAGAAGATGCCGGTGATGCCGATGTCGGGAATGCTGGTCCCGCGTTTTTCCAGTTCCAACGCGAGGGCCTCAAGCAGTTTGGGCGTGGCAAACATGCACTTGATGTCGTGGTTGGCGGTGAGGATCGTCACCGCCTGGTCGATGCAGTGCTGCTTGTACGCTTCCAGGTGTTCCATCCAGCCCTTCTTGATGAGCTTGATCACCCAGCGGGGATCGAGGTCGATGCAGAAACAGATGCCGCCGCGGAACTGGCACAGGTGCTCCACAGCCAACCGCAACCGCCGCGGCCCCGAGGGCCCCAGCATCAGCCAGTTACTCCCCTTGGGGAAATATTCATCGGGCAAGGTAGCGCTGAACAGTTCGTAGTCGGTCCAGTGATCCTCGACCACCGCCCGGCTCTTGGGAACGCCGGTCGTGCCGCCGGTTTCAAACACGTAAATCGGCTTGTCTTGCAGCGCCTTGGGGATCCAACGACGAACCGGCCCGCCCCGCAACCAATCGTCCTCGAACAGCGGGAACTTCTTCAAGTCGTCGAAACACTTGACTTCCTTGAGCGGGTCGAACTT
>CAZEEG010000129.1:0-15965 GCA_964511065.1 uncultured Pirellulales bacterium | reverse complement strand
CAGCCAGAAGACCCGCAACAGGACAGCATCGGCCAGATGCTGACCGAGGAGAAATTGGCGGAGAACACGGAGCCCAACGTGCCTGGTGACCTGTCGGACGAGGCAGCCGCGGCTGCCTCCCGGCAGCACGCGGGCAAGAAGCGCTCTCGCTGCCCCCAGCGGCTGATGCGGACCTGCGTGGCCACGCTCGCGGGCGCCGATGCCTGCGGCCGCATCCTGGCCGCCGAGGCCGCTGCCCGGGGCTTCGACCAAGCGTCGCGCAAAGCGTTTGTCGCGGATGGGCAAGCCTGCAATTGGAATGTCTGGGCACGCTATTTCCAGCGGCAAGGGTACGTGCCGATTGCCGATTTCATCCACCTGCTGAGCTATGTCTATGGCGTGGCGATGGCCGTGGGCAACGACGCCGACCATGCCTGGCAGTTACATGTCCAGTGGATCACTGATCTTTGGCAGGGACGAGCGGCCCAAGTGCTGCAAGCCTGGCAGCGGCTAGCCGAGGAACTGGAGCTTCCAGCCAAGAAGCTTGAGGACAACCACCCGCTCCGCCCGCTGCAGCGGGGGCTGAGCTATCTGAGCAACAACCAAGATCGGGTGGACTACCCCCGCTACCGCCGCTTGGGGCTGCCGGTAACTTCCACGCTGATGGAATCGCTGGTGAAGGAGTTCAACCTGCGAGTCAAAGGCACGGAAAAGTTCTGGAACGATCCGCACGGCGCCGAGGCTATCCTGACCGTGCGAGCGGCGCTGCTCAGCGAGGATGGGCGGTTCAACGCGTTCTTCGCGGCCCGTACGGGCTGCCGCTACCGCCGCCGCTCCACGCTCCAGAAGCAAACAACGCTCCCCCCAGCCGCAGCCACCTAAAAAGAAATCCACGTATGCACCCTGGCCAACCTCTCCCGGCCATGATTGCACCCGGCGGCACATGCGACCGTGGGCCATGAACCATCGACCGCTACGTCAGTCGGAATTCCACCTGGGTTGCCCAGTTTTGCTGTTTGAAATGGTCGCCTGCGAAGGGCACAGCGTCGTCGCTCGCTTCCTGAGATGCTGTTGAACTGAACGATCGCCCGGCAAACGTCGGAAACGCACGGCCAAGCCGCCGCGGTCTGGTTCATAAGCTCAAGACGCAGTGGGGGGGCCGGCTGCGAGCATCCCCCCGTGCCACGGCCTCAGAGGCCGGTGAGCTGCGGCGAGTACGCGCAACCTCGCTCCCAACAATAAGAAAGGGGCCACCCCTTGGCACATTGGCCAAGAGGCAGCCCCCTTGCATTTCTTGGTGCGAGATACCCGTTGGGTTGCGACCGCCCCCGGCTACCGGAGATGCGGCTGCGCGTTGGGGGTTGGCCTGAGCCGTGCCGGTTGGCTGGCCGTTTGGGGCGTCATGGGCTTGGCGCCGGCCGATACCACATGCTTGGGTGTCGCATAGTGTGGCATCTGTGGATACGACTTGCCCACCCATTCACCGCAGGCATTGCATGGCTGGTGCTTGCCGGCAGGGATGCTCGTAATGTCGCCTAAATACAAGGGACCGCAGCCACCATGCGCACACGACGGCCCACAATGCGGCCCGCAGTGAGCAGGCGCACATGGCGGCGGGGCGCAGGGAGGACCACAAACCGGGTCGTGGCAGCAGCAGAACCGTTGCTTAGCGCACCGCAGGAACTGGTGGAAGCAGTAACAGCCAGTATTACTGAGCAGCAGTCCAGCCGCGATCAGTGAGAGCAGCATTCGACGCATGGTGATACCTCGCACGATGGCGCGAGAGTCGGCAATGGCCCGGATCGGGCGCTGGCCTTCCCTGTGGGCGCCTCTGGAATAAGGGGGGATTCCGTTGCCCATCCTTATCGGCCAGCGGGGACCGCAGAATCGAGAGAATCTGGATTTTCTTCCCAATGGGATTGCTCTGCGTAACCGGCAAGGTTGATGTGTCCGGGGTATTGCTAGCTAGTTCGTTCGGGGTAACGCCGAAGTGCGGGCCAGCCGCTTTCGCGAGCGCTACGACAAGCTAGCTTTGGTCAAGGTTGTTCGACTCGCACCCGGTGGGCAGCGGGGGCATTGCTGAAAAATCACCGTTTTCGATAGAGGGTTTTGAACCATGGCTGGGGTCAATCTCAAAGCGCTGGTCGGCAAGCTCAATCCCACGTGCCGCACGGCATTGGAACAGTCGGTCGCAATGTGCATGTCGCGAACGAACTACAACACCGAGATTGAACACTGGCTGCTGAAACTCCTCGAGACACCGCAAACCGACCTCGACCTGATCTGCCGGCAATACGGTGTCGATACCTCACGCCTTCAGAAGGATCTGACGCGGGCGTTGGACCGTCTGAAAACCGGCAACGCCCGGCCGCCCGCCCTCTCACCTGCCGTGGTTGACCTGGCCCGCGACGCTTGGGTGGTGGCCTCGGTGGAATACGGCGAATTCCAAACCCGTAGCGGCCATCTGTTGCTGGCACTCTTGAGCAACGAACTGTTGCGAGGGCAAATGCTGGATTCGTGCCCTGAACTGGGGCGGATTCAAGTGGAATCGCTGAAGGTGGAGATGCGGCGAATCACCGGTGCATCGGTTGAAGCCCAAGCGGCGTTTGAAGCAGCGGCCGAGGGCCCCGTGCCCGCTGCGGCCCAACCGGGCAGGCCCACCAGTACCCCGGCCCTCGACCAATACACGATCAACCTCACGGCGCGGGCGCGCGAAGGCAAGATCGATCCCGTGCTGGGCCGCGACCGCGAAATCCGTCAGATCATCGACATTCTCACGCGCCGCCGGCAGAATAATCCGATTCTCACCGGCGAGGCCGGTGTCGGCAAAACCGCCGTGGTGGAAGGTTTCGCATTGCGGGTTGCGGCAGGCGACGTACCGCCGTCGCTGCGCAATGTTTCGATCCGGTCGCTCGACTTGGGATTGCTGCAGGCCGGAGCCGGCATGAAAGGCGAATTTGAGAACCGCCTGAAGAATGTCATTGAGGAAGTGAAGGCCTCTCCGACGCCCATCATCCTGTTCATCGACGAAGCCCACACCATGATCGGCGCCGGTGGACAGCCAGGGCAGGGCGATGCTGCCAACCTGCTCAAGCCGGCCCTGGCACGCGGCGAGTTGCGGACGATCGCGGCCACGACTTGGGCGGAATACAAGAAATACTTCGAGCGCGACGCCGCGCTGGCTCGGCGGTTCCAGACCGTGAAGGTGGACGAACCCAGCGAAGACGTGTGCGTGGAAATGATGCGGGGACTGGTTCGCACGCTGGAGCGGCACCACCGCGTGCGGATTCTCAACGAAGGCATCGTGGACGCCGTGAAGCTGTCGAACCGCTACATCAGCGGTCGGCAACTGCCCGACAAGGCCGTGAGTCTGCTCGATACCACGTGTGCCCGAATCAACCTCAGCCAGACGTCCACCCCGCCGGCCATTGAAGACTGCCAGCGGCGGATCGACCAGCTTCAAACGGCAATTGAGATTCTGGAACGGGAACAGGAAGCCGGAACGGACCACGCCGAGGAGTTAGTCGCCCTGGAACAGCGCAAGCAGGATGCGCTGGCGGAGTTGGATCGGCTCAATCAGCGCTGGCAACACGAGATGAAGCTGGTTGAAACCATTAACGCCACGTACCACCAGCTTTGCGAGCACCTGGAGGCCGAAGAACGGCAACAACAGCAGCCAAGTACGGTTGAAACCACGCCCGAGGATGGGACTGGCGAGGGCACATCGCCGCCCGAAGCATCTGAAGCGACCGAGGCAGCCGCAGCGTGCGAGGTTGATCCCCAGGAACTTCGCCGCACCTTGGAAGCTGCCGAGGAACAGCTCAAAGCCTTGCAGGGTGAAAATCCGCTGGTTCATGTATGCGTAGACTCGCAAGCCGTGGCGGAAACGGTTTCTGCCTGGACCGGCATCCCCCTTGGCCGGATGGTAGCCGACGAGGTGCGAACCGTCCTGCACCTGAAAGATCGGATGGAAGAATCCATCATCGGCCAAAGTCACGCCCTGGAGGCCATCGCCCAGCGGATCCGTACCGCCCGGGCTGGTTTGAGCGATCCCAAGCAGCCGATCGGTGTCTTTCTGTTGGCCGGTACCAGCGGTGTGGGCAAGACGGAAACGGCCATTACCCTGGCCAATCTGCTCTACGGCGGCGAGCAGAACATGACCACCATCAACATGTCGGAGTTCAAGGAAGAGCACAAGGTTTCGCTGCTGATGGGTTCGCCCCCGGGCTACGTGGGGTATGGCGAAGGCGGTGTGTTGACCGAAGCCGTGCGACGCAAGCCGTACAGCGTGCTGCTGCTGGATGAAATGGAGAAGGCCCACCCCGGCGTGCAGGACATCTTCTACCAGGTGTTCGACAAGGGCTCGATGAAGGACGGCGAGGGCCGCGACATCAACTTCAAGAACACCGTCATCATCATGACCACCAACGCGGGCACCGAGTTCATCAAGAACCTGTGCAGCGATCCGGAAACCCTGCCAGGGCCTGAAGCGTTCACCAACGCGATCTTTCCGGAGTTGCTCAAGACGTTCAAGCCGGCGTTTCTGGGCCGCGTATCCATCGTGCCGTTCTATCCGCTCACCGACGACGTGATGCGGAAGATCATTCAGTTGAAACTTGGCAAGATTGGCCGCCGCGTGCGGGAACAATACCGCGCGACCTTTGAATACTCCGCCGAGTTGGTGGAGGCGGTCGCCGCCCGATGCACGGAGGTCGATACGGGCGCTCGCAACGTGGATCACATTCTGACGAAAACGCTGTTGCCGGAGATGTCGGCCGAGTTCCTGTCGCGCTTGGCCGACGGACAGCAGATTCGCCGAGTCCACCTCACGGTCGACGAGCAAGGCTCCTTCCGATACGAGATCGACGCCATACCTTGTAGCACCCGCTGCGCAGGCGAAGTTGCCCCGTCGGGCGTAGGCGGCCTGCCCTGGCCGGGCGGCGATCCCGATGCTGCCGGACTGGCTCAAACGCCGACCAAGATGGCGAAAACCTGAGTGGCCCAGCAAGGCAAGATTCCCGCGGGGGAAGGCATCTGGCCTCTGCTGCCAATATGCACCGGGGCTAGCTTTCAAACGAAGCTGGCATCTGGGAGAGGAGTGTCCACTTGCCGCGGTAGGGTTGGCGTACGAGGCGAGACCGCTTGAGGGATCACCAGGCAACGGGAGCGAGTGCCCTCGTTGCCTCGCCCGCATTGGTTCAGGAGAGGGAATGCCCTATACCGACCCGGTTTGCGGCAGCGGGTTTCTCAGGGAGCCCCCCCGGTTGCGGCAGGCCGCATTTTCTGCGTCAACAGCGCACTAGACGTATCGCCCATCATGCGGATAATACGAGTGCCCGGATTTGCCAGCCCAACGGAGTGGCGGGCAACGCGGCGTATCGAGGCGGTACGATGACTTCGACCACTCTGATTCGCGAGTCCTTCACTCAATCTCTTGATGGCAACGAGACACAGCGGTTGCCCAACCCGCTGTTGGCCCGGTACGAGCAAATCATTGCCGAACGGCGGTTTCATTGGACCGAGCATCATCGGTTCCGGCGATTGTTGGGCGAAGGTGGCCAGGGCGTCGTGTTCTTGAGCGAGCGGCGCGGTGCCGACCATTTCACCCTGCCCGTGGCGGTGAAGATCTTTTCGCCGGAGCGGTATCCGGATCGCCGCAGTTATGAAGAGGCGATGTCGCGCATCGCGCACATTGCGGCGCGCGTGGCCCTGATTCAGCAGGATAACCTGCTGGACGTTCACAACTTTATCGACCGCAATGGTGTGCGGCTGATGGAGATGGAGTGGGTCGACGGATACGATCTCCGCCGCCTGCTCACCAACCAAATGCTGGAACGGGCGCACCAGCGCGTCAGCCAGCGGCGGTGGGAATACATCAATAATGTGATCGTCACGGCGGGGCCGGTTCAACCGCGGCTAAAGCCGGGGATCGCCATCGCGGTGCTGCGCGAATGCCTGGCGGCCTTGGCCGCACTGCAGCGCGAAGGCATTGTTCACGGGGATTTGAAGCCCTCGAACATCATGCTCAAGCGGACCGGCAACGCCAAGGTGATTGATATCGGCTCGGCGTTCGACCTCGACGACGCTCCCATGCGCCGCACGTGCACGCCGCCGTATGCCGCCCCGGAGATTCTCGAAGGGGCCGATAGCTCGCCCCGCGCTGATCTGTGCAGTCTAGGGTATGTGCTGATCGAAGTGCTTTCCGGCGCCCCGCCCTTTGCCGGGCTGAACAGTTACCGCGAACTGCTGGAAGCCAAGCGGGCGCTGGTGCATCGGCTGCCCGATGTCCTTCCAGAAGATGTGGTCTGCAACGATCTGCTGATGAACCTTTGCCGAGGGCTGATCGCCCCGGATCCCATGAAGCGGTTCCCCAGCGCGGAAGCGGCCGATTTGCTCAAAGAGGGGGCCGCCAGCTTCCATCGCCAATTGGTCAAGGGCGATCTGGCCAGCGAATACGAAAACGAAATTCGCCTCTGGCTGGAAGAACTGGATTAACCCCAACCGGCCGCGGCCCCGTTCAGGCCGAAATTCGAGATTTAGCCCGGCTTGACGCCTGAGGGCGCAGCAGTTTGCGCGGCATTCCCCCACTCCGGTGCATCTGTCCCGGTTGCGAAATTCCCACCGGCTGGGGCCCATGCCGCCGTTTTGCGGGGCCGTGTCTCTTATTGGCACCTGCGCAGCGAATGTCCGCTTTATTTCAAGCTGGTCCAACGGTAATCGGCGGATTGTGCTGAAGAACGGAAGCTTCTCGCCGCCGATCGTCCGGCAACCGGGCATGGCCGGCGCAGCAATCCATAGGGTACCGCCGCTCTCGATTTGCCACTTGCGGAGGGTAACCTATGCTTGGCCAGGACTCCGTATCTCCCATCGGTAACTCGAGTCGTGACAGAAGTCATTCTGCTGGTGCTGATTATCGGCGTGGCGAACCTGGCCCTGGGATTCGCGCTGGGCACATACGTCATGCGCGACCGCTCTTGAATCTGCCGCACCCTTTATGCAGGCGTTTCCAAGCAGTGTAGGCCGGGTGCTCGCCACCGGGCACGGCCTTGGCGTTGCATCGCCGGCGCGCTACTCCATGGCCATCCAGCACTCGATTGGACTGCCATGCAATCCCGCACGTAGGCCGTAATCCTCGCTAAGGTAAAACTTGGCCGGACGGTAGCGGCGTCTGCGTTGTAATTTGTGGCAGAGGCGATGTTACGAACAAATGGCGCAGTGCCCCCCATCAACGGCAGTGGCGATCCAATGCCCCCCATGGTGAGCACCCGAGCTACGGCAACTTTGTTATTTGCTGTTGCGCCGAGCCGGCCGCTATTGCAACCGGCCGCGTCCTACCAGTGGCCAGATAACTTCCAGTCGCCCGTCGCGGATGCCATAAAACTCGTTGTGCAGCACGTTGGTCATGTCGGAATAGCCAGGGATGATCTCCAACCGGTCGCCGATCTTGATACCCCGGGCTGGTTCATCCAGTTCCAACTCGCCATGCTCGGCGGACAGACGTGTGAATCGGGCACTATCTTCGTAGCCGACGACGATCGACGGCTGATGGTCGTTGAAGTGCGACTTGCGGCCGGCATCGACAATGGCGCGGCCCGGCGTGGGGCGGCTCACCACGGTCACGTACAGCTTGAGCGCGTGCCCGAAATCGGTGACCTGGCAGCGGTGCCGATAGAAAGCGTCCATGAAGATCAGCCCGCCGGCTTGCAGTTCTGTCACGCCCGGGCACTGGATGGTGATTGCATACGATCCGGTGCCGCCAGCCGAGACGATGGGGCACGGTAGGCCCGCTTCCAGGTAGCGGTCGCGCACCTGCACCAGGATGTCCAGCGCGTTGCGGATTTGCCGCTCTTTCTCTTGCTGATCCGGGATCGTGAGCAGATGGCCCTCATATCCCATGATGCCGGCCAGTTCGACCCCCGAGGCGGCATCCACGGCCTTGCCCAACTCGGTGGCCTCCTCCGGGGCGATTCCTGCCCGGTGCAGGCCGATATCGACTTCGACGATTGCTCGCACGGAAATGCCCGCATCGCTGGTGGCTCGGCTGATGGCCGAAACCTGGTCAGGATGATCGACGGTCACGATCAAGTCGGACTGCCGGGCGACCATAACGAGGCGCCGCATCTTGGCAGGGCCGGCAACCTGGTTAGCCACCAGGATATCGCGGATTCCTCCAACCGCCATGACTTCGGCTTCGCTCAGTTTGGCACACGTTACCCCGATGGCTCCGGCCTCGACCAGCTTTTGCGCAATCTGCGGCGACTTGTGGGCCTTGGAGTGGGGTCTCCACTGCACACCGTGCTCACGGCACAGCGATGCCATCTTGGCGATGTTTGCCTCGAAGGTGTCGAGATCAATGCAAAGGGCCGGGGTGTCCAGCTCATCGACCGAACAACCGATCTGGTGCATGGCAGGGCCTCGGAGGAAGCAGGAGGAAGGCGGTGGATTCTTCGGCTTGGCGGTGCCGCCCCCCAAAAAGATACTCGATCGCAACGGCCGGCAACAGCAGCCGCCTAAGCACGGCCGTGGGGCAGGCCGGCAACGGCGGCAACAGCCGCAGTTCGTGCATAAATGGCAGTCTGGGGAACCGTTATTGCTCAGGCTGGTGGAGAACCGCAAGGCACCCCCCGGACAAAAAGCCGTGCTTGCGGTAGAATCCAGACCGATTCCACAACTTGGGACATTTTCCAACTTTTTAGCCCGTTTCCTTCTCTGCCGAGGAGGCCTGCCAGCCATGACCAACGCACGCGATCCGTTCTCTGTCCGCGACACCTTCGACACTGGCCACGGCAAGGCGGGCATTTACCGTCTCAGCAAGCTTGAAGAGGCCGGGCTGGGGACTATGTCGGCGCTACCCTACTCCATCAGGGTGCTGCTCGAAGCGGCCGTCCGCAATTGCGATGGGCGGATCGTCCGCGAGCAGGACGTGAAGAACCTGGCGGGATGGCAGGCGGAATCGCCGGCCAAGGAAGAAATTCCGTTCATGCCTGCCCGCGTCGTGCTGCAAGACTTTACGGGAGTGCCCGCGGTGGTTGACCTGGCCGCCATGCGGAGCGCGATGAAGCGTCTGGGCGGCGACCCCCGCAAGATCAACCCGCTGATTCCCGCCGACCTGGTGATCGACCATTCCGTTCAAGTCGACCAGTTTGGCGCGCCCGGCGCGCTGGATCAGAACGTCGAGCTGGAATATCAGCGCAACGCGGAACGATACGCGTTTCTGCGCTGGGGGCAGAAGGCGTTTGACAACTTCCACGTGGTCCCGCCTTCCGTGGGGATCGTCCACCAGGTCAACCTGGAGTTTCTGGCTAAGTGCGTCTTCACCCGCGACGATGGTGCCGGCCCTGTGGCCTTTCCGGACTCGCTGGTGGGGACCGATAGCCACACCACCATGATCAATGGCCTCGGCGTGGTGGGCTGGGGCGTTGGAGGCATTGAGGCCGAAGCGGTCATGCTGGGGCAGCCACTGTACATGTTGCTGCCAGAGGTGGTTGGTTTCGAGCTTACCGGCAAACTGCAACCAGGCACCACCGCGACCGACCTGGTGCTGACGGTGACCCAGATCCTGCGCCAGCACGGCGTGGTGGGCAAGTTTGTGGAGTTTTTCGGGCCGGGCGTGAGCAGCATGAGCCTGGCCGACCGGGCCACTATTGCCAACATGGCACCGGAATATGGGGCCACCATTGGGTTCTTCCCCGTGGATGCGGAAACCCTGGCATACCTCCGCCGCACCGGCCGCACCGACGACGAAGTTCAATTGGTCGAGCGGTATTACAAGGAACAGGGGATGTTCCGTACCGACGATGCACCGGTGCCCAAGTTCTCGGCCCGGTTATCGCTGGATCTTTCCACGGTCGAACCGAGCCTGGCCGGTCCCAAGCGGCCGCAGGACCGCATCCCGCTGTCAAACATGAAGCAGCAGTTCAACCAGGCACTGGAGGCGCCGGTGGCGGCCCGCGGCTTCGCCCTGGATGCCCAGGCCCAACAGCGTAAAGCCAAGGTCGAGCAAAATGGCCACAGCAGTGAGATCGGGCACGGCGCCGTGGTCATCGCCGCGATTACCAGTTGCACCAACACCAGCAACCCTTCGGTGATGCTGGGCGCCGGACTGCTCGCACGCAATGCCGTTGCCAAGGGGTTGAAGGTCAAGCCGTTTGTGAAAACCAGCCTCGCGCCGGGTTCGCGCGTAGTGACCGACTATCTCGACCGGGCCGGGCTTTCAGCCGCCTTGGATCAATTAGGATTCCAGACGGTGGGCTACGGTTGCACCACCTGCATCGGCAACAGCGGACCGCTGCCCGAACCTGTGGCCACGGCGGTACAATCGGGCGACCTGGTAGCGGCGGCGGTCTTGAGCGGCAACCGCAACTTTGAGGGCCGCATCAATCCGCTGGTGAAGGCCAACTACCTGGCAAGCCCTCCGCTGGTGGTGGCCTATGCCTTGGCCGGAACGGTCGATATCGACCTGGTGAACGAACCGCTGGGCGAGGGTGCCGATGGCCCGGTGTATCTCCGTGATATCTGGCCCAGCGCCGAGGAAGTGGCCCGGGTGGTTGACGAGATGGTTCAACCGGAAATGTTCCGCCAGCGGTACGACAACGTCTTTGAGTCGAACGAGCGGTGGAACGCCATCCCGGTTTCTGGCGGCGATCTCTACGACTGGGTGCCGTCCAGCACCTACATTCAGGAACCGCCATTCTTGGCCGAGATGACGCGCGAAGTCCCGGAACTCAAACCGATCAAGGGCGGTCGCGTGCTCGCGCTGTTGACCGATTCAGTCACCACCGACCACATCTCCCCGGCCGGCGCCATCGCCAAGGACAGCCCGGCGGGGCGATACCTCATCGAGCAGGGCGTGCAACCGGTCGACTTCAACAGCTACGGCTCGCGGCGTGGTAACGACCGCGTGATGACCCGCGGCACGTTCGCCAACATCCGCATCCGCAACCAGCTTGCCCCGGGCACCGAGGGCGGCGTCACGCGGCACCTGCCCGATGGCGCGGAAATGTCGATCTACGACGCCGCCATGCTGTATCAGCAGGAGGGCACGCCGCTGGTGGTCCTGGCCGGCGCCGAGTACGGCACCGGCAGTAGCCGCGACTGGGCCGCCAAGGGAACCTACCTGCTGGGCGTTCGGGCAGTGATTGCCGTCAGCTTCGAGCGTATCCATCGCAGCAACCTGATCGGCATGGGGGTGTTGCCGCTGCAATTCCCCAATGGCGAAACCTGGCAATCGCTGGGCCTGACGGGCGAGGAGCGCTACGATATCCCGGTCGATCAGATCACCGAGCCCCGGGGTACGATCACCGTTACGGCCACGGCCGACGATGGTACGACCAAGACGTTTGACGCCATTGTCCGCATCGACACCCCGGTGGAACTGGACTACTACCGCAACGGCGGCATTCTGCAAACGGTGCTTCGCAACCTGCTGTAAAACGGGAAGGGAGAGGTGCGTGTGCCGGCGAGGCCCGTTGGCATGCGCACCGATCCGCGGCGGCTACGATTGGCACCTGCCTCGGGTTGCACTGGGCGGGTGCCTTGCCGCCTGCCCTTTGGCCGTCGCAGCCATGGAGGGCCTTCTGGTGCCCCCAATCGGCAGCACCCCCATGAACGGCCGACATCTCGTCCCTTGCCCTTCTTCGATAACCGGCACGGTCTCGCGTGCGATCCGAACCAGCGCGGTCGCGGTGCGCCGCCAGCGCACCAGATCTAACTCCCGAAAGGGAAGGGGGTTATCGCACCTGCGGTGTTCCGCCATCAGGCCTCTCGTCTGGATCGCGCCCCTCAAGAGTGTCGGCGCTGTCTTGCTGGCAATTCGTAAGATTCGCGTTTGCTTCGCACGAATGAGTGGGACGATAAATCACCATAGAGGAGCCCTCTTGACGCCATGGTTGTTTTCATCGTCCACGGCCAACCACGGTAGGGGCACGTCCTCGGCCACGGAGCGTCACCGTCAACGGATGACCGACGAGATGGCCGGTGGCCAGTACCGCGGGGCGTCGTCGCGTTCCCATACCGCTAGCTCGTATGGGTACCTGCGCAACGAATGCCCACTTCATTTTAGGCTGGTCCGCCGAAATACTCCGGATCGTGCTGAAAAACGCCAGATTCTCGGAGCCGATGGTTTGGCAACCGGACAATCGACGCCGCAACAAGCAATCGCAGCTCAGTTTCGGGCGCCACTACCCCACACAGTTCAAGGGAGGAACGATCATGTTTCGGGGGGGTTGGACTGCACGCAAGGTGACCGCGCTCGCTGTGTTGCTGTCAGCGGCATTTGTCGTGCCTGCCCAAGCGCAGACCGTTCAAGACTTCAATATCAACGGCCGGAACCTGCGGCTGGAAATCTGGAACCAGAGCGATGGCAACTCCTTCAGTTGGAGTACTTATAACTTCGACGTGACCCATGATTTTAGTCAGGCGGAAATTGACGCGATTGGCCGCGGCGTCCAGTATTGGGTCGATATTCTAGGCCCGAATAACACACCCGGTCGCGATATGGTGTTTCGCGTTCTCCGGAACGACAATATCGGTGCCAACGCGAACTCCAACAACATATTTGCCAGCGTCGGCACCTTGCGGACGGCCCCCCAGTATATTTGGGCCGACGGGTTCAACACTGCGGCACAAACTTCCAGTGATGGTCAGGAACTCGACACGGTTATCCAGCTTGGCGACCTGCCCTGGTCGACGGACCCCACAGGGCAATTGTTTAACGGCGGTACCAGCATCGAAGCCGTCGTCATCCACGAGCTAGGGCACTCGCTGGGCATGCTGAACTTCCAGGGAACCTGGGGAATCATCGGCCTTCTTACCGCCTACGAAGCGCTGCTCGTTGATGCGAACGGCAATCCGGTCGTTTCCGGCGCATCGTTCACCGCGAGCGATCCGTTCTTCTTTACCGGCGCCAATGCCATGACGGTCTATGGCGACCGCGTGCCCACCACCATGTTCAGCCTGCAAAAGTCACACCTGGGCATCGATCCCTTGTTGATGACCCACGAATCCTATCGCAACTACCCATTCTTCACCGAAGTTGAACTGGCCGTCATTCAAGACATGGGATTTGACATCGACCGCTCGAAGTTCTTTGGGCGTTCGTTTTACCAAAACGGCAACATCGGCGACCCGGTTATCGTCAACAACACTGTCTTCAATTCGACGGCCACCTACGGCATCGGCCTGCACGTCAAAGCTAACCAGTTGAATATCCTGCAGAACGCTGACCTGTTTTCCGGCGGGGCCGGCGGCGCGGGGATCCGCATCGACGGTCACGGCAATCTCATCACGGTGGGGCAGAACGTCAACATCGCCGCGAACAATAACTTCGGCGTGGGCATCCTCGTCAGCAACGGCACCGGCAACGTGATCGTACACCGCGGTACGATCAACGCCGATTCAACGACCGCCAGCCAGGAAGGTACCGGCCTGCTGTTCAGCTTCGGCAGTAACTTGTTACCGAACGGTAACCGCACCTCTGCATCCGCTGGGATGCAGGGCAATCTCGTTGATCGTGCCGACATTACCGGCACGATTTCGGCCGGCGGCAAAGCCATTCATATTGATTCCACGGCGGCCGTGGGCGAGATCAATATCATGAACGGCGCCCATATCACAGGGAATATCACCAGCAATGCCCTGGTCGACGACTCGCTCGGCCTCAATCGCCCCACGATTACGTTCGGCCACCTGGCCGATGCCGACGGCATCAAGACCTCGGCTGCCGACCCAAATTTCCATATTCAATACAACGGTAACATCGACGGCACTACGGCGATGGATGCCGAGTTTGTTGGCGGCATTGGCCATCAGACAGGCACGGAATTGAACGGCATCACCACGTTCAACCGTGTGAATATCCACAGCACCGGCCGTGTCACCGCGAATGGCCTCTTTGTGTCGGCCAACCAGATTGACGTTCACGGGGCATTGAGCAGCACCGGCGGGTTGATTGGTACCTTAGACGACATCCACATCCACAACGGCGGGCACCTCTCCGGCACGCCCACGATCGTTGCCAATAACCTGAATGCACAACCCGGTAGTTTGATTTCGCCCGGCAACAGTATCGGTACCATGACCTATGCCGGTAACTTCAACGCCAACGGCAACTTCGATTATGAAATTTCGCACCTCCACCAGCCACAGGACGCCGACCGGATCGATGTCGTCGCCGGCACGGCGACAATCAACGGTGCCACCACCTTTGCCAATCGCGGCACGTTCCACTTCCGCGGGGAAACTTCGACCGCCGCGGGCGATTACAGCATTGGCCGCCGCTATACGGTTCTCACAACCGATGGGCCGGGGAAGCTGCTCGTCGTGCATCGTCCCAATGTGGTTGACGACATTGTCGGCCGCCGCGTCATTCTCCGCACCAACACCGATCTTGCGGGTTTCTACACGCCAGGCGCTCAATACCTTTATGCATACATCGGCCGCGATGCCTCGTATGCGGGGCTTGCCACGACTCCCAATCAACACGCGCTGGGTGCCTACCTGGACAGCCTCGCTGGTACGGATGATGGTTCAGCATCCGCCGATCAGTTGCAGTGGCTCTTGGATACGCTCGATTTGATGCCCGATGAGAGCCAGGTGCTGGCAGCGTTCAGCATGCTTAACGGTGAAATTTACGCGACGGTCAATCCGCTGATCCTGCAAGAATTGTATCGCTCGCAGAATCAACTGGCCGCGCGGTTGCGGAACGACGGCAGTCGCCTCAGCGTGTGCGATCCTTTCGGCAACCGCAACGCAAACGGGTGGACCGGGTGGATCACGGGCTTCGGCCTGAGCGGGCAAACGCACTTTGACGGCAATGCGTCTGGCTACCATGTATCGTCCGGCGGTATGCAGGCCGTGGTTGGCTACGGTGCCGGCTGCGATACCCTGGTCGGCGGTTTCTACGATTACGCCGGCATGGCATTCAGCCAGAACCAGGGAGCAGCGCAGGTGGATCTCAACGAATGGGGCCTGTTCCTCAGCCACACGGCCGATTTCGTCCATTTCCTGGCGATCGGCTCCGGTGGTACCTCCACGTACGACGTGAACCGCGGAGTCAGCTTCGGCAATACCGCGATCCAGCTTCCCATCCAGCAGACTTACCGCGGCAATTTCGACGGCTCGTATGGCAGTGTGTATGGCGAAATCGGCCTGCAAACCACCAGCGACTGGCTCACAATGCGGCCATTCATGGGGCTGGGCTATACGCACCTCAACACCGAGGGCTTCACCGAAGATGGCGATGCCTTTGGGTTGAACGTGCGCGAGGCCTCAATCGACAGCCTCCGCTCGATGCTTGGTCTGGATCTCAATATCCTGCTGACCAGTCAGAACAACCTGACCTGGGACTTCCGCTCAGCGTGGATGCACGATTTTCTCTTCGGCGGCGTACAGCAGGTTCAGTCCGGTTTTGGAGCATCGAGCAATGGCGGATTCACCGTCGCCGGCACGGATATCGGCCGCGACTTCGCCGTGCTGGGCACGGGCCTGTCCCTGAATCTCATCCCCGATCGGATGCGCATTACAGGTGGCTACGACTTGATTTTCAACCGTCATCAAACGCTCCAAACCGGCTCGGGGACGCTGGAATTGATGTGGTAAAGCCCAACCCCTGACTGTCATCCGCCAATTACGGTTTGCCAAGGTGCGTGGGGGGGGTAGCGTCACCCCCCCCAACCTTGTGACAGGAGTGGAAGATCATCTGGGAGTGCTGCTGCGCAAAAACAAACATCCCGCCCGGCGATAGCCGCCGGGCGGGATGCAGGGTGAATCACGCAAGCAACGCGGAGCCAGGCGTTAGCCTTGGCCCGACATCGCTTCGGACAGGATGCGGCTGGTCGATTCGCGCATGATCCGCGGATCGACCGGCTTTCCGGCCTGCAGGGTTGCCCGAACTTCCTTGCCAGAGATGAACACCGGCTTTTCGTCCTTGTGATTTTCCATCAGGTCGACGCGGCCGATCGACTCGTAGTAGGCGGCGAAGCCCACCT
>CAZEEG010000128.1:10681-16084 GCA_964511065.1 uncultured Pirellulales bacterium | reverse complement strand
GCAGCGATGCCACCGCGAACGCGGCGACAAAGTTGTATTCGTTGTAGAGAATCTCAACATGCAACGGGATCGTGTTGGTCTTGCCGCGAATGTGTCCTGAAACCACCGACACGGCGCCGAACTCGCCCATCGCCCGGGCGTTGCACAGGATCACGCCATATAACACGCCCCATTTGATGTTGGGCAGCGTGACGCGCCAGAATGTTTGCCAACCGCTCGCGCCCAGCGTGATAGCGGCCTGTTCTTCATCCGTTCCTTGAGCCTGCATCAGCGGAATAAGCTCGCGGGCAATGAAGGGGAAGGTGACAAACATGGTCGCCAGCACAATGCCAGGCACGGCGAAGATGACCTGAATGCCGTGGGATTGAAGCCACGGCCCCAGCCAGCCTTGCATTCCAAACAGCAGCACGAAAACCAACCCGGAGATCACCGGCGAAACCGCAAACGGCAGATCGATCAGCGTAATCAGGATGCTCTTGCCGCGGAACTCAAACTTGGCAATCGCCCAGGCCGCCGCCAGGCCAAACACCAGGTTCAGCGGTACGGAGATGCCCGCGGTGATTAACGTCAGCTTGATGGCCGACAGCGCGGCCGGATCGGACAGGCTGGCCCAGTATGCGCCCAGTCCCTTGCGCAGCGCCTCGGCAAACACGGCCAGCAGCGGAACCAGCAGGAACAGGGCCAGGAACCCGACCGAGATTCCGACCAGAACGATTTTCACTCCCAGCGGTTCATCGGTCGCCGCGCGGACCTGCGCACGCGGCGATACGGCAATCGGTGCAGTCGTGGCAGCGTTCATGCTCAGGCGACTCCTCGGTGGCGGTGGCCAGCCCAGTATTGAAGCAGGTTGATCGACAGCAGCAGCACAAACGAGGCGATCAACATGACCGTTGCAATGGCCGTGGCCCCGGCGTGGTCGTATTGCTCCAGCTTGGCGATGATCAGTAGCGAGGTGATCTCCGTTTTCATGGGCATGTTGCCGGAGATGAACACAACCGATCCGTATTCCCCCAGGGCCCGCGCAAATGCCATGGCAAAGCCCGTGAGCAGCGCTGGCAACACCGCCGGCAGGATCACGCGGCCGAACGCTTGTAACCGGTTCGCCCCCAGGCTCGCGGCCGCCTCTTCATGCTCTTTTTCCAGTTCGGCAATCGCCGGTTGTAAGGTCCGTACCACAAAGGGCAGCCCGACAAACGTCATCGCAATGATGATCCCCAGCGGTGAGAAGGCCGCCTTGATGCCAAGTGGTTCCAGGTACTGGCCGATCCAGCCACTGGAGGAGTAGATCGCCGTCAGGGCGATTCCCGATACGGCCGTGGGCAGGGCGAACGGCAGATCGACGATGGCATCGAGAAACTTCTGGCCGGGAAACCGATAGCGGACCAGGGTCCACGCCACCATGAACCCGAATACGGCGTTCACCAGCGCGGCGGCCAGCGAGGCGCCAAAGGTCAGCTTGTACGATGCGACCATGCGGGGATCGGTGACAATGTTCCAGAACTGGCTCCAACCGATGCCAGCGGCCTTAATGAACAGCGCCGACAGTGGCAACAGGACGATCAGCCCCAGGTAAAACAACGTGAACCCGAGGGTCGGCCCAAATCCGGGCAGCACACTCCGATGGCGAACAACCTTGATCACGATTGGCCTCCTGCCAAACGAACGGCGATACGGGGCATGGCACTCCCTTAGTTACCGGGGGCGTAAATCTGATCGAACACGCCGCCATCGTCGAAGTGCGTAGCCTGGGCCTTGTGCCAGCCTCCAAACACCTCGTCGATCGTGAATTGTTCAATCTGCGGAAAACGCTGCACGTCGGCCGGATCGGCATGCTCGGGCAGGGCAGGGCGGTAATAGTGCCTGGCGACCAGTCGCTGCCCAAGGGGCGAGTACAGATACTCCAGGTATGCCTGGGCCACCTCGAGCGCGCCATGAGCCTGGGCGTTGCCGTCCACCACCGCCACTGGTGGCTCGGCCAGGATGCTGACTGAAGGCACGACAATCTCAAACCGGTCAGCACCGAATTCATTGAGGGCCAAGAACGCCTCGTTCTCCCAGGCCAGCAGCACGTCGCCAATGCCACGCTGGGCAAAGGTGGTGGTCGAACCCCGGGCGCCCGAGTCCAGCACCGGCACATTCTTGAAGAGGGCCGTTACAAACGCCTTGGCCGTGGCTTCATCGCCGCCGGGCTGCCGCAGAGCATATCCCCAGGCCGCCAGGTAGTTCCAACGCGCGCCTCCCGAGGTTTTGGGGTTGGGGGTAATCACCTGCACGCCCGGCCGGACCAGGTCGTCCCAATCCTGGATGCCCTTGGGGTTACCCTTGCGGACCAGAAACACAATGGTCGAGGTATAGGGGGCGCTGTTGTTGGGCAATCGCGCTTGCCAATTCGGCGGGAACAGGCCGGTCTTTTCGGCGATGACGTCGATGTCGTAAGCCAGAGCCAGCGTCACCACATCGGCCTTGAGGCCATCAATGACAGCCCTGGCCTGCTTGCCGGCCCCGCCGTGCGACTGCTCGATCGTCACCTGCTGCCCGGTCTTCGCCTGCCAGTACTTGAGAAATTCCTGGTTGAATTCGGCATAAAGCTCCCGGGTGGGGTCATAAGACACATTGAGCAGGGTCACCGCCGACTGTCCCGAGGTACCATGACCTGCGGAACCCGGCCCCTGGTCGCTGCATCCTCCCAGCACCCATAAGCCAGCGAGCAGACCGACGATTGCGAACATACGGGATGGCATCGTTGATTCCCTTCGAACGTTGAACATGGAATGGCCAGCACGGCACAGCCCTTGGTATCCCTGCCGCCGCAGCGGCTTGGGCCGCGGTGGAACAATGCTGTGTGCCGCCGGCAGCGCAGGCAACGCCAGGGGGGGACAGCCTTGCCATAGCGGCCGGGGGGTGGAATCCAGGCCGCTACGCTCCGGAAACAAGACTGACCAGAGAAGGCAACCTGCGTGCCATTTGCCAAAATGCGTAAAACAGGGAAAGATCGGCGAGCTTTGCCGCTGCTATCAGCCGGCCGTCTTGAAAAACCGTGATATTGACTGGATCTTGACTGTCCTATATGCTGGACCATCCATCATATTTAACGGAATCACCGTCATGCAGCGGTTTCGCCAAGTGATGCTTGAGGTATGGCGGGAAGCGTGCCGCCACATCGAAATCAGCGAGTCCACCCGCACGATCGCGCGCCAGCTTGCCCGGCAACTGCCTCTGGAGCAGGTGATTGTGCGGCGGATCGACCGCGAGAGTGCCAGCATGCTCACGGTGGCAGCGGCGCCGGTGGATGCCAATCTGCCGATCAAGGAAAATCGCCGCGAGTTCTCTCCCCAGGAGTTTGGACGCCTGCAAAGCTGGGCTGGCAGCGGGCGGTTGCTGCGGCGCGGCAAGCGGCTCACCGGCGCGCTGGGTTTGGTGATTCCACCGGATATTGAAGCCGACGTGCTGGCGGCCCCGCTGCTGGGCCGCGAGGGGCCAGAAGGTGTGCTGCTGCTCGTGGCTGAAACGGGCCGCGAGTTTGACGATTCGCACCTGGAAGTGCTCGAAGCGCTGCGGGAACCGTTCTCGGTCGCCCTGGAGAACGATCAGCGACTGCACGAAATGGCCCGCCTCCGCGAGGCGGCCGAAGCCGAACGCGGCGCGCTGCTCCGCCGGTTGGGACGTACCAACCTGGGCGATACGATCGTCGGCGAGCATACCGGCTTGAAGTTTGTCATGGAGCGAGTGGAACTGGTCGCCCAGTCCGACGTGCCGGTGCTGATTCTCGGAGAGACAGGCACCGGCAAGGAACTGGTGGCCAGGGCCTTGCATGTCCGCGGCCCTCGCCACCAGGGACCGTTCATTCGCGTCAATTGCGGGGCGATTCCCCCGGAATTGATCGATTCCCAACTGTTTGGGCACGAGCGCGGCAGTTTCACCGGGGCCGATCAAACACGGCAAGGATGGTTTGAGCGGGCGGACGGCGGCACACTGTTCCTCGACGAAATCGGGGAACTGCCGCTGGAAGCCCAAGTGCGTTTCCTGCGGGTGCTGCAGGATGGTTTCGTGGAACGGGTGGGCGGCAACCATCCGATCCATGTCAACGTTCGGGTGGTTGCGGCCACGCATCGCGACCTGGCCACCATGGTCCGCGAGGGAACCTTCCGCGAGGACCTATGGTACCGGTTAGCCGTCTTTCCGGTCTTGCTGCCGCCGCTGCGCGAACGCCCCGAGGATATTCCCGCACTGGCCGAACATTTTGCCGAGCGGGCCGCAGCCCGGTTCACCTTGGCCCCCTGCCAACCAACCTCCGACGATCTTCGCTTGCTTCAGACCTACGATTGGCCGGGGAACATTCGCGAACTGGGAGCGGTAATCGACCGCGCCGCCATCCTGGGCAATGGCAAATGCCTGGAAATCGCCAAGGCGCTGGGCACGATGGACAGCGGTGCCCCAACGCGCACCAGGCAGCCAGCCACGAAAACGGCAACGCCCTCCGACGATGACTGGTCGCTCGACCTGGCCATGCGGCGGCATATCGAAGCGGCCCTCACGCGCACCAAGGGCAGAATCGAGGGGCGCCGCGGCGCCGCCGCACTGCTCCAGATCAACCCTCATACGCTTCGCGCCCGCATGCGCAAACTGGGCATCGACTGGTCGCGATTCCGTGGCGAATAGCCCACAAGGTTCCCGCCCACGAACCAGCATATTTAGCGGATACCCGTTACATATCAAAGGTAGCATTCCGTTATATTTAACGGATTTCTGCCTGAGGGCGATCGTCGCCGCTCGGGAGTTCGGCCGCCGAGCATCCCGATGCCAGGATCGTGGCGGCCGCCTTAAGGGCCTTAAGTGGTTGGGGGCCGTGCGTCTTTCATCACCAGAAGACGCACATCGAACACACGCCTCCCGGGCCTTCTAAACCAACGAATTCCCGCGTAGACGCACGCCCTCAACTTCGCTGTGACAGTCGCACAAATTCACGATGGTTGGCAGGTCACGATCGGCCTGCGGTGGTTGCACATGCCTTCGAGGTTGAGCCGGAACAAGGCCTACGACTTGACTAATTGGCACGCCGGTTGCTTTTGAGGCATGCCCTGTACGAGCCGACCACGGCCCGATCGCAGCCGTTTGCAAACCAACGGCATCACCGTCACACCTGGTCACCATCCCTCGCGTTGCTCACTGGACCACCGGAGGCACACGCCATTATCTCAGGACGAGATGCGTGTATGTTCGCCACACTCATGACTACACCGCCTCCCAAGCGCAGCCACGTGACCATGCTGGCTGCAACCTTCTCTTCGACGACGGCGCTAGTCTGCTGTCCGCCCGCCATTCGCCGCTCCCTGTGCTGTAGCAGTTAAGTGGCGGCTGATGGACGCTTGCCCCACGCACGACCGCAAGCGGCCGATGAAAGCC
>CAZEEG010000128.1:0-10581 GCA_964511065.1 uncultured Pirellulales bacterium | reverse complement strand
GTGGCGGCTGATGGACGCTTGCCCCACGCACGACCGCAAGCGGCCGATGAAAGCCAACCTTTAAGTGGCTTTCCCGTTGCAGTTGGTAGTACGCCGACAGACTGTCAACAGGCAACGCGGTTGATGAAGGCCAACCATTAAGTGGCTTTCCCGTTGCAGTTGGTGGCACGCCGACAGACGGTCAGCAGACAACGTGGTTGATGAAGGCCGACCATTAAAAGGCTTTCGCCACCAGACCGTCAACAGGCAACGCGGCCGATGAAAGCCGACCATTAAGAGGCTTGCCGGTTGCAGCGGCGGACCACTCGGGCGCAGCGATCCATCACCCCGCCGAGAAACGTGTGCTTGCCGGAAGACTGGTCTGCGGCCATCGCTCCGTCTTCTTGTATTCGCTAGCCGTCATTCCCGGCGGCCGCTGTCTTATGAACCCGTTCAACCGATTGAGGAGTCCTACTATGTCTGTGCAGCCCAACATCCGTCTCCGCTTTCGTTATCGCCGCGGTTTTACGCTGGTGGAACTGCTGGTGGTAATCGCCATCATTGGCATTCTGATTGCGTTGCTGTTGCCGGCCATTCAATCTGCCCGCGAGGCAGGCCGCCGCTCCAGTTGCTCCAACAATCTGCGCCAGATCGGCACCGCCTTACAACTGCACCACGATGCGCTGGGCTATCTCCCGCCTGGCACCGAAGGTGCGCAGGCGTCGGGCAATGCCGCCTTTGGCTGGAGCGTGTACTTGTTGCCTTTCATGGAGCAGGAGGCGCTCTATGCCGACTTGCAGGTGGATTCCGCTTCGCTCGATACTTTCTTGAGCGACACCAGCCTGCGGCCCTTGGCCACGGCGACCTTGCCGGCATTTCGCTGCCCCAGTGACGAGGGGCCGGAACACAACAGCAACCGCGCCTTCTCGAACTTCGACAATCTCCACGCCGGCACTTCCAACTACCTGGGCGTGACCGGCGTCCGCTGGACCACCGCCACCCAGTGGAAAAACAACCGTTCCAACGATCCCCTGGGCACGTTCTGGCCTGGCAGCAAGATTCGCCTTGGCGACTTCCGCGACGGTACCAGCAACACGTTCATTGTGGGCGAGCGTCAATGGGGCGACCGGGCCGGGGTGGTGATCGGCGTGCAAAACAAGAACGGCGTCGGCCATCAGGGGCTGCCCATGGTGCTGGGGGTCGTCGCGGTGAAGCCCAACGCTCCCGGCGGCGGGTCCGCCGAAGGCTTCAGCAGTTACCACCCCAAGGGCACGCTGTTCGTCTTTGCCGACGGCCACGTGAACTTCATCCCCAACAACATCGACTTCGACAACACCAATGCCACTGCGACCGATGGCAGCCAGTCGGCCATGGGCCTGTACCAGCGACTGGGCCGCCGCAACGACGAGCAGTCCATCGGCGAGTTCTGAACCGGCCTCGCCGCGCAACACAGCGGGCCCGCCCGGTTTCGTCGCAGAGCCATGCATCGCTCAGAGTGTTGCGTCGGCCATTCCACGGCTTAAGAACTACGCCGCGCGGAAATCAATCCGTCCATCAAGAAGCATAGGGATCGACCGCTATGAGCGAACACACCCCCCCCATCGACACCAGGAGCCGGGGATTCACGCTGGTTGAATTGCTAGTCGTCATCGCGATTATCGGCGTGCTGATCGCGATCCTGCTGCCAGCGATCCAGGCAGCACGCGAAGCGGGACGCCGAGCCAACTGCTCCAGCAATCTGAAGCAACTCGGGGTCGCGCTCCTGCTCCACGAAGACGTGCATGGGCACTTTCCCACCGGCGCCAAACCTTCGATGGGACGCGATCACGCGACCGGTCGCGCCGCCTGGGGCTGGGGCAGTTACATCTTGCCTTTCCTTGAGCAGCAGCAACTCTACGACTCCATGCTGGTGGATTCGCAGGAACTGCACGACCTGATGCTCGATTACGAGGAGTTTCGGAAGCTGCCCCAAACTCCGCTCGCCATTTACCGTTGCCCAAGCGACGAAGGCCCGGAACTGAACCATCAGCGGTCGTTCACCAACGCCAACTATGGCGATACGCCGCTGGCTACCTCCAACTACATTGCCGTGCAGGGCACCCGTTGGGCGAACGGCGATTACGACGCCGAGACGCAGACCTGGATCACCGAGCGCGGCGATCCGTGGGGCCTGTTCTGGGTCGGCAGCAAGACAAAGCTTGCCGACATCAAAGACGGCACCAGCAACACCTTTATGGTCGGCGAGCGGTGCTGGGAGAATTTCGCCGGCATCTGGGTGGGCGTACGCAACTACAACGGCACCGGCGAGTGGGGACTGCGCCAGACACTGGGCATCTCCAACGTCAAACCCAATGCCCCGAATCCTGAAGGCAACCGCGGATTCAGCAGCAACCATCCCAAGGGCACACTGTTCGTCTTTGCCGACGGCCACGTGGGCTTCATTCCCAACCACATCGACTTCGATAACACCGGCTCGGGCGCCGGCGTTCGCAATGCCAACCTGGCCAGCATGGGCACCTATCAGCGGCTTGCCCGCCGAAACGATGGCCAGTCGGTAGGCGACTATTGATCCCACGGAGAGAACCATGAAGTACCTCGCCCTCAATATCCCATGGCAGCGCTCGCTCGCCGCGGCTGCAATCGTCGCAACTTTGGTCGGCTGCGGCGCTGCGGAGCCTTCGTTGGCCGAGGTTCACGGCACCGTGCGGCTCGATGGAAAACCGCTTGCCAATGCCATGCTGGAGTTCAATCCCGAGCAAGGCGACACCTCGTACGGCACCACCAACGAAGCGGGCGAGTACCGCCTGCGTTTCGATCGCAAGCGGGCCGGCGCCGTCATCGGAAAGCACAAGGTGCGGATCACCACCGAGGAAGAATCGCGCGTTCGCCTCGCCAGCCGTTACCACGAAGAAACCGAACTGGTCGAGAACGTGGCACCCGGCACCAACCGGATCGATTTTGAACTGAAATCGAAGTAACTGGCTACTGCATCCATCCCGCGATATGGCCTGTTTACCAGCGATAACGGCCTCAAGAACCTCATGGATCGGGCAGACGCGGCCCCGCATTGAACGGCCACGTGGCGAGCACCCGGCCTGCGGCCGCATTAGCGGTACGCTCGGGCCATTCGGCTGGAAAGATAGCTGCTCAGGGCCACGTCCAGGGGGTGGTCGGTGGTCATCAACACGTAATCGCCGCCCAGTTCCAGGCAGGTTCGTTTCACGGCTGCCAGGTAGTTGCCGAACTGTTCCAGGTAGGCTTTGCGCAGCGCGCGTGCGTCGACGGCCACGTTGGGTAGACCTTCCAATCCCAAGAACAGCGAGGGCTGCCGGAACGGAAACTCCAATTCGTCGCGGTCGAGAATATGAAACAGCACGACATCGTGCCGGCGATGCCGCAGATGTTTCAGCCCGGCGGCCAGCGCAGCCACGTCGTCGAACAGATCGCTAAAGACCAGCACGATGCCGCGCTTGGTGAACCGCTCGGCCAGGTTATGAAAGATAGCACCGGCCGTGGTCTTTCCTTGCGGGCGGGTCTGCTCCAGCAGGTGGACCAGTTCCTTGAAATGGCTGGGGGTGCTGGCGGGGCGGAGCAGGGAACGTACCTCGCTGTCAAACGTCACCAGCCCGATGCTGTCCTGGTGGCGAATCACCAGATAGGCCAGGCAGGCGGCGGCCGTCTTGGCATATTCCAGCTTGGAAAGCGGTGCCTTCTCGCCCTGGTACAGCATGCTCTCGCTGGAATCGAGCAGCACGTACGCCACGAGATTCGTTTCCTGCTCGTACTGCTTCAGATAGATCTTGTCCGACCGCCCGTACACTTTCCAATCGACGTACCGCAAGTCGTCGCCGGGCACGTATTCCCGGTGCTGTGCAAACTCGATGGAAAAGCCGTGGTAGGGACTGCGGTGCAACCCCGACACGTAGCCTTCCACCACGTGCCGTGCCCGAAGTTCCAGGCCCGACAGCTTAGCCAGCGTCCGCGGATCGAAATAGCTCGGGGAGTTCTCCACGGTCGGCGGCATCCTCAGGTGTGACGGGAATCATATTGGCGAGGCGCTGGACGATATCGTCGGGTTTGACGCCATCGGCCTCGGCATTGAAATTGGTCATGATGCGGTGCCGCAGCACGGGCCGGGCGACCGCCAACACGTCGTCGCTGCCGGCGTAATACCGGCCGTGCAGCGCGGCCCTGGCTTTCGCACCCAGCACCAGGAATTGGCTGGCCCTGGGACCGGCCCCCCAGCGGACATAGTTGCGGACGAAGTCGGGAGCGTCGGGCTGGTCGGGGCGCGACCGCCGCGCAAACTGCAGCGCGTACCGCGCCACGTGATCGGCCACCGGCACCCGCCGCACAATCTTTTGCAGTGCCAAGATTTCATCCGCCCCCAGCGTCGGCTCGATGGCCGCTTCGACATCGGCTGTCGTTTGCTTGACGATCTGCAGTTCTTCGTCTTCGCTGGGGTAATCGATCAGCACGTTGAACATGAAGCGGTCGAGCTGCGCCTCGGGCAGCGGGTACGTGCCTTCCTGCTCGATTGGGTTCTGCGTTGCCAGCACAAAGAACGGTTCGGCCAGCGTGTGCTTGTCGCCGCCCACGGTCACCTGGTGTTCCTGCATGGCTTCCAGCAGCGCGGCCTGCGTCTTGGGCGGGGTCCGGTTGATTTCGTCGGCCAGGATAATGTTGCCGAACACCGGCCCCGGCAGAAACTTGAACTCCCGCATCCCGCTTTGCCGGTCCTCTTGAATGACCTCGGTACCGGTGATGTCCGAGGGCATCAAGTCGGGCGTGAATTGGATGCGGCTGAACTTCAGGTTCAGGGCGTCGGCCAGACTGCGGATCATCAGCGTCTTGGCCAGACCCGGCACGCCCACCAACAGGCAATGCCCCCGCGCAAACAGGCCGATCAAGATCTGCTCGATCACGGCCTCTTGCCCGACAATCACCTTGCTCAACTCAGCCACGATCCGATCATACGCTTCGTGAAGTTGGCGAATGGATTGAACATCGTCACGCGGTAAGGTCATGGAGAAGCTCAAGTGAGTACAGGGGAAGCGGGGGGCAATCAGGTCGAAGCCTTATGGATGGCAGCACCCACCATGTCCGCCGCGGCAAACCCGGAAAACCCATGCCTTCTGGCTCCGGTTGGGGCGGCCTGCGGTCATTCGCTGTGCCAGCGGCAATAACGTTTAACGCCTGGCATTGGGGTGGTACGGTAATGTTATGCTCAACGACAAGAACTTTCATCCGTGATGGATTGATTGCCAGGGCGCGATTCCGTCAATCGGTTTGCTCGCTTGGTTCCGGGGGCAGGGCGAAGGCCCAAAGCGTCTCACTGCCCGCAATCAATAAGTGGTCGTTGGCGACGACCAGGTTGCCGCCCTGCACCTGGCGAATATCCAAGCGGATGGGCTGCCGGATGGGGACGCCGGCCGCCGCATCGAGCACAATAATTTCCTGCCGCGTGGGCCAATACACGGCGCCGTCGACCAGGATGCCGCGGCCAAAACCGTTGGGCAGGTGGTTCTCGGCCGGATACTCGTACTCCAACCGCCCGCCCTGCACGTCGAAGCCGTAAACCTTATCGCCGCCAGCGATGAGGCGTCCGCCCGCCACGCCCAACAGGTGTACGGCGTCGCCCCGGTGCGACGACTCCCAGAGCAGCATCCCTGTCGCGGCATCGAGGGCCAGGATGGCCGGCGTATCGGCCGGGGCAACAAAGATGCGGCCTGCATGGTACACGGCCGGGTTCAAGTCTCGGTAATAATGGGCCGGCTTTTCGTTGGGGTCCAGCGGCGAGGACGGCTCGGCCCGGCGGTACCGAGCCAGCCAGTCGATGCTGCCGTCGACCGTGTCAATGCCGGCCACGGCCCCCAGGTTCGTATTGTAAAACAACGTGCCGCGGTGCAGCGTGAGCAGGTTATGCGTGGTTTCATCGACGGCCCCGCCCCCGGGGGTCGCCGCCGAGCAGATTTGCGTCCGCCAAAGCTGCTGGCCGCTATCGGCATCGAAGCATGCCACGTGGGCCTGGCTGCGGACACCGCTCCGCCGCAGCGCGGCATACACCCGCACGCCGTCGGTCAGCGGCGCGCCTTCCAGCGACCACTCGGCCGTCTCGGGCGTGTACTCCCAAAGCAGCGCCCCCTGGGCGGCAAGGTCCAGGCAGATCAAATGGTTCTGCCCTCGCAGCGGTAGCCGCCGCGAACTGATGTGCGACGTCAGCGGCGAACCCACCCGGGCGTAAAGCCGGCTTCCCTGAACCGTCAAGGTAAACCGCGGTACCCCCAGCAGGCTTTGCAACCGGGTACCCGCTCGATCGAGCGCGGCGGTGCGATAGATTTCACCGGCCGGGCGTTCCGATCCGGCCTTCCAAAGCGGCTTGCCGGTCCGCAGGTCGAAGCCAAACACCTGATGTTCCGTGCAGTAGAACACCTGCCGGCCCACAACCGCTGGATGATAACTTAACAGGTCGCCTGTCGATTCCGCTACGCGGCGGGGGCGCAGCTCCATCCGAGTGGCGATCTCAGGGTCGGGCAGCCTGACCTTCGGCAATGCCACGCTCCATGCCGGACCGGCAAAATCGACATCGGCCCGGGCCACCGCGTTCCGCTGCCCATTGCCGGCAAAGGTCGGCCAATCGCGCGGCCGGGGCGGCAGCGTCCACTCCCGGCTTTCGGCCAACAGCCGGCCAAGAATCTCTGCCAGGTTGCCCTCGGTGCCTGCCAACCGGCCCATCGCCTCGCCGTACTGCCGGCGGAAGGCGTCCAGTTCGGCCGCGGCCCGGTCTTGCGAACCTTCGAGGATGGAGGCCAATACCAGCCGCGCAGCGACTTCGGCCGCTGGAATCTGCGGGTCTGGATAAAATACCACTTGCAGCCAGCCCTGCCCGGTCCACAGACGCTTGAGCGCTTGCGACACCTCGGGCGGTCGTTGTGCATCGAGAAGCCGGTAGACGCCCTCGCGGTGGCTCTCGTCGCGCCGGTACCAGTCGTCGAGCAGTTTGGCTTCTTCAGCACGCAGCGGCGAGCGGTGGCGAACTTCGTCGAACAGCCCCGCGGGGATGGTATCCCAAGCCGTATCCGGCACCGGCAACAGCCTCCGCCAGGCGGTGCGAGCGGCCGCCGGATCGCCAGACTCCAGGGCCAGGTCGCCGGCGACCAGCAGCGCATCATCGCCGGCACTACTGGCGAAATATTCATCGAGCAACCGCTGCAAGGCGGCCAAATCGCGATTGGCAACGGCCGCCTGGTACATCCGTTCGGCGAGCGGGTCCACGCGGCGGCGATACAACTCCAGCGCCTCGGATGGCAATGCGGCCAGCAACCGCTGCGTGTGGCTGCGCAGCGGCACGTAGCGGGTTACTTGGGAATCGCCCGTATCGGTCGCTCGGACAGGCAGCAGGGCGGCGCCTTCTTCCGCCATCAACCGCCGCAGGGTTTCAATGCCTTCGTCCCATTGCGAGGCCGCCAGGTATTCCATCGCTTGTTGCAAATGGGCCCGCGCTTCGCTATCGGCTTCAGGGACCGTTACCTCGTGAGAAAGCTCCACTCGCTGAAACTGCGGCTGCAGGGGAAGAAACGGCCTGACTTCAAACTGTGCGGCCACCGGCCGAGGCCCGATCGCCACCAGCCATGCCAACACCGCCACCAGCGCCAGCGAAGCGCGACCGCGAAAGCGGTGCAGCGCTACGGAAGTTTGAGAATCGCTTTGCAGCGGATGAAATGGCCGTTTACCGCGCCGCCCTTCACCACATGGCCATGGCCCCTCAGCCGCCGCGGTTGTGCGGCATCGAGTGCGGGCGAAGGAGCGCGAGGGCCAAGCCATGGATACCGTTCCGCCAAGGGAAGTTCGGACCAACCCCACACGAACAAGCCGCCAACGCGGGCCGCCATCCGCCCAACAGAGGGCGGCGCAAAGCCATCGGCGGGGTCGAAAACCTTTGCAGTCTCAGTGTTTCCAGTATAGGCGGGCACCAGGGACGTAGAAAGCAGGCGGGGCGAACGGCCGAACAGCCATGGCCCCCCTGCATCCGGGGCTACCCCCCCCAAAAAATGTGCTGCACAGCTTCGAACCAACCGCGATTCGGCCAAGATCGCGCCAAGCCGGAAGGCGTCCACAGGATAAGAGCCGGACAGTTTTCGTTTTAGCCACGCCCGCGTGATGGCATAGGGAGGAACTGAACGATTCAGACTGCATATGTGCCGGAAACTTTTTTATCTTTGCCGGGGTACAATCCAGGGTGTCCCAGCGGGTGCAATCGTCATCCCGCTCGATGGGCCTCCTGGCTGCCCGGTGGGCGCAACGTGGCCACGTTCGCAGCCGTAGAGAAAGTTGGTTCTGCCAAGGTCTGCTCGTCCCCAAGGATAATGCGCGGCAGGTCCCACTACAGCGGCAGCTTGGCAGCTCAGGACGTATAGAAGCAAACATTCGTCGCAACGATCCCCATAGCAATCTGCCCGTACGGACAAAACTTGCAGTTGGACGCGGCCACATGGCCCGTCCAATTCGCCCCCCTCAACCTGGAAGGCATGATGGACCACCTCAGGATGCGCACCCGCTTCTCATTGCATTGTGCGGCTGGCTTGATGACGGTTGTGGTTTGGCTGTCGCTAGGGCAGGGCCTGATCGCGGCCGAATCTTCCAGCGGCCAGGAACGCGCCAGCCGATTGGGCCGCAAGGCGGATTTCAACCTCCGCGACTATCGAGGGAAGCAGCACTCCCTCTCGGACTACCGCGCTGCCAGGCTGGTGGTGTTGGCGTTCCTCGGTACCGAATGTCCGCTGGTCAAGTTGTATGGCCCCCGGTTGGCGGAACTGCACCACCAGTTCAACAAACAGGGCGTTGTCTTCTTGGGGGTCAATGCGAACCAGCACGACTCCATCACCGAGATCGCGGCTTATGCCCGGCGGCATGACATCCCGTTCCCCATCCTTAAGGATGTCGGTAATCGCCTGGCCGACGCGCTCGGGGCGCAGCGAACGCCGGAAGTCTTCGTCCTCGGTGCTGACCGCCGCGTGGTTTACCACGGACGGATCGACGACCAATACGGCGTGGGCTACGCCCGACCTGAGCCTCGGCGGGAAGAGCTGAAGGAGGCCCTGGTGCAATTGCTGGCGGGCGAGCCCGTGGCCCAGCCCGAAACAACACCGGTGGGCTGTTTCATCGCCCGGGTGCATGAACCGAAGGCCAACGCCAGCGTGACGTATGTGGACCAGATCGCGCCGATCTTGAATCGCCGCTGTGTGGAGTGTCACCGGCAGGGCGACATCGCCCCCTTTGCGCTGACCGAGTACGAGGAAGCCGCCGGTTGGGCGGAAACGATTGCCGAGGTGGTCCGCGACGGCCGCATGCCGCCGTGGCACGCCAACCCTGAGTACGGCCGCTTCGCCAACGATCGCGCCTTGACCGACGAAGAAAAACATCTGATCCAGCGGTGGGTCGACGAAGGCGCCCCCTCCGGCGACCTGACCAAGGCTCCCAAGCCGCCGGAATTCGCGACCGGTTGGGGCCTGAAACAGCCGCCCGACATGGTGATCGCCATGGCCGACCAACCGTTCGACGTACCGGCCACCGGCGCGGTGCGGTATCAGTACTTCACGGTCGATCCCGGCTTGAAAGAGGATCGCTGGATCAAGGCTTCAGAAGTGGTTCCCGGCAATCGGGCCGTGGTCCATCACGTGCTCGTTTTTGCCAAGGCACCCGACCAATCCGGCCGGGCGGCCATCGACGGCTTCCTGGCGTCGTATGTGCCCGGGTTGCGCCCGCCGCATTATCCGCAGGGCATGGCCAAGCGCCTGGTAGCTGGCAGCAAGCTGATTTTTCAGGTGCATTACACACCGATCGGGACGCCGCAGACCGATCTTTCCAAGCTGGGGCTGGTCTTTGCCGACGATGCCGACGTGAAGTACGAGGTGGTAACCTCCAGCGCTGCCCAGCAGTCGCTGCACATCAAACCGGAACTGGCCGACCAGGCCTACGATGCGCTATCGCAACCCGCCCCCAGCGAGGTGCTGCTGCTTTCGTTCATGCCGCACATGCACTTGCGGGGACAGGCGTTCCGGTACGAAGCGGTCTTTCCCGATGGCCGCCGGAGCGTGCTGCTGGATATCCCCCGTTACGACTTCAACTGGCAGACCGATTACGTGCTGGCCGAACCGCTGCGGCTACCCGCGGGCTCGCGGATCGCCTGCCGGGGCGTGTTCGACAACTCGGCCGATAATCTGAACAATCCCGACCCGTCGGCCACGGTCCGTTGGGGCGACCAGACCTGGGATGAAATGCTGATCGGCTATTTCAATGTCGCCGTGGCCCGTCAGGATACCGAGGCCCGCCAGCCCAACAGCAACAACGGCGGGGCAGGGAAGCGGCTATCGCAGAACCTGGACCGCATTTTCAAGCATCTCGATCGCAACAGCGACGGGTTCATCGCCATGGATGAAGCACCCAACCAACTCAAGTCGGTCTTTGTGCTGCTGGATGCGAACGAGGACGGCAAACTTTCGCGCAAAGAATTCGAGGCCGTAAAGAACTTCCGCGATTGAAACGCTGCGCGAATGTGTGTGCCGCGGTTCCCGTAGGGCCGGTTCTACCGGCCGATGATGG
>CAZEEG010000127.1:5319-16214 GCA_964511065.1 uncultured Pirellulales bacterium | reverse complement strand
TGGCGTGCGCGCTGTGGAGCGGTGCGTGCTGCGAGTTCATGCCGCGTTTTGATGCGGCCGACGTGTGGGAACGCCTCGCCCGGGCTGATGCCGAGAGTCTCACACTCTTCATGGCCGTGCCAACGATTTACGCCCGGCTGATCGCAGCCTGGGAATCCGGCACTCACCAGCAGCGGCAGGCATGGTCGGCAGGCTGCCGGTCACTGCGGCTCATGGTTTCCGGTTCAGCCGCCTTACCGGTATCGACCCTCGAGCGGTGGCAACAGATCAGCGGACACGTGCTGCTGGAACGCTACGGCATGACCGAAATCGGCATGGCAATTTCCAACCCTCTGCACGGGGAGCGGCGGCCCGGACACGTGGGCCAACCGCTGCCGGGCGTAGAAATTCGCCTTACCGACGACGCAGGGGGCGACGTGCAGCCCGGCACGCCCGGCGAGATCGTGGTCCGAGGCCCCAACGTGTTTAAGGAATACTGGAACCGCGCCGAGGCGACGGTGGCCGCGTTCCGCGACGGCTGGTTTCGCACCGGCGATGTGGCCGTGTACGAGAACGGCGCCTACCGCATCTTGGGCCGCAACAGCGTCGATATCATCAAGACCGGCGGCTACAAGGTTTCCGCCCTGGAGATCGAAGAAGTGCTGCGCACGCATCCGGCCGTTGCCGAATGCGCCGTGGTCGGCGTGCCGCACGACGAGTGGGGCGAAATGGTGGCGGCCTGCCTCGTCCCGCGGTCAGATGCGGCAGATGCTGCCCAAGCGCTTGCCCTGGAATCACTCAGGGCCTGGGCGAAAGAACACCTGGCCGCTTACAAAGTGCCGCAGCGCGTGCTGCTTGTCGAGCAGTTGCCGCGCAACGCGATGGGCAAGGTTCAAAAGCCGGCGGTCGCCGAAATGTTCCAAGGTTAAACCAGTACCCCGTCTCCGGCGCCGGCATCGTGGCATAGACCTTAGACAAGCAACGCGGAGTTCCTAACCGCTGCACCTGCCACTACCAGTGCGTCGTCAGGCACACTTCCATGACCACGGTTTGAGCCATCAACAGCAAGACGGCCCAGGAAGCCTCGCGGTCGCCGTCGTTCTCCAGCCATTGCAGCGATCGGACGGCCGCAATGGCGACCAGCAGAACCATGTACAGCCAGATGTGCTCCACCTCCAGCGTATGAATGGGGGCCAGCACCAGCACAGCCAGGGCGAGCACGAAGCTGGCGTTGAGCAGCCAAGGGCCGCCGCGTGCGGGCCGCCTCAGGTCGTACCACGTTTGGCGCAGCCACAGCACGGCCAAAGGCAGGCCCACGCAGAACAGAAACGCCGCCAGGTTTCCCGCCACCAGGTGTGCATACTGCCGCCAGGTGCCGTAGTTGCCGCCTTCCATGATCTGCTGATGGTTGACGGTGCAGGCCATGAGCGTTTCGAACAGGTTGTAGCCGGTAGCCAGGTAGAGCAGCCCATAGAACAAGCTGGCGGCAATTGCCGCCGCCGTCCAAGCTGCGAGCGTCGTTGGCAACCGCCGCCGATCGAAGCATACCGTGAGCATTGCCACAGCCAGGGCCCAAAACACCAGAAACGCCGCCGAGAACGTCATGAGCGCAGCTACCGAGGCAGCCAGCCCACCGAGTGTGCCCCACAGCACTGGCCGCGCATGTCGCCAGCCGCGTTGACCTGCGGCGGACGGTGCGGCCTCGCGTGCCCTCCACATCAGGTAGAACGTCCAGACCATCGGGGTGGAAAAGACGATATCCATACCGGTTGCTGTGAATAGCACGATGCAAGGCGAGACGGCAAACAACAGCCCCGCCAAGGCAGCACCGCGCCAAGGAAGTACGCTTCGTGCCAGTCCCCACACGGCAGGCATGGCCAAGGTGCCAACGGCAATGGTCGCCAGCGCGGCAGGAACCGGGCCAGGGCCGAAAACTTCTGCGACCAGCCACAACAACAGCGGCCCGCCGGGGGGATGGGTTTGACAGTGCAGCGGCAGTTCCGGCAGCAGCGACGTATAGTGCGTGAGGAACCAGCCCGGCGTCTGCACCCACGGCACGGCGCCGATATAGTCGGTGGCTGCCAGCAGTTGGTAGGGGCGCCACAAGCGGTCAAGGCCGCCATCGATCAAGGCGACCGCACATGCCAGGCCGCCGTGAATCAGCATCAAGCTCGCCACGACCGCTGCCGTGCCTGGCTGATTCTGCCGGGCGTGAATGCGGCGATGCCACCACCAGATGCCGGCACACGCAGCCAGCGCGATCAACAGCCCCGTCTTCAGATGCAACCGCACGTGCGCGTACAACGGCACCAGCCGATAAACGTGCGTGCCCGGCCGGATCACCCCCAGTTCCAAGCCGGTGTGCCGCATGGTATGCACGAGCCACAGGTGATAGGCGGCAAATGCCACCAGGGCCACCGCGCACCAGGCGGCCAGTGGGAAGCGCCGCGCCTGCGCGGACGCAATCCGCTGTAGAGGGAGCGAGGCCGAAGCGGACGCGCGAGCAAGCTGTACGTTCGCCACCGTATTGCCTCCATGCAGTCCAGGGAGAAGCGCTCTGCGTGAGCGCCCATTGCGCGCGGATCCGGCGGCCTTCCATGTACTGTTGTCGGTCCGGAGCGTCAACGCGGATGGCTGCTAGCGCTGCCAGCAGTCGCTCGGCCGCCTGAGGGACGGGCGGCACGCTCCCCCTTGAACCGCGGTGACGTAAGATGACCGCGATCGTTGGCGCGGCCCGTTTACGGTGCGCCGTCCTTCCACGCAACCCAGGTCCAGTGGCGATCGGAAGTCTGCCGCACGCCGGCCTCCGGCAGCCCCAGGCGGGCCACACGTTCTTGCATCTCGCTCAGGCTCAGCGCCGCTCGGAGCGAGTCGTCGAACATCTGCCGCTGGTGCTCGGTAGCATCGCCGGCATACATCGCAACCAGCTTGGCCACGGTGTCGCTGTCGGCCGGGCGCAGCAAATCGCGGAAGAAGAGCAGCCCACCGACGGACAGCACGCGCCACGCCTCGCGCAGCACCGTCTCTGGCTCGGGAATATGGTGAATGATGCTATTGGACATCACCACGGCAAAGCGGCCGTCCTCATAGGGCAGCCGCTTGGAATCGACGTGATCGAGTTGGATTCGCTCGGTGAGGCCCGCGATTTCAATGTTATTCCGAGCCACTTCCAGCATGTGGATGGAGAGGTCCACGGCCATCACGCGGCCCTGGTCGGTCCGCTCGCACAGTTCAATGGGAATCTGTGCTGTTCCGGTCCCCAAGTCGAGGATTTCGCCGTCCAGTTCGCGGCCCCCATCGGCCAAGGCCGCCAGCAGGTCGTCTACAAACAGGCGATTGACCTCCGCGTGGTCCATGGCGTCGTACGCCAGGGCTTCCTGCGGAGTGTCCATCACTTCGGGCTCGAGTTGGCGTTCCATGGCAAGCCTGCACAAAGAGATGTTGAACCCGGGTGGCAGGGCACCGTCCTTCCCTGCCGGTCCCCCCCTTCCAAACCGGTACCGCGGCGCTATTGTACCGCGGCCCCCGTTCCGGTAGCAGCCCTGGCCAAACCGCTCGGCAGACCGGTTACCCGGTGTGTCGCGTCCGCACTGCTGGCCGGTACCTCCAGCCAGGCCCAAAGCATCCAGCCGATGAGCGCCAGGTGCAGCAGCACAATGCCCCAGAGAACCACACGGAAGGACAGCTTCTGCGTTTTGTGCCGGAAGACTCTTTGTCCGGCCAAGGCGCCGGGCCAACCGCCTCCCAAAGCCAGCAGGTGCAGTGTCCGCTCGCGAATCCGCCGCTGACCGAGCACGGCAGACCGCTTATCGAGCCCATACGCGGCAAAGCACAGGGTACTGGCTAGCAGCGCGACGTCGATATACGCTTGCAACAAAGTGGCCATGGGGAAAAGATTGCTCCGGAGCAACGATGCACGGCTCGGGAGAGCCGTGGCACGCACGATTAATCCTTGGTTTGCTGGTGTTCCAAGCTGCCGTTGGCTCAAGAAGTGTATGCGAGCGCTTTGACCCGCGCGAAGGCCGACCTTTCTGATCCGTTTGCCCTGCGGTTGGGCAGCCCGTAGGGCTTGTTGTGCGGATCACGCGCGAAGGCCAACTGTTCCGATCCGTTTACCCTCTCCATATCTGACATGACCGTTGCCGAAGTGATCTCGATTGGGGATGAGCTGACCAGCGGCCAACGCCTGGATACCAACAGCCAGTGGTTCAGCCAACAACTTGGCGAGTTGGGCATCCAGGTGCTGTACCACACCACGGTCGCCGACGACCTGGCCGCCAACCAGGCCGTCTTTCGCGCGGCCGTGGATCGGGCCGATGTGGTGGTCACCAGCGGCGGGCTGGGGCCCACGGCCGACGATCTCACCCGCGATGTCATGGCCGCCCTGCTGGGTTCTGAATTGGTCGTTCACGAGGAATCGCTCGAACATATCCGCAAGCTGTTCCGGCATCGCGGCCGGCCCATGCCCGAGCGAAACATCATCCAGGCCAAGTTTCCCGCCGGCAGCCGGCCCATCTTCAATCCTCACGGCACGGCGCCGGGCATCGAAGCCGCCGTGGCCAGGGCCGACGGCCGCACCTGCCGGGTTTACTGCCTGCCGGGAGTTCCGGCTGAAGTCAGGGAGATGTGGCCAGCGGTGGTGGAATCGCTGCGAGCCGCCGGCCTGGTCCGCCGCGTGATCTGCCACCGGCAAATTCGCTGCTTCGGGATTGGCGAAAGCGACCTGGAGCAGATGCTGCCCGATTTGATTCGCCGCGGCCGCATGCCCACCGTGGGCATCACGGCCAGCCATGCGACCATCACGCTGCGCATCACGGCAGCCAGCGATAGCCTCCAGGGATGCGAGGCCACCATCGAGCCGACGGCCGCGACCATCTACCGCTGTCTGGGCAACTTGATCTTTGGCGAAGGCGACGATGAACTGCAGCACGCGGTGCTGCGGCTATTGAAGCGGGCCGACAAGACCCTGGCCACGGCCGAGTGGGGTACCGGGGGACAAATCGCCTATTGGCTGCGGCAAGTCCCCGAGAGCGAAACCCAGTTCGTGGGCGGGCTGGTGATTCCCGGTGCCGAAGCGGCCAGCATGCTGCTGGACGTGCCGGCAGAAGTTTTCCTCACGCACCCTCCCGGCGAAGCCATGGCACAATTGGCCGAGGGACTCCGCCGCAAGCTCATGGCCGATTACGCACTGGCCGTCAGCCCGGTTCCCAACGTCAACCTTTCGGCCGGTGTGCCGCCTTCCATCCACTTCGCCCTGGCGGGACCATCAGGCACCCGCACGCAGGTCGCCCAGTACACCGGCCATCCCGACATCCTGCAAAGCCGAGCCTCCAAGCAGGCACTCAACCTGCTGCGGTTGGAACTGCTGGAAACGCTCTAGCGAGAGGGCGTCTCCCCCCGCCGGCATTTACCGCTTCGGCAGAGCGTCGAGCGGCGAGGCCGGGCGTGCTATCTTACGGGGAGTCGTCAGGCAGTGGGGGGGAAGCGGCTACTGGTTGTGGCCGCTGCACTGCGTTGTGCCACAGCACCTTTGAAAGCTGTGTCGTCGGTTGTGCGCCCGGGGCACACGTTGGGGAGCCACCACATGCCAAGAATTCTCGTCGTCGACGATTCCGTCATGGATCGCCGGCTGGCACAGGCGTTGCTGAAGCCGCTGGCCGATTGCGAACTGGATTTTGCTACCGATGGCCAACATGCCCTGGAACGTATCGCCGAGCATCCGCCCGATCTGATCCTTACCGATTTGATCATGCCGCGCCTGGATGGCCTGGAGTTGGTAGCCCGGGTTCGGGCAAGCCGGCACCTGATCCCTCTGATTCTGATGACCTCGCAAGGCAGCGAGGACATCGCAGCCGCCGCGCTCACGCACGGCGCGGCCAGTTACGTGCCCAAGCGGGCGTTGGCCGCGGAACTGTTTCCCACCGTCAAACGGGTCCTGGCCCTGCAGCGCCAATGGAAGCAGCATGGGGAACTGATGCAGCGGTTGGTCCGCAGCGAGTGCGAGTTCGTGCTGGGCAACGATACCAGCTTGATCCCATCGCTGGTCAATTACCTGCAGACCAACCTGGCCATGGCTGGCCGCTTGGACGCGGCAGAACGGATGCGGATCGGCGTGGCCCTGGAAGAAGCGCTGGTCAACGCCATCCATCACGGCAACCTGGAAATCAGCTCCGACTTGCGGCGCGAAGGTGCGGAAAAGTACGACCAGGCGATCCGCGAGCGGCGCGAAGCACCGCCCTTCTGCAACCGCCAGGTGCATGTCTTTGCACGCTTCTCGCAGAAGCTGGCCGAGTTTCGCATTCGGGACGAAGGACCGGGATTCGATCCCCAGGCCCTCCCCGATGCTGACGACCTGGGCCGTCTCGACCGCCCCGGCGGCCGGGGACTGGTATTGATGCGGTTTGTGATGGACGAGGTCCAGTTCAACGACCAGGGCAACGAAGTCATCCTCCGTAAACGCATCGTGCCGGAGACGGACGCGGAATTCGAAGTCGTCAGGGGATGAAAAGAAGCCGATAGCTTCCTTCCCAGGACAGGTACTCGATGATCTCCATCAAGAAACTCTGGGACGGTCCCGACCACGACCGCAACTGGCCTGCATGGAAACGGAATAACGCGGCCCGGTTTTCCAGGCGACGTCACCGGCAAAGCCTGAATGCTCCGTGGGCACAGTCCTCTGGCCGATGAATCCAGGGGCGCGTGTCAGCGGGATGGAACGCGATCCATCCCCGCTCGATTTGGGAAGGGCCATGCAAAAATAAACACTCAGCAGAAGCGGCACGTTGTCTTCCTGATGAGCCGGAAGATGGCGACCTATGTCTCGGTATTTGCGATCGGCGTGATTCTGTTCGCCTATTGGCGCCATCCGGAACCAATTTGCAGTCATTCAGACCGGCAGGGGCGGGATTCAACCGGCGTTCGATCACCGGGCTTCGGTCCGGATTCAGCATCTGCCCAGCAGCACCAGTGGTGTCCCCCCGGCGACGGTGTTTGGCATGGCCGAACTGGCCGCCAACCTGATCGACGCCAACTGCGTTGGGCTTTACTTCCCCCAGCAGAGCCGTCTGGTACCCAATTCCCCGCAGGTGATGCAAACGCTTCACCGTGAAAAGCCCGCTCGGGTTCTGAAGCTAGCCAGCGCCGTACGATCGGCGTCTCCTTCCCAATGGGACGGATCGCGGTCGCCCGGGAGGGTTGAGCCGGCCGCAAGGCGCCACCGGCGATCCTGCTGCGCAGGAAGGCCCCCCGAGTACCGCCGGGCAGAGGTAGCTACCGGTATTTTCGGCAGGCATTGTGGCCGAGCGGTGGAAAACGTCGCCGCCGCGCCCTCTGTATAAAGCGCGGTTGCGAGTTACAATCGAGGTTTCGGCATCGCCGCAACGGTTGCGGCGAAATTCCGCGTAAGGGTTTCCCGACAAGGCGCCGGTACGAGCTTCTCGAACGTGATCGAACGCCCCGTACGAAGCAGAAATCTCGCGCCCTTGCCGGACGACTTTGCCAACCGGGGGTGGTTCGCTCGTCTGACGGCCTCCATGCTGGCCGGCACGGCCAAGCTGCTCAGTGGGGCCAGTTCGCGCTGGATCGAGTGCCAGCCCGACACCTGCCAGCGGGTTTACTTCGCCAACCATACCAGCCACTTGGATGCCGTGGTCATTTGGGCGGCCCTGCCGCCGGAGGTCCGTTCGCTGGCCCGGCCGGTCGCTGCGGCCGACTACTGGGAGAAAAACGCCGTCCGACGTTACCTGGCCCACAAGGTGTTCAACGCCCTGTTGATCGACCGCCTCAAGGTTAAAGTGCATCAAAGTCCGGTCGATCTCATGTTGCGCGCCATCGGCGACCGCTACAGTTTGATCGTGTTCCCCGAAGGCGGGCGGAGCAGCGGCGAAGAACTGGGGGAGTTCAAGAGCGGTCTGTACTACCTGTCGAAAAAGCGGCCGGAACTGGAGTTGGTGCCCGTCCACATCGACAACGTCAACCGCGTCCTTCCCCGGGGCGAGGTTCTGCCGGTCCCGCTGTTAAGCTGTATCACCTTCGGGCCGCCGATCTACCTGGAGCACCGCGAACCGAAGATGGAATTTCTCCGCCGGGCCCGCGAAGCCGTGCGGCGTCTGAAAGAGATATAACCGTTACCGATCCACCGGGAGGGGGAGCCAACCCACATGCGGCGCACGATCGGGAGCCGGCGAGCGACCGCAGGATTGCCGGGCCGGGACGCCGCAGGCCGCCATGCTGTTTTTGATCTGCCGCCTTGGCCCCGAAATGCGCCCTGACATGCTGAACGCCGTTCCTGTAGCCTACCTGTCGCCATGATCGTCATTGCCGATACACGAACGTATTTGCTGGTGGGCAGCGTGCTGGCGGTGCTGGCCGCAGCGACGGCGGTAGGGCAGGTGCTCAAGCGGCGGTTGGACGCCGGTTTGAACCCGGCCATCGTGGAGCAGTTTCATCTCCGCGTCCGCACCTGGTGGCTGATGTGTACGGTGCTGGCCGCGGCCTTCCTGATTGGCCGCGTCACCACGGTCGTGCTGTTCGGGCTGATCTCGTTCTGGAGCCTGCGCGAGTTCATCACGCTCACGCCGACCCGGCCCGGGGACCACCGCGCGCTGTTCTGGGTATTTTTCATCATCACCCCGGCGCAATACGTGCTGGTCGGACTTGAAGCCTACTCGCTGTACAGCATTTTGATTCCCGTCTTTGGGTTTCTGTTCATCACGGCCCGGGTTTCGTTTTCCGGCGATCCCAAGCGATTCTTGGAGCGCACGGCCAAGATTCTGGCGGGGCTGATGATCTGCGTGTACTGCCTGAGCTTTGCCCCGGCGCTGCTGAACTTGCCGATCCCCGAGGACATGCCCAAGGACCAGAACGCGCGGCTGCTGTTTTACTTTGTGCTGGTGGTGCAGTTTGCCGATATCGCCCAATACGTCTGGGGCAAGCTGCTGGGCAAACGGCTGATTGCGCCCGAGGTGAGTGCCGGCCGCACTTGGGAAGGCTTCCTGGGAGGGCTCGCCAGCGCCACCCTGTTTGGCACCGTGCTGTGGTGGTCGGTGCCGCTTACACCCTGGCAGGCGGCCGGGTTATCCGCCCTGACGGCCCTGGCTGGCATGGCGGGCGGCATGACGATGTCGGCCATCAAGCGCGACCGGGGCGTCAAAGACTATGGGACCCTGGTGGTGGGGCACGGGGGCGTGCTCGACCGCATCGACTCCATCTGCTTTTCCGCGCCCGTGTTCTATTACACGGTCCGCGTGATGCTGGACCAGTGGCCCGGCGGATAGGGGGGGCAGGGCGGTTTCAGCCCCGTGACGGCTGCAGCAAGCCCCCCCCACGGCAGAAAGGCGGCTATTGCCGGCCGCGCATCGCCCGCTGGATGTCGCGCTGCGCCTGGGCCTTTTTCTTGACCTCGCGCTTGTCGTACATTTTGCGGCCCCGGGCCAACCCCAGCAGTACTTTTGCCCGGCCTTCGGCGTTGAAATACAGTTTGAGCGGGATGAGCGTCAGCCCCTGCTCATAAGCCCGCTGCGCAAACCGGCGGATTTCTGAGCGGTGCATCAGCAGCTTGCGCGGCCGGCGGGGCTGGTGATTGAACTGGTTCGCCTGGACGTACTCGGGAATATCGCAGCCCACCAGGTACACTTCGCCGTCGCGTATCCGCCCGTACGCTTCGTCCAGCGAGGCCTTGCCAGCGCGCAGGCTCTTCACCTCGCTCCCGCACAGCATGATTCCGCACTCGAGCGTGTCGAGAATGTCGTACTCGTGCTTGGCGCGGCGGTTCATGGCGACGACCTTTTCCCCGGTCTGCTCGCCTTTCTTCTTGCCGGATTTGGACGACTTAGCCGTGGCAGGGTCTCCTGATGGATCGATGGATCAGTCGGATGAGGGTTGAGGAACTTGTGATGGCCGTCTTACCTTCGTCCCGGTGTGGCTGCAAACGGCATTACGCAGGCAAGGTCCGTTTTTTTGCGGCTGGGGGAAAGATTGTGGCAAATTCCGCCGTACAATCGCCCGCCAGATTGTGAATGGTGTGGGTTGGTAAGGCGCTTGGAGTTCCCTGCGTAGAGCCCGGGGTAATGGCACGCGTATTGCTCCGGGCCGGCCGCTGCACCGCGATACGACCATGCGAGCTGGACTTCAACCGACCAGCGCAAGTCTCTGGAAAAACACGATTTACGAAAGCAGCCGGGGCCGGGCAAAGCCGCTTGCCAGCAGTCTTGCAGCTATGATATAGTAGCGAGTTTGCCGGGGAAGTGTAGCCGGCATTTTAGTGGCGTGAGGTTGTCCTGACACAGGAGGAACATGTGGTCAAACTGACCCTGCGTGATCGCGAATCCATTCACGAGGCGGTCCGCCGCTTCCGCAAGCTGGTCGAGCGAAGCGGTATCAAGAAGGAAATGCGGCGAAAGGAATACTACGAAAAGCCCAGCGAATCCAAGCGCCGCGCTCGCCTGCGCGCCGAACGCCGCGCTCGCCGCAACCGTGCCTATCGCTAAGGCACATCACACCGATGGCTCCCGTTTCCGGGAGCGCACCGTCCAATCACGAAGCGGCCTGCCTGAGAAGCCCCTTTGAGTAGCATGCCCTCTGCGCCATCGGCATGGGTTCCTGCCGAACGCACGGTGCTGCGCGGCGCACGCCGCTAACTCACGCGCACCTGGACGGGACCTGGATCACCGACCTCCGCCGCAGTTCAAACCGTGGGCCATAGTCCATCGTGGCCCCCCGGTGATGTCCGGCAGGGACCGTGTTCTCCACGCGCCGCCGCGGCTTATCTGCCCATACGGGTACCGGGGCTTAGAGGCGCGTGCTGGTTCCGCTTTGCCGGCCACCGAGTGGATGGTATCTTTCTCCACGGCCCCCCAATTTCCGCTTCGGAGAAAGTGCTATGATCCGTGTCCCGCTGCGCTGCGCGATGCTTTTGA